>JAFSGC010000012.1 GCA_017434825.1 Bacilli bacterium | reverse complement strand
ATTCTTGTAGTATCAGCAGCTGACGGTCCTATGCCACAAACTAGAGAACATATCTTATTATCTAGACAAGTTGGTGTACCTAAGATTGTTGTTTACATGAACAAATGTGATCAAGTTGATGATCCTGAATTACTTGATTTAGTAGAAATGGAAATTAGAGAATTATTAGGAGAATATAATTTTGATGCTGACTGTCCTATTATTAAGGGTAGTGCACTTAAAGCTCTTGAAGGCGATGAAGCTGCTGCTCAAAGTATCCGTGATTTAATGGCTGCTGTTGACGAATACATACCATCACCTGCTAGAGATACTGATAAACCTTTCTTAATGAGTATCGAAGACGTATTTACTATCTCAGGAAGAGGTACTGTTGTTACAGGACGTGTTGAACGTGGTACTTTAAGTCTAAATGATGAAGTTGAAATCGTTGGATTAAGAGAAACTAAGAAAACTGTTGTAACAGGAATTGAGATGTTTAGAAAATCTCTTGACTTTGCTCAAGCTGGAGATAACGCTGGTGTATTACTACGTGGTATTGCTAGAGAAGATGTTGAACGTGGTCAAGTATTATCTAAACCAGGAACAGTTACACCTCACACTAACTTTAAAGCTAGCGTGTATGTACTTTCTAAAGAAGAAGGCGGACGTCATACTCCATTCTTCTCAAATTACAGACCTCAATTCTATTTCAGAACAACTGACGTAACAGGTGTTATTGAATTACCTGCTGGCGTTGAAATGGTTATGCCTGGCGATAACGTTGACATGACTGTTGAACTAATTGCTCCAGTTGCACTTGAACAAGGAACTCAATTCTCTATTAGAGAAGGTGGCCGTACTGTTGGTGCTGGTGTAATTTCTGAAATTATTAAGTAGTAAAAATAAAAAAGCGAGTAATCGCTTTTTTTTGTGTTAAAAATGAAAAAATAAATAGGAGTTTTAATGGAAGATAAAGATTTATGTTTAATAGTAATGAATAATTGCAAGGAGTTTGGTGGAAAAGTAGATAAACACCTAATGAAAATGAAAAAGTCTAAAGAAAGCTTTATTTTACCGATAGATGCTGTTAGATTTAGTGATGGTGAAGGTAAAGTAAAATTACTTGCAAGTATTCGAGGAAAAGATGTATATATAATTAGTGATACGCATAATTATAGTCTTAAGTATAAAATGTATGGAGAAGAACATACTATGAGTCCTGATGAACATTTTCAGGATATAAAAAGAACAATTATTGCAATGATGGGACACGCTAAAAGAATATCTGTAGTAATGCCATTTTTATATGAATCACGTCAACATCGTAGAAAAAGTAGAGAGTCATTAGATTGTGCTTTGGCACTTCAAGAATTGGAAGCTTTGGGGGTGGATAATATTATTACATTTGATGCCCACGATCCAAATGTTCAAAATGCAATTCCGACAATGGCGTTTGATAACTTCTTCCCAACAAATGATATACTATGTGAATTTTTGAAAAATGAAGAAGTTGATAAAGAAAATACTTTAGTAATTAGTCCGGATGCAGGAGCGATGGATAGAGCAAGATTTTTAGCTGACATTATTAAAGTTGATGTAGGTTTATTTTATAAAAGAAGAGACTTATCAAAAGTAGTTAATGGTAGTAATCCAATTGAAGCGCATGAATACTTAGGTAAAGATTTAGAAGGTAAAACTGCTATTGTAGTAGATGACATGATAGCAAGTGGAAGATCATTAATTGACGTGGCAGAAGAATTGCATAAAAGAAAGGTAAAAAAAGTATATTTCTTTGCAACTTTTGCACTATTTACTAATGGACCTGACGTATTTATGGATGCATACAAAAATAAATTGTTTGAAAGAATATATACGACAAATTTAACATACATTCCACAGAATATTTTAGAAAAGCCTTGGATAGTTGCTGCAGATTGTACTAAATTTTTAGCAGAAATTGTAGATTATTATAATCAAGGTAAATCAATATCTGAATTAATTGTTAAGAAAACTCCTATTCCTGAAAAAGAGAAATAGTAAAAAGGCATATTAATTTATGCCTTTTTTAATTGCTATAATTTCTATTTTAGAATATAATTAAAATGTTGAAAAATCAACAATAGGAGTTATGTATGTTAGAAAGATTTCAAAAATTTTCTTATGTGATGTCTGAAATATATCGCTATTGGCATAAAATTGCCTCGGATGAAATGTCAAAATGGGGATTGAAAGGTCCTTATGCAGTTTATTTAACCACAATTTATCAACATAAAAACGGTATTACTTCGGCTCAGTTATGTGAGTCATGTGCTCGTGATAAATCGGATGTTTCAAAAGCTGTATCTTTAATGGAGGAAAAAGGATTAATAAAAAGAGAATCAATTAAAGATAATTTATATAGAGCGTTATTAAAGTTAACAGATGAAGGGAAGAAAGCTGCTGAGTCAATCTGTAAACGTGCTGAACTAGCAGTTGAAAAGGCTAGTAAAGGAATTAGTAAAGAAGAACGTCAATCATTTTATAAAACGATTTATCGAATAGTGGATAATTTACAAGTGATAAGTGAGGAGGGACTATCATAATGAATATTTTGAAAAGAAGTTATTGTAGAGTATTTCAATTTGCTTTTCGTTTAGCAATGCCAATATTACCTTATAGAAAGCCTACGGTATATAATAAAGTAAGCGATTTAGAGCCGTTATTAAAAGAGTTAAAAGTAAAGTCTGTATTACTTGTGACAGATGAATCTTTAAGAAAAGCTGGAGTTACTAAGAATTTAGAAAAGATCCTTTCTAATTGTAAAATCAAATGTGCAGTTTACGATAAAACTTGTGCAAATCCGACGGTTAAAAATGTTAATGAAGCAAAAGAACTTTACATTAAAGAAAAGTGTGAATGTTTAATAGCTTTTGGTGGAGGATCTCCGATGGATTGTGCTAAAGCTGTTGGGGCATTAATTGCATATCCTAATAAAGACTTAAGTAAATTAAAAGGGTTATTAAAAGTTTTACGCAAAATTCCAACACTGATTGCCATTCCTACGACTGCAGGTACTGGAAGTGAAGTTACAATTACTGCAGTTATAACTGATAGTGAAAAGAAACACAAATATACAATGAATGATTTTACGTTGATTCCTCGATATGCAGTATTAGATCCTGAAGTTACATATTCATTGCCACCTCGTTTTACATCAACAACTGGAATGGATGCGTTAACTCACGTTGTTGAAGCATATATTGGTGGTTCTACTACAAAAGAGACTCGTGCGCTTTCTTTAGAGGCAACTAAACTTATTTTTAACAATGTTGAAAAAGCATATAAAAATGGAAATAATCATGATGCAAGACAAAATATGTTAATAGCAGCGTATAAAGCAGGTATTGCGTTTTCTAAATCTTATGTGGGATATATACACGCAATAGCTCATTCTTTAGGAGGACAATATAATATTCCTCATGGATTAGCAAATGCGGTTGTTATGCCAATTGTTTTAGAAGAGTATGGCAAATCTGCTTATAAAAAACTACATGATTTAGGGATGGCCGCTGGAGTAGTACGTAAAGGCGATAGTTATGAAAAAGGCGCTAAAAAGTTTATAAAAGCAATTAGAGAGCTTAATAAGAAGATGGATATTCCAGAAACAATCCAAGGCATTAAAGCTGAAGATATATCTCTTATGGCAAAACATGCCGATAAAGAAGCAAATCCGTTATATCCAGTACCTAAATTAATGAATGCTAAGGAACTAGAAGTAATTTATTATAAAGTTGCAGATTGGAGTAAATAATGAATATAGATAATATCTTAAAAAAACAACAAGAATACTTTAATAGTGGTGAAACTATTCCTGTTAAATTTCGAGTTGAAAGTTTAAAACGTTTGCGTTTATCCATAAAAGATCATGAACAAGAAATTAATGAAGCTTTAAAAGAAGATTTAGGTAAAAGTGCATATGAAAGTTATATGTGTGAAGTAGGGATGGTTTTAAGTGAACTTAGTTATATGATTAAACATACTAAGAAGTTTTCTAAAAAGAAAAGAGTTCATACACCCCTTGCGCAATTTGCATCTTCGAGTTTTAAAAAGCCAAATCCTTATGGCAATGTGTTAATCATGAGTCCATGGAATTATCCTTTTTTATTAACAATCGATCCTCTTATTAATGCTATTGCTGCAGGTAATACGGCAATTATTAAACCTAGTGCATATTCACCTGCGACTAGTAAGGTTGTAAAAAGTATAATAAGTGAGTGTTTTAATGAAGAATATGTGGCTGTTATAACTGGAGGACGTAAAGAAAATGAAGCGCTGTTAGATAAAAAATTTGATATGATTTTCTTTACTGGAAGTCAAATGGTTGGTAAAGAAGTTTTAAGACGGGCTTCAGAAAAAATTATTCCTGTTGTTTTAGAATTGGGTGGAAAAAGTCCATGTATTGTAGATGATAGCGCTAAGATTAAACTGGCTGCTAAGAGAATTGTATTTGGTAAATTCTTAAATTGTGGTCAAACTTGTGTGGCTCCGGATTATATTTTATGTGATAAGAAAATTAAAGATGAGTTAATAAAAGAAATTTGTAATCAAATAGAAAAACAATATGGTAAAACACCGTTAACAAATCCTGACTATGGAAAAATTATTAATGAAAAGCATTTTGAACGCTTAATGGGATTAATTAATAAAAAGAATGTAGTATGTGGTGGTCAAGTATTTAAAGATACGCTTCAGATAGAACCTACTGTTCTTGATAATATAAAGTGGAAGGACAAAGTTATGGAAGATGAAATCTTTGGACCAATACTTCCTGTTTTAACTTTTGATGATTTTGATGATGTGATTGATATGCTTGCCAATAAACCAAAACCATTAGCACTTTATTTATTTTCTGAAAATAAAAAACATATTAAGACTGTGTTAGATAGATGTAGATATGGTGGAGGATGTGTAAATGATACTATTATTCATTTAGCCACTAGTGAAATGGGCTTTGGCGGTGTAGGTGAAAGTGGTATGGGCTCATATCATGGTAAAACGGGATTTGATGCTTTTTCACATACTAAAAGTATTGTTGATAAAAAGACTTGGATGGATCTTCCAATGAGATATCAACCTTATAATAGCAAGTTTTATGAAAAGCTATTAAGAATATTTTTGAGGTAATTTATGAAATGTGTAAATTTATTATTTTTTATAGCAATTTGCATTGGAAATTATTTTTATATTACAGTGGGAGGACTTTTAATTAAATCAATTACTAGTGCTCTATTTGCAAGTTTAGGTTTCATAAATATGGTATATGCGCTTAAACAAAATAAAAAATATAAAAAATTCTATTTAGCAATGAGTATTGGATTAATTCTAGCTATGCTTGGAGATATCTTCTTAGAAATTGAATTCATTTTAGGAGCTGCACTTTTTGCTATGGGCCATATTGGCTTTTTAATAGCTTATTGTTTTAGTCAAAAGATTAGAGGTTTGGATGTTATTATAAGTTTAGTGTTCTTCGCTTGTGTAGCAGTATTTATGTTATATAGTCCAATTGTAGTATTTGATGATCCTATAATGAAATGGGTATGTTTAATATATGCTTTTGTTATCTCGCTTATGCTTGGTAAAGCTTTAGGAAACTTTATAAAAAAGAAAGATAATGTAACTGGTACAATTGCATTAGGTAGTATTCTTTTTACGATATCTGACTTTATGCTTTTGCTTAGCTTATTCGTTGAACTTTGGTCTTGGACTGGAGAAGTGTGTTTAGCTACATACTATCCCGCTGAATTCTTACTTGCATATAGTATTTATGCACGTGCAAACAAAAAATAGACAGTTTAATAGCTGTCTATTTATTTTTGTTAAATTCTTTAGTTAATAATCCTTTTTTAATCATTTTATTATATATTCTTGGGTTAATAACTAAGTCAAATTCACCAATATATTCGTATATTTCAGGTTTAAATCCTAATTTAAATTGATTTAGTCCATGATATTTATTGTTTCTAGAAAAGTCTCCGGAAATTCCATTTAAATTAACATATTTAAATTCATTACGATAGTATCTTAATATTTCATAATATAAATAGTAGTTTGGAGCAAAATCACGATAAGTCTTATCATACCCACTGATTAAGATTGTGGCTGTGTCACCATGTTTTACTACAAGTGCTCCAGCAACATATTCTTTGTTTGGATTATTTATGTGTTTAGTAGCAATAGAGATATCATTTTTATAAGCAAGTAGGGTTTTATCAGAGTTCATCTTTTTATTGATATTTCTAGTTCCTGGTATTTGACTAACTTTTTTATTTAAATTCTCATTTTTAGTTAATTCTTTGTTATATGCATCTTGTGAATTTATAATATATCTTTCATAATCAATACTTACTAAGAAGTAATCAATAGCGTGTTCACGACTAAAAATATTATAGTAGTCGTTATAGTAAAACTCTGATTTTTTAATTTTTCTTTTAATAAAAGAATATAAAATGTCTAAATTATAGCTGTTACCAATTTCTAAAGTTAAACCTTTCCTAATTCCTTTTCTAATTTTATTTTTAGTGTTTTTATTTAGTTTTTCAATATCGAATTCATCAAGGTCGACAATAGCATTGATTCTTGGAAGAATTGATTCAAAATAAATGTTGTCATCAAGTTTTGTATATCCACATCTTTTTAGATTTTCAACAATTTTTGTATTATCATTAAAAGTCTTCATATGAGTTTTAGGATCTATTTGAGCAATTGCTATTGGAGGATTAATTTTAATAAATGAAATACTTTCTTTTTTATAATATTTGTATAATGCATCAGTAAAATCATGTAATAATTTTTCGTTTGTGTAATCAATTAAGAATCCTTCGGGAATATATGCATATAGGTAGCCATCAAGTAGTTTAACTAAGACTAATGCAGCAGCATAAATATTTTCGTCATCACAGTATCCAATTATTTCATACTCATACTCATTTTCAGATTTTAACATTGCATAACTCAATGTTTGATGGTAGTTATTATATTCGTGGTTATTAGCAAAATTTTCAAATTCTGCGAGATTTAATTCTCTAATATACATACTTCATTCCCCTTCCTAAAAGGTAAAATATTATATCATAGAATTTTTGAAATTGCTAGGTGTTTGCATAAAATGAGAAAAAGAAGTATACTTATTATTATAAAGGAGAAGTGTAATGGGAAGGTTCATAAGAACAACTAGTTCAGATAAATTTAAAAAATTAATGTCTACGAGTATTGCTTCATCAGTAGTACTAATCTTAGTTGGCTTTGTAATGTTATTTTTACCTAAATTAACCAATAAAATAATTGGAATTATAATTGGGGTAATGTTTTTAGTAAGTGGCTTTAATATGGTTTATAAATACCTAAAAAGAGATGGCGCTAAGTTATATTCATTTAATATGATATTTGGAATTATTTTATTTGTTTTAGGATTAATAATTATTTTAGTTCCATTTAGTGTATCATCATTTATTACAGTTTGTTTAGGTTTATACTTAGTAGTTATGGGAGCTAATAAAATAACTTATGGAGTATGGTTTAAAATAGGAAATGATCCTGCTTGGTTAATTACTGTTGTAATTGGAATAATGCTAATTGTGTTTGGAATAATGGTTATTGTAAATCCTTTTTCATCATTAACTATTACTCAGTTAGCAGGTGCATTCTTAATTATTTCTGGAATACTTGATATGACGGATGTAATATTACTTCGTAAGAGAAGCGATGAAATAACTAAAATATTTTGGTAAAAGGACTGTTAATAAGTCCTTTTTTAATTGCGAAGAAGTTTTTAAAAAGCTATACTTATATTAGGAGGATAATATGAAAATTAAAAGTATTAAAGCAAGAGAAATCTTAGATAGTCGTAGTAATCCTACGGTTGAAGTAGAAATGTTTTTAGAAAATGGTATTAGTGCAGTGGCATCAGTCCCTTCGGGAGCTTCAACTGGATCTAAAGAAGCTATTGAACTTCGTGATGGAGACGAAAGATTTCATGGAAAAGGAGTATTAAAAGCAGTTAGTAATGTAAATGATATCATTGCTCCGAAAATGGTTGGTATGGAACTAGTTCAAGCTGATGTTGATAAAATGTTACTAGAATTAGATGGAACATATAATAAATCTAATTTGGGAGCAAATGCTATTTTAGCAGTATCCCTTGCATCACTTAAATGTTTAGCTAAGTTAGAAAATAAAGAATTATATGAATATGTATCTGATGGTACTTATAGTATGCCAGTTCCAATGATTAATGTAATTAATGGTGGAGCTCATGCTGATAACAACTTAGATATTCAAGAATTTATGATTGTTCCTTTAATGGAAAAAGAAGTAGACCGTGTAAGAGCAGCTTCAGAAGTATTTATTACTTTGAAGAAAATGCTAAAAAATGATGGTATGGCTACCGGGGTTGGTGATGAAGGGGGATTTGCTCCGAATTTACCAAATAACGAAGAATGTTTTAAATATTTAGTTAGAGCAATCGAAGACTCTGGGTATGTTCCTGGAAAAGATATTGCTTTAGCAATTGATGCAGCAGCTTCAGAATTCTATGATGGAGAAACTGGTAAATATACTTTAGATAACAGAGAATATACTGCATTAGAACTTAATGATTATTATTTAGATTTAATTAATAAATATCCAATTATTAGTATTGAAGATCCTTTTGAAGAGGAAGATGCTGATAGTTTTGCGCTTCTTACGAAAGAGGCTGGCGATAGAATAATGGTTGTTGGTGATGACTTCTTTGTATCGCAAGCTAAATACCTACAAATGGGTATTGATAAGAAGGCAGCAAATGCAATCTTACTTAAAGCAAATCAAGTTGGTTCAGTAACTGAGTTTATTGAAACAATTAATTTAGCAAAAGCGAATAACATTAAGATGATTATTTCTCATCGTAGTGGAGAAACTGAAGATACATTTATTGCAGATCTTGGTGTAGGACTAAATATTCCGTATATTAAAACAGGTTCTGTATCCAGAGGCGAAAGAGTAGCTAAATATAATCGCTTAACAAAAATTGAAGATATGTTAAATAATAGAAACTAGTAATTTACTAGTTTTTATTTTATAATTAAAAATAGGTGATAAGATGAAAATAGTAGATGGAAATAAAGCTTGTAGTAAAATAGCTTATCTTTTTAGTGAAGTATGTGCAATATATCCAATTACACCATCTTCACCAATGGCAGAGAATATAGATTATTTATCTCATACAGAACTTAATAATTTATTTAATTCAAAACCTGAAGTGGTGGAAATGGAATCAGAAATGGGTGCTGCAGGCGCATTACACGGAGCTTTAATGAGTGGTTCTCTTGGTTCAACCTTTACAGCGAGTCAAGGACTTTTATTGATGATTCCAAATATGTATAAAATAGCAGGAGAAATGTGGCCAGGAGTAATTCATGTTGCATCACGTAGTTTAGCGACGCATGCTCTTTCGATTTTTGGTGACCATCAAGATATTTATGCAGCACGTCAAACTGGATTTTGTATGCTTGCCTCTACTAATGTGGAAGATGCTCAAAATTTAGCAGCAGTAGCTCATTTATCTGCGATTAAAGGTTCACTTCCATTTGTGCATTTCTTTGATGGTTTTAGAACAAGTCATGAATTAAATACGATTAAAGAATTAGATGAACAAAAATTACTTTCTTTAGTAGATGCTGAGGGATTAAATAATTTTAAACGTCGATCATTAAATGTTGGATGTAATACTGAATATGGTACAAGTCAAACTGAGGATGTATATTTCCAATGTATGGAAGCTAGAAATCCTAAATATATTGAAATGGCAGATATTGTTAATGAATATATGATGGAAATTAATAAGATTACAGGTAAAGACTATAAACCATTTAATTATTATGGTGCACAAGACGCCACAAATGTTGTTGTAGCTATGGGAAGTGTTTGTGACACTATTAAAGCAGTTATTAATAAAGAAAATGCAAATGGTAAAAAACTTGGTTTAATTGAAGTTCATTTATATCGTCCGTTTGGTGTTAAATATTTAATCGATGTATTACCAAAATCAGTTCAAAGAATTGCAGTGTTAGATAGAACTAAAGAAGCTGGAAGTATTGGTGAACCTTTATACTTAGATATTGTAGCAGCATTAAAAGATACACCTGTCGAAATTGTAGGTGGAAGATATGGATTATCTAGTAAGAATACAACTCCAGATCAAATAATGGCTGTATATAATATGCTTGATAGTAAATTGGTTAATGGTTTTACTATTGGTATTAATGATGATGTAACTTATTTAAGTTTACCAGTGGATTCATATGATGTAGAGCTTCCTTGTCAAGAATTTAAAATCTGGGGATTTGGTTCTGATGGAATGGTTAGTGCTTCAAAAGATATATTAACTATTGCTAATGCTAGTTTAGGAAAATATGTTCAAGGATATTTTGAATATGACTCTAAAAAGAGTGGGGGAGTAACTATTTCTCATTTAAGAGTAGGGGATAAACCAATTAATGCACCTTACTATGTAGTTAGTCCTTCGATTATTGTTATTACAAAAGATGAATATTTCAAAAAATATGATATGTTATCTGATGCTAAAAATGGAGCATATATTTTAATTAATACAATTAAGAATGAAGAAGAGTTAAATGAGTTCTTGCCAAGTGATGTTAAGAAAATAATTTTAGATAAGAATTTAAAAGTAAATATTATTAATGCAGAAAAGATTGCTTATGCAAATAATATTCGTGGTAAGATTAATAAAATCATGGAAGTTAATATTTTAAAACTTTTAGGAATTGATAATGCTTTAGAACTTGTTGTAGAGTCAATTAAAAAGGCTTTTGCGACAAAAGGACAAGATATAGTAGATAATAATACAAATGCTGTAAATGAGTCTCTAAATAGCATTAAAGAGGTAAATATCACATTAAATGAAGTTCCTTATGAAGAAAGAGAAGCTAAAGACATCTATCAAATGATGGATTATCGAATGGGGAATACTTTATCCGTTGGTGATGTTCTTCCTATCGCGGGAGGAGCGTTCCCTGGAAGTCTTTCAAAAAGAGAAAAGAGAAATGTTGCTAACCTAACTCCAAAATGGAATATGGAAAAATGTATTGAATGTGGAATGTGCTCATTTGTTTGTCCACATGCAGTTATTAGAAACTTTGTTACTAAAGATAAATCAATTGGTAAACCAGTAATTGGTAAAGATGATTATAACTTTGTAGTAGGTATTAGTAACTTAGATTGTACAAGCTGTGGATTATGTGTGGGAATTTGTCCTACTCATGCATTAACAATGGAAGAAAATGTTAAACCAACTGATGAATTGTTTGATACACATGAAAATGAACAACTTTTCAACAAGTATACAATTAAGGGTAGCCAACTTGAAAAGCCAAGATTTGAATTTAATGGTGCTTGTGCAGGTTGTGGTGAAACTCCTTATATTAAATTGTTAACTCAATTAATGGGAGATAAGTTAGTTATTGCTAATGCTACAGGATGTTCAAGTATTTATGGTGGAAGTGCTCCGTGTATGCCTTATTCAATTCCTTGGGCTAACTCATTATTTGAGGATAACGCTGAATTTGCTTATGGTATTCATATTTCTTATAAACAAAAAAGAAATAGAATTAGAAAAATTATGGAATCCTCACTTGAGGCTGTTGATGCTGAAACTAAAGAACTTTTCAACAAATATCTAACAAATGAAAATGATATAAAAGTTACAATGGAAGTGGCTAATAAACTAAAAGATGAAAATATCCCTAAAGAACTTGTAGAGTTAAAAGAATATTTACCTGCGAGAACAGTTTGGGCTTTAGGAGGAGATGGATGGGCTTATGATATTGGTTATAATGGTCTTGATCATGTTCTTCACTCAAATGAAAATATTAAGATTTTAGTATTAGATACTGAAGTGTATTCAAATACTGGTGGACAAGCAAGTAAATCAACGAAGAAGGGTGCTGTTGCAGAATTTGCAGACTTTGGTAAGAAAACTTCAAAGAAAGATTTATTTAGAATTGCTAGTTCAATTGAAAATTGTTATGTTGCAAGTATTTCTCTTGGAGCTAACATGATGCAAACAATAAAAGCGTTTAAAGAAGCTGAAGAACATAATGGTCCTGCTATAATAATTGCTTATTGTCCTTGTGTTGAACATGGAATTAAAAATGGAATGAGTAATTCAATTCGCGAAGAAAAACTTGCAGTAGAATGCGGTTATACAATGTTAATGCGTTACTTTGATAATAAACTTTATATTGATTCTCCGGAACCGGACTTTGATAAGTATCGTGACTTCTTAAATAATGAAGTTAGATTCAAAGCGTTAACTATTAAGAACTCAGAGTTTGCAGATGAAATCCTTGAACAACAAAAACAAAACGCAATTAAGAGATATAACTATTATAAAAATCTAGAAAATAAAAACTAACTTTTAAAAAGTTAGTTTTTTAATGTCTATAAATTGCGAAACCATCACTTGCGTGATGGTCTCAAAGAATAAAAAGGGGTTGACTAGTGTGATACTAGCACCAAATCGCCTTCTCAAGTGATTTGGTACTTAATATACTAAATCAAAGACCCCTAAAAGTCAATTAAATTTACACATAATTTACAAAAATATTTTTAAGAGTTTTAAATTAGTAATATGCTATAATTAAATTATGGAGGAAACATGGATATAAACAACATAACTGGGGTAGGCCCAAAGACAGCAAAGTTACTAGAAAAATTAAATATATATACAGTCGAGGATTTATTAACATATTATCCATATCGCTATAATGTATATTCTTTTTCTGATTTAATAGATTCAAATGATAATTTAATTGTTAGTGCTATTATTGAATCTAATCCAGTAGTTTCATATATTAAAAAGAATTTTAATCGACTTTCATTTAGAGCAAATGCAAACGGAAGGATATGTAATGTAACAATATTTAATAGAGCTTTTATGCGTCCAAATTTGAATGTAGGTAAAAGAGTTACTTTAATTGGAAAGTATGATGGTAAGAAAAACAGTTTTACTGCGAGTGATATTAAATTTAATATTAGTCCTGGTGATATTGAACCTGTTTATCATTTAACAAATGGAATATCTAGTCAAGCTTTATCTAAGCTAATTAAAGCGGCAATAAAAAATCCTGTTGAAGATTTAATCCCTTCAGAATATACACAAAGATATAGTTTCTTAGATAAGAAAGAAGCAATTGAAAAGATTCATTTTCCTAAAAATGCTAAAGAAGTAAAAAATGCTAAGATAAGACTGATATATGAAGAGTTATTTAATTTTTCATTTAAGATGAATTATTTAAATAAGGAGAATAAAAATATTGAGGGAATAGCAAGGGATATTGACAATGAAAAAATGCAAATAATTGTTAATAGTTTGCCATATAAGTTAACTGATGATCAACAAAAAGCTGTCGAAGAAATAATAAATGATATGAAGTCGCCTTCGCGAATGAATCGTTTATTACTCGGAGATGTTGGTAGTGGAAAGACTGTAGTATCCACGATGGCAGTATATGCAAACTTTCTTTCGGGTTATCAATCAGCATTAATGGCTCCAACAGAGATTCTTGCAATACAGCATTATTATGGTATTAAAAAGATATTAGACAAGTTTAATGTTAATGTTGACGTTATTACAGGTTCAATGAGTGCCAAGGAAAAGAAAAGCGTTTACCAAAAAGTCGAAAAAGGCGAAGTAGATTTATTAATTGGAACTCATGCTATATTAAGTGATAATTTGAATTTTAAGAACTTAGGACTGGTTATTACTGATGAGCAACATCGCTTTGGTGTAAATCAACGCAGTATTTTACAAAAGAAATCATTTAGACCTGACATTTTATATTTATCTGCTACTCCAATTCCAAGAACTTATGCAATGACAATATATGGTGATTTAGATATATCGATGATTAAAAGTAAACCGATGGGACGTAAGGAAATAATTACTAAAGTAAAGAGTGAAAAAGAAATTAAAGATGTGCTTTCCGCAATGCTCGAAGAAATAAAAAAGGGGCATCAAATATATATTGTTTCTCCTTTAGTGGAACAAAATGATGAACTTGATTTAAGTAGTGTAAATCTATTAAAAGAAAAGATTGATTTAGCTTTTCAAGGTAAAGTTAGAACGGAAATCATTCATGGAAAGATGAAGCAGGTAGTTAAGGATTCAGTTATGAATGATTTTAAAAATAATGTTGTTAAAATTTTGATATCAACTACAGTTATTGAGGTTGGTATTGATGTTGCAAATGCTACGATGATTGTAATTTTTAATGCTGAAAGATTTGGGCTCGCATCGCTTCATCAGCTTCGAGGACGTGTAGGTCGAAGTGAATTACAAAGTTATTGTTATTTAATAAGTAATTATGATAATGATCGACTTAAAGTTATGGAAGAAAGTAATGATGGATTTCATATTTCTCAAAGAGACTTTGAACTAAGGGGCCATGGGGATTTGTTTGGAACAAGACAAAGTGGGGATATGCATTTTAAAATTGCTAACCTTAAAAATGACTATGAAATATTAGTTCAAGCAAAAAATGATTCTGAGGAATATATTAGAAATAAACGGTATATGCAAAGTGAGTATTATTCAAAGATATCTGATAGTTTAGATATTGCGGATTAAAGTGTAAAGTTGTATAAACCTAATTGACTTTTAAAATGAAAGATAATATTATTAAGATAGCACGGTAGCAATATCGTGTACATGATCAACTTCTACGAACAATAATGTGGGAGATGATCAACCAAAACCCCCTGAAGAGGCCGAAAGGCCTCATTTTTTGTGTTTGTTACAAAAAAATAGCAAGAAATTACAAGTTTTTAGTAATGTTTTACAACTTTTCATAAATATTACATACGAATTACATACGAATTTCGGGGTTAAAAATATGAAAAATGCTGTTTTTAAAGAGATAAAAGGCTTATTAATATTGATAAAAAAATCTGTCTTCTTCTATTCCAAGAGAGTAAATTGTGGTATAATATTTATGTCCTATAAGGGCAAGCAAAGGAGATGATGCGAATTGAAAAAATTAGCAGAGTTTTTACGCTTGTCCTGCCCAAATGTTAGCAAGAACATCTAATAATTATAGATTAGATTGTTGAGAGAGCTAATCTTAACAGCTATGGGGCAAGTAAAACTTTTTTTTAGAGAGCATACTCGTAAGTGTTAAGCTATGGAAACTAAAGTGCAGATCCACTTTAGGGATGCCAAAATCCAAACTCAAGTTACAGTCTTGTTAAAAGCTGGGTAAGTTCACAATCTTACGTAAAATAAAATTGGATTCGCCGTTACAATTCTGCGTATAAGAAAATTGCTGGTAATGGAGTAACATCTGAAATAGATTTGGATATCAAAGCCGTAGGCCTATTCTTGGATCTGCATGAATAGGTTTTCGTGAATTTTTATGACTGCTATAATTAGCAGTTTTTATTATGGAATAATTAATAGTTGCTCTCTTCACACTCAAGAGGGTGAAATATTAAAAATCTCATCAAAAGCTCTGAGAAATTTGAAATTTATGATATAATTATAGTAATGATAGCAATGTTAAAAATTGGTGGGTGATTTTATGTTTTACGATAGACAACCTGAAGAAAAGAAAAATAATTATAAAAATATGTTGAAAATAGTTGGAAGTTTATCTAGAATTTATTCTGAAAGTGATGAACCATATCTTTACTATAGATGCCATGAAAATATCTTTTGTAAATATTTTGATGCTGATAATTTGAGTAGAGAAGATTGCTCTGCAGATGCCAAAAAAGATAATGTTGGAGTAGGATTAAAAACTTGGGTTGGAGCAGATAATCAGAAAGTTGCTGAATTTAATAGATTAAGAACTACATATCAAGGATTACCTTCTTTAGAAATGGTTAAAAGAGTATCGGAATATAGAAATGAGAGAATAAGAGTAACAAAAAATTTGCATGGAATAAATGAAATGATTTATCACATTGTAAAAAGAATTCCAAATATTATGCAAATATATGAATGTTCTTTCGATTCAATTGATATAGAACATATAACTATTCTTGAAGATAGAACAAATGCTAATAATATTTACTTTACTGATAACAATCATATTTATCATTTTAATATTAGTAAAAGTACATTATACATGTTGTTTGAAAATATGGATTTATTGGATAGCTTTGAAATTGATATATTAAATGACCCTTATTCATATTTGGAAGGATTATTTGAAAATAATACTGAAATATTAGCTACTGTTGCAAATGTTATGGTTCCAGAAATTGAGCCAAGAAATGAAGAAAGGCTATGTCTTAGACTTTATACTATAGATAGAAGTACAGGAATAAAAACGGTACAAGAGAGAAGTGGATTGAATCAATGGAATGCTTCGGGAAGAGTAAGAGATCCAAACGAAATATATATTCCATATCCTGCTGATGATAGAAGAAGAAGTGAGGGTTTCTTTCCTTCAAGAGATACTCAATTTAATTTGCATCTTCCTGATGGAAATGTTATTACTGCAAAAGTCTGTCAAGAAGATGGTAAGGCAATTATGAGTAATCCTAATAAAGTTCTTGGCAAATGGTTATTAAGAGATGTTTTTGAACTTGCTGAGGGAACTGTATTAACATATGAGATGTTAGAAAGATTTGGAGTAGATTCTGTTATCTTTACTAAGTTAGGAGAATTAGAATATAAAATAGAATTTACGGATATAGGAACATATGAATCGATGATTCAAGATGGTATTCAAATTGATGAAACAGAATATTAATTATATTTGAGAGAATCATAGATATTCTCTTAAATTTTTGATATAATTACTGCGGCGCGCCGCAGTTAAGAAAGGATGATGACAATGTATAAAATTTGTAGTTTATTTGCAGGTGTAGGGGGAATCGATTTGGGTTTCCTATCGAATAAAAAATGTAAAATTGTTTATGCAAATGAATTTGATCCATATGCTGTAAAGACTTATGAAAAAAATTTTAAAAATAAAGTTGATTGTAGAGATATACATGAAGTTAAATGTAATGAAATTCCTGATTTTGATATTATGGTTGGGGGCTTTCCGTGTACTTCATTTTCAGTAGCTGGATATCGTAAGGGATTTGACGATGATAGAACTGGTGATTTATTCTTTGAAATGGAAAGAATTTTTAAAGAAAGAAAACCACGCGTAATTTTTTTAGAAAATGTAAAAAACCTTGTCGGTCACGATAATGGAAATACGTTTAGAGTAATAATTGATAGATTAGAAAAAGCTGGATATAAAAATAAGATTAGTTATTCGGTATTAAATGCATGTGAGTACGGAAATATTCCTCAAAATAGAGAGAGAATTTACATTGTGGCTTTTAGAGATGTGCAGGATTACGAAAAATTTAGAATGCCTATGCCTATTCTATTGAAAAAAACTATCAAAGATATATTTGATTTTGATAATAAAGTGGAAGATAAATATTATTATAATGACGGAAAATATAAACAAGAAATGATTGATATGTTAAAAAAGGATATGGATGATGACAAGACAGTATATCAATGGAGAAGAAAATATGTCAGAAAGAATCAAAGCAATTTAGTACCAACTTTAACTGCTAACATGGGGGAAGGTGGGCACAATGTTCCTTTGATAAAGACAAAATATGGCATTAGAAAATTAAAACCAATCGAATGTTTTTATGCACAGGGATACCCCAAAAATTATGTGCTTCCTGAAGATATGAGTGATGCAAGATTATATAAGCAAGCTGGTAATAGTGTAGCTGTTCCTGTAATTGAAAGAATAGCGAATAATATTATTAATGCTTTAAAAGCAAATGATAAATAATAAACGGAACAAATAATTGCTCTTTTTCTTTGCATAATTACATACGAAAAAACTAAAATGCTAGGGTGTTTTCGAGTGCTCTCAAGTGCACAATTAACGAGTAATAAAGGGTTTTAACGAGTCGTGAACATCTCGGAAACCAAAAAATTAGGTCCCCCTGAAGAGACGCTACGGCGTCTCATTTTGTTTGTTTATAAGGGTTTGCGAGTATCTAATAAACCTAAACAAACTGTAATAAATGATGATTTTTAAAGTAAATTATGCTATACTTATAATAGCTCAGATATCATTAAAATTATGATATCTTTTTTTATTTGGAGGTAATAATGGCAAAGAATAAATACGAAACTCAATTTAGTGTTTATAAGGTTGATTACAATAATTCAGTAAAATACTTTTCAGAAAACAGCAATATAAAAATAACTTCATATGAACAATTAGAAGAAGAAATATATAAAGATATAGAAAAAACACTTTCAAAAAAGTCTAGGACTAAAACTAGTAAAATAGAAGATGATTTTTTCAAAGGTCTTGTGTTTAAAACATTTCATTACCCATCATGGTATGGAATGATTAATAAAATTGTAATTGATGAAATTGATATATCTAACACGCATATTTCTTATATATTGTCATATAGAAAAGAAAATAATATTTTTCTTTTAACTGGCGGATTAGGAAGTAGTTACATTTCAGATTATACACAGAAAAATTATGGACTATCATTATTACCTAAAATATTAAAAGAGGATAGTCCTGTTATAAAAACTGTATTAGAAAATAATTTATCTGGTAATAAATTGACTAGTAGACACTCTAACCGTAATGTTACAACAATGAACTTAGAAAATGAAATGAGTTCTATTTTTAGAGAATTATCTATTGAATTAAATAAGGAAATTATTAAATTGATAGGTATTGAAATAGAAGAAGAAAAGAATAAAAGAGTAATAAATGTAATCGCCAAAGATTCATTTGTATTAAGAAAGTCTATATCTTTATCTGAATTAAAAATAGTATTAGATAATTTGATTGAAATAGAAAAGTATGAAGATAATTTTTCGTTAGGTTATTTTGTAAATGTAAAAAAGAAGGGTTATTCTCCAAAGATAATAAATGAACTTTTAATAAGTTATATGTTAGAAAGAAAAACTGATAATTTCATTTTGGTAGGAGATGATTATTTAGAATATTGTACAGGTGGTAATAAGTATATAATTATGAGTTCGGATGGTAATTTAGTATATGAATCAGATAAACCAATAGAATTTAGCGAATTATTTAATGAATATTTTAAAGATAAAATTAATAAATCAATGGTAGAGAGTTTTTTTAAGTGTGAATTAAGCGTTTATAGTGATAATGATATGATTTTATTTCCTACAAAAATAAAACAATGCATACAGGGATACGTAGAGAATGAAAATAACGTACCATTTTTCTTATTTAATGGTGATTGGTTAATGTTCGACTCTAAATATGACGAAAATCTAGATAAAGAGTTTAAAAAAAACTATAATGAATTAATTAACATTAATGATAAACTACATCAAATATTATTAAATGATGATAAAAGTTTATCAGAGGATAAATATAACAAAATTTTTTCTGAATCTGATGATATCATAGTTGCTCACACTATTTTTAGTAATAATATTGAATTAGCAGATTTAATATACTATGATGAGGATAATTTATATTTAATACACAATAAAAATAAGTTTGATGGTAAAGGCGCTAGGGATGTTATGAATCAAGTGCTTACATCTGCTGAATTTATTAGGCATTATTTATTAGGTGAAAATAAAAAAGAGATTTTTGAAAGGTATTATAATGAAATAAAAAGAAAATATCCAAATAATAAAAAAATTCAAAATATAACTGTTGAGGAATTTATAGAATTATTTGATAAACTAGAAATTTATTATGTTGTAGGTTTTATGGAGGATTTTTCAAACAAAATAAGTTCAAATTATGCAAAGTATATGACTTTAAATACTTGTAAAAAATTAGTAGAAAAAGGTTATAAACTTTGTTTGTTTAGTATTAATGGTAATAACTAAATAATTATTAATGAGAATGCTTTCAGTTAAAGTCTGATTAATAAAAAAAATAATATAATCTTATAAAAGCTATAATAAAACATCACATAAGGAGGTTTAATAATATGTATAAATTAATAAGTGGTATAAGTTTTTTGATTAGAGCATGGCTATGTTACAATACAATCGATAATATTCCAATATTAGCTAATCCAATAGCCAATAGTATTTTATTAGAAGTCATTTCACTCTATACAATTTTAGTGTTAATAAGCAGAAAAATTGTCGGTATTTTTTATAAAGCTGGTGATGCACCTACATTTGGAGCAATTTTATATTTTTTTGTTTATTTAATAAATTTAGGTATTATGTATATCATTATGATTTTGTTAACAAAAATCGGTATATTGCCAATATAATATGAAAAAATAAAAACATAATTCAATATGTCTCACGTTCATTCTGTGATACTTTTATTTTAAGTAATATAAATTATTAAGAAAGTTATTTTCGTTAAAATGGGATATCTCAGAATAAATGTAGGATATAAATTTAAAATTCTATGTCAATTAAATCGTTAAGTATAGATATTTTATGATATACTATATATAGTGTTTAAAAATTCAGGAGGGAATGAAATGCTTAAAGGAAAACCGTTTGTTAAATGGGCTGGTGGAAAAAGACAGATAATAGATAAACTTAAGGAATATATACCAGAAGAATACGATACTTATTACGAACCATTTATAGGTGGTGGAGCGTTATTTTTTGAATTATCTCCTAAAAAGGCTGTAATAAATGATTCTAATGTGGAATTAATAAATGTATATAAGGTTTTGTGTAATGAAGATAAGTTTAATAAAATGATAAGAGTTTTAAATAGTCACGAAACGAATCACAGTGAAGAATATTACTATGAATTAAGAAATAAAGATAGAAGCAAAAATTCTTTCAGAAGATTAGCAGACTATACGAGAGCTGCAAGAACTATTTATTTGAACAAAGCGTGCTTTAATGGTTTATATAGAGTTAATAGTAAAGGAGAATTTAATGTACCTTTTGGAAAAAAGACTAAAGTAAACACTTATGAAGGTAGCAATTTAAATTTAATTAGCTATTATTTAACTAATAATCAAATAAAAATACTGAATGAAGATTTTGAAAGTTCTGTTTCTACAGCGAAAAAAGGAGATTTTATTTATTTTGATCCCCCATATGATTCAGATACATCAACATTCAATAGTTATACAGAGGAGGGTTTTGGTAAAGAAGAACAAGTTAGACTTGCAAGAGTTTTTAAAGAATTATCTGATAGAGGATGTTATGTAATGTTATCTAATCATAATACCAAATTGATAAATGAATTATATGGTGAATTTAACATTCATGTTATTGAAGCGAAAAGAAATATAAATGCAAACGGAAAGAAAAGGGGCAAAGTAGAAGAAGTAATTATAACAAATTACGAAAATAAAAAAGGCTTTGAAGACTAAAAGTATAATAATACAAGTAGGAGGTGCATTTAGATGAGTAAGAAATTTTATTATGATAATGATAATTTCAAATTACTACATGGGGATGCACTTTTATTATTGAAAAAGATAGAACCTCAAAGCATAGATATGATATTTGCTGATCCACCATATTTTTTATCAGGAGATGGAATCACTTGTAGTGGAGGAAAAATGGTTTCAGTAAATAAAGGGGGATGGGATAAAAAAATTGGTATTAAAGAAAAACATAAATTTAATAGAAAATGGATAAAGCTTTGTTTTAATATATTAAAAGATAATGGAACTATTTGGATAAGTGGAACAATGCACAATATTTATTCGATTGGTATGGCACTAGAAGAGGAAGGGTTTAAAATTATTAATAATATTACTTGGAGAAAATTAAATCCTCCACCTAATATAAGTTGTAGATTTTTTGTTCATTCAACAGAAACTATATTATGGGCAAAAAAAGATTTGAAGAAAGCAAAACACAAATTTAATTATGATTTAATGAGAGACCTTAATGGTGGTAAACAAGCTAAGGATGTCTGGGAATCATCATTAACTAAACCTAGTGAAAAGAAATGTGGTAAGCATCCCACTCAAAAACCAGAAGTTATATTGGAAAAATTAATACTTGCTTCAACTGATGAGGGGGATTTAATATTAGATCCTTTTAATGGTAGTGGAACAACCGGTATAGTTGCTAATAGATTAAATAGAAGGTATATTGGAATTGAAAAAGAAAAAGAATATTTGGATTTAACGATAAAAAGAAAGGTACAAGAAAATGAAATTTAAAGAAATGGAAATTGAAAAAATATCAGAATTATTTGTTGATAATTTGGTCGAAACGAATAGGGGATTTGATTTTTATGTCAATTGGGAGAATGCCGAGGATTATAAAGATTTTGAGATAGAATTGAACGCAATGAACGTATTAATTAGAACTGACGATATAAAAAGTAAGTTTTATGAATTAGCTAAAAAGTTACCAACATTTATAGCTACTTTTCCATTGTTATTTGCTTTGTCTAAAAATGAACGACAAGATGTATGGAATGGTAAAAATAGTTTATTAGTAGTAAATGAACAACTTGATGGAAATGATAACTTTAAATATGATTTTAATGTTTTAGAATTAAAAAAAGGTTTGGATGATTCAAAGATTGATGAATATTATATCTTGTTTGATAGAATAGGATTAAAACATTTATTTGAAAACCTTTTGACGAAAAGTGTAATTGATTACGTGATAGGAGTCCTTGTTGGATTAGATACAAACGGTAGAAAAAATAGAGGTGGAACCGCATTTGAAGATGCTTGTGAACCTATAATTAGCGAAATATGTGACCATTATGGAATTAAATTAATTTCACAAAAACAATTTAAGGTATTGCGTGAGCTTGGATTCGAGATTTCAGAAGATGTTGCTAATAGAAAAGCTGATTTTATTCTTGTAAAAAATGAAAAGATTTTAAACATAGAAGTTGATTATTTCTTTAGAGGCGGGTCCAAACCAGAGGAAATTATTGATAGCTATATTAATAGACAAAATGACTTGGCAAAAATAAATATTGGTTTTGCTTTGTTAACTGACGGTATGTGTTGGGATAATAAAGCTAAAAATCAGTTGCAAAAAGGATTTAGAAATTTGGATAACTTAATGAATTATCATTTGTCTAAAATTGGTATGCTTGAAGAAATAATAAGTGAGTATTTCAATTAGGAGGAATTATGCAAGCGTTTAATAGAAAATTATATACAAAAATAATTGAACAAACTTATAGACAATATACTATTCCTGTATATCAAAGATCTTATTCGTGGAAAAAACAACAATGTAACCAATTATTTGATGATATTATTGATAGTGTAAAAAAAGAAAGAAATCATTATTTAGGTAGTTTAGTATATTCTGAAAAAACAGAAGATAATTTCTCTTTTTGCCCAATAATAGATGGTCAACAAAGATTAACTACAGTTATCTTATTATTAAAAGCTTTATATGATTCTATTGGCAATGATGAGAATCAAAGAATAAAAAATAGAATTTATAATTCTTTATATAATGACAATTGTGAAGATAGATATAAAATAAAATTAAAATCTATTGACAGTGATAATGAAGAACTTGAAAAAGTATTAATGGGTAGTATAGATGATTTAGATTCAACCTCTAACATTTCAATTAACTATTTTAATTTTAAAGATAGATTAAAAAAAGTAATTGAAGATGGGATGACAGTAGACGAAATATTTGAAGGAATTACAAATCTTGAAATTGTTGAAATAATTCTAGCTGAAGAAGATGATGCTCAATTAATTTTTGAAAGTATAAACTCTACTGGTATGAATCTTGAAACTTCAGATTTAATACGCAACTTCTTATTAATGGGTATTAAAGATGCAGGAAAACAAAGAGAGTATTATAAAAAGTATTGGGTAAAATTACAAAATGATATTGGTAAGGAAAATGTCGAAAAATTCTTTTATGATTTCCTTGTTATGAAAGATACAAGATATATTGAAGAATCAAAAGTTTATGAAAACTTTAAAAACTATTATAGATTAGTTAATAATCAGGAAGATGTTTTTGAAGAAATCATTAGATATGGAGAATATTATAAATTAATAGTTTGTAATAATTCTAGAACATATAGTAAAAAGAGTAATGAATTGTGTTCACTTTTTGGTTTGTTAAAACACAGTACAATTTATCCGTTTCTTTTAAATGTGTGTAATGATTTTAAAGATGTTCAAAAATTATATAAAGAAAGTTTATCAAGTGAGGAAGCTGAACAAATTAGAGTAAAAGAAAAAGAATTTAATGATATTTTATTCTTGTTTGGTAATTATGCATTAAGAAGAGCGGTTGCAGAAATACCATCATCAAGTTTAAGAAGATTTTATGCTGGTTTATATGATAGAGTATTTGAAAAAAATAAATCTAATTTAGCAAAATATTATAAAGCTCTAGAAGCGTATATTTGTACTTTAAGTACTTATGATAAAATGCCAAGTGATTCAACATTTAATGAGGGATTGCATTATAAAAACATGTATAAAAAATCAAGGGTACTTAGATATTTCTTTGACATCATTGAAAACGATAATAAAGAGCCTGTTGATATGTCAGATTTAACGATAGAACATATTTTACCAGAAACTTTAAGTAATCAATGGAAGAAAAATTTAGGTGAAGATAAATATCAAGAAATATATGACAAATATGTTCATACATTAGGAAATTTATCTATTACTGGATATAATTCAGAATATAGTAATTATCCTTTTGATGAAAAGAAGAAAATGTTTAAATCATATATAGATGAAGATAAAACAAAGATTACAAGATTAAATAAAGAGTTATTAGATGAAGAAATTAATTTTTGGGGAGAAAAAGAAATTATTGATAGAGCAGATAGATTATCAGAAATAATAATAGATAAATATCCGTACCCTCAAAATATTGATACATCTTTAGAATTTGAAAAATTTTATGAATTTTATATAGATAATCCTGATGATGATGCTGATGAATACGTTGATAATCCTAATTATAAATTATATGGATTCCAATATGATGGTGTAAAATACAGAGCTTCTTATTTTAAAAATATATATGTAGAGATGGTTAAAATATTATATTCAACAAATCCAGCTATATTAGATGAGTTGGCAGAAAGAAGATTTAAGTTTGAATATGGTACCAAGATTGTATTCTCCAAAGAAAGAGATAATCAATGGCAAACAGAAATTACACCCGATTTATTTATAGAAACAGGATATAGTAGACACATGTTATTTTGGTGGATCAGAGAACTATTTAATAAATATCAAATAGATCTATCTAATTTTTGTATTTTGTTTACGGATAAGGATTAGAAAATATCGTCTGATTTATAAAAATATGATATAATAAACGTATATAGTAGAGTGTATTTCATTTTAATGATGAATTATGCTCTATTTTTATGTTTGGGGGAAATATGAAAGAAATTTTAAATTATATTAATAATAATGCTATACTTGCATCGTTATTGACTTTATTGGTGTCGACAATAATTCAAATTTTTTTTAGAAGAAGTGATAGGAAGTATAACGAAAAGCAAGAAAAGAAAAAGAACAAGAGAAATCAATTTGAAAATAAGCCGGAGTTTGTAATTGTTAACGGTCTAGATAATTATGAATCAATACCACATATAGACCTGTTTATGACAGATTTTATAGCGAATGTAGCCAAAGATAAAACCAATGTCGAGTTTTATTACTTTAAGGATGTTCTTAACAAGGAAAAATATAAACATTTAAGATTTTGCCTTAAGAATATTGGTAATACAGATATCGATTACTTGGACATATGTGTAACTTCACAAAGAAATAATATGCTGTGTGATGTTGAATCAATAAAATTATTTGTAGAAAATAAAGCTGTTAATTATAATTATTTATTTGATAGAAAGGTGTTGAAAGGGACTTCGATTTTAATTGATATTGCATATTTGCCCGATAGTAAAATATTTAGCAGTCTTAGTAGTGAATTATCTATTCTTTTTAGAGATTCATATGGGAATTTATATGCCCAGCCATTCTTTTTACAACGAGAAAATTTATATGCTCCGAGGGCAATTACGTATAAAGAGTACAATATTTATACAAAAACTGATACCGCATTAGAGTGCTTTAAAAATCCTGTGCTATGGTGAAGGAATTTGCTTGACTTTTTAAATTTTTTTTTAGAAAATAAATTAAATAAAGGAGAGTTTGTTATGTCAGCAGAAAAAATATCTATAAATGTCAGACTTTTAAACGACGTTCTAGAAGAGGGCTGTTGTGATGCAAACTTTTTAAAAAAAATGAGAAAAGTTTATACTTTTGAATATGATGAATTTACTAAAATAAGAGACTTATTTAATTTTTTATTAAATAATCTTTGTGGGAGTGATGATTGTTTTGATGAAGAACTAACAGATCGGTTTGCTTTTAAAATTAAAAGGAAAACAGTCTATGCTAATGTTGATTTTAGCTTAAAAAAATTTTTGGAAATACATGAGATTGGTGATCCTTACTTATTGATATATTTTAATGAGTGTGTTGGTGGAGGTAATGGCGCTATAATTAACGAGTTGGCGAATATTAGAATTAATCCTAATGAATCAAATCATAAAGAATTACCTCATGTGCATATTTATAAAACCAATTATAATCAGTGCGTAAGAATAGAATTAAACTCGTTTCAGAAATTAAAAAATGACAAGTATGATTTAAAAGACTTTTTTACCAAGAAAGAAATAGACCATATTTTATACATATTAAAAAAATATCAAAAAAAACTTATTGATTTTTATAATAAGATACAGAATGGTGAGAAACCAGAAAGTTTTATAATTGAATATAATAAGAAAACCGTATGGTTTAAATAATCACGATTATTATGTTTACTATAAAGATAATTGTAATTAGGTTCTAGTAAAGATATTAAAAACATCTTTACTTTTTATTTTAATATGTTAAAATTACTAAGCGCGAAAGAAAGAGGTATTAGTATGAAAAAAATTATTAAATTAATTGATTGGAATATGAAAGATGTTTTTAAGATGATTCTTGGTTCACTAATGTTCTGTATCTCAGTAAATATATTTATTGTTCCAAATAACTTATATACTGGAGGAGTACTGGGTATATCTCAGTTAATAAGAAGTATTGTTATTGATGTATTTGGTCTTAAAACTAGTTTTGACTTTAGTGGTATTTTATATTATTTACTAAATATTCCATTATTTTTTATTGCATATAAAAATATTAGTAAGACATTCTTTTTAAGAACATTAATTGTTATATCACTTCAAACAGTTATGCTTTCATTAATACCAACTAATCCTGTTGTCAATGATTTACTTACAAATGTTTTAGTTGGAGGTTTACTCGGAGGAGCAGGCCTTGGAATTGTTCTTTCGTGTGGTGCTTCAACCGGAGGAACTGATATCGTAGGTATTGTAATGGCTAAAAAGAACAATGAACTATCTGTAGGTAAATTAGGTCTTGTAATCAATATTTTTACATATTCCATCGCAGGTATTATGTATGGATTTGAAACAATGATTTATTCAATTATTTATTCTTTTGTAGATAGTTTAACTATTGATAAAATGCATGAACAAAATATATGTTCAACAGCATTTGTCTTTTGTAAGAAAAATCCAAAAGATATCAACAATTATATTAAGAACGAATTACAAAGAGACTTTACTTACTGGGATGCTAAAGGTGGTTATGATGATTCAAGAACCTATATTATATATACTGCACTTAGTAAATATGAACTTATAAAACTAGAAAGAAAAATAAAAGAATGTGACTTTGATGCATTTATGGTTAAGAGTGATGGAGTAGGTATCAAAGGAGATTTTGAAAAGAAGTTTTAATTTTAAAAAGTGGAATTCGTTTTGAAAATAATAGTTTTTAACAAATAGTATGGGGGGATTTTTATTGAATAGATATGATAAAGAAGAACGAATAATGAATGCTTTTCAAATGTTAAAAAGCAACGAAATTGGTTTAATTCCTAGAAATTTAAAAACTGCTAAGGTATGCACATCCATTTATAATGCTAGAAAATGGAAATGGTGGATTGATACTTCTGCTAAAAATCAATTGCCGCCTGATTTTTATAATGATAAATTGAAATTAATGATGGATGTTATGAGAATAGATGATCATGCGTATGTAGATGAAAATGGTAGAGTCATTAATCGACATAATGAACGAGAAAGCAAATTAGTAAAAGAACTTATAAGTAAAAATGAGATGTTTAAAGAAATCGCAGAGAGAGGTCATTTGTTTATTACTCCGGATAGTGGATTAAGGGGTTACCAGGATCATAATTACGATTTTTATGTTAATAACTTTAAAAGAATCATTGAAAAGCATATAAAGAAAATTGAAATATATAAAGAGAATCATCCGGGATTCAAAGTGATATTTTTTGTGTTTGATGAATCGTCACCATATGTTAAATGTTTTGATGAAAAAAGGCCGAAGTATGTTGGCGAGAGAATATATGCTGAACCTCATAAGTGGTGGCTAGATTATAATATGTTGAATATTATAGAAAATTCTAATATTGATTATTTAGTATGGATGTGTCCATATAAGATTTTTAAAGCAGAAGTAGAGTTGCATTTTCCTAGTGCTATTATATATGATGTAAAAAAAATTAATTATAACGAATGTATAAAATATGATAATAAAGATATGCAAAGTTTGGAGTTATAATTTTTGATGATTATTTATCAGTAAGCTTGTAAACTATTTTTTGTATAATTCTAATTCAAGGTTTTCTTTAATAGTCGTTCGTTTAATATCTAATTTAAACAATTCTATATTTGTAATTTTTATGTATGAAATATTGTTTATATTTACTCCGTAAAACTGAGCTTTTGATAAATCTCCATAATTGCGTATTCCTTTTCCTATTATATTATTATATTTATTATAGGATAAGTGATCTCCAAATACGTCATATTCATACACATTTCCAGTATTAGTGATTACTATATACTTTGAGCTTTCATTAAGCAAGATTCCATATATATCGTTTGATAAACTAAGTCGAGCAGAAAAGGAAACCGCGTAGTCTGATAATTCGTCTAATTGTATATTCGAAACAGTTACAAAGTCATTTAATTTGTCGATATATTCATTTCCTATTTCATCAACATGCATAAAATTCTGTTTAAAGATATTTAGTCTTTCGTTGTATTCATCTTCGACTATACCTGAGTATATTAATGAACATATTATACAAATAATTGCAATTATTGCAGTTACAATTCGATTTTTAATTCTTGATTTTTGTAAATTTTTAATAGACAGCGTATAGCTGTTTTTTTCTTCTTCAGTTTTTTCTTGGTTTTCTTTTAATGCTTCTATGATTGGTTGTAACCATTCAGAAAATGATAATACAGTACCGTCATATAAAACAGGCTCTTTCATTTGCGAGTACTTAATTAAACTATTAAACATTAAGTCAGTTTCTTCTCCGGAATATATTTGAGCATTGGAATTAAATCTTGTTTCAAGAGTTCTACATAAATCATACAATGTGCATAGATCAATATTCAGATTTTTATTTTCTACTTTTAAGTTACATTCATCGCTGGTGAATACAATTACTGAATGTATTGACGCGTTTGGGAAAATATTTTGAATAGCGTTTATATGATATTCATTTTGTAACATAGGGTTTTTGAACTTGTTATTGCTGCTTGTTCTAAAATATTGAGTCCATGTTTTGTCTGTATCTTTTCCGTAGATGGTACCTTTAAAATATTTTATTTCAAAAACATAAATTCCTGTTTCATGAATCATTAATAAATCAATTTCAGTAGTTTTGTCATTAGAAATAGGGATATTCAAATTCATAAGTATTTTACATTCTCCGTAGATGTGTTGATATAATTCTCTAAATACCATATATTCTCCGTAATATCCTTTGCCGCGTTCGTCCCATATTTTCTTTTGTTCATCAATATTGATATTAGTAGTATCCGTATAAATTTTTTTAATGTCCATAAAACTTCACTCCTATAAACTTAGATTATATAGTACTATTAAGCATACTTATTTTCAAGATTAATCTTAATTCAAAAAAACATATATTATGATGGCGGTAATGTACAATTTGTGCTATAATACATCCTTAAGTTTGGGGGGTGTTATAATGAGGTTGATTCCTAATATTAATTTGACTGAAGAACAGGTAAGAAGTATCCTTGCTTACAACAAAGTATGCATTGGAGGCGAAGCAACTATTTGTGAAAGTGGTCAATACAATACTTTATATAAAATATTTACTGATTATGGTAAGCCTAAAGCTATGGGAGAAAATAAAGAAAAAAAGATAATTGAACTATATAACACACCAATAGACTACAGTGTAAGACCTGTTAGTACTATAAGTCTTAATGATGTGATAATTGGATATGAAATGACAACTGATTGTAATTTTGATACTTATAAACTTTATCAGTTAAAACCCGAAGAACTAATTAGATTTTTAAAACATACAAAAGAGATTCTAGATTATTTTACAAGTAAAGGTATTGTTTATGGTGATTTAGATCCTCGTAATATTTTATTTAATCGAGCTACGGGAGAAGTCCAATTTTGTGATATGGATAATATTAAATTTGGTAGATATCCAATGGATAAACTACCATCTGCTTTAGCAGATTATGAAAGTATCCGTGGAATAGATGATAGTGTTCATGCCTATATGCATAATAATATGACTTTAGGAGCTTTAGGTTTAGATGCTTTTTGGAGTACCGAATCTGCATTAACAAAGTTATTTAAGGGGCCTGCGATTAAAACCGTAGAATCAATGCGCAACCCTAAAGATTTTAATGGAGAATACATAATATCACAAATAAGAAAATAATATAAAAACATGCTATAATAATTGTTGTTGAAGGAGGAGTGAAAATGAAAAGTAATACTTCAATGGTTAATAATTTAATTGCTATATGTCATATAATTGACGATTTTCCTACTTTTGAGGAAAGAATAAAACAAGAAAATGGTTCCAATAATAATTTTGCTCTTGAGTTATTTAAGGTTTCTCATGGACGTTTTTCTTTTTCTATGAGCGCTAGAAAGTTTTATGCAGAAAATAAAGATGTTATAGATACTATTAATATGTATTCTAACATAATGCTATTTATTAATGAGGGATATGGTTTACTCGGAGATGTTAAAAACTTTTCTTCATTTTATAACTATGTAGTAGAGCATCGTGATGAGTTGGACCAAATTCTTGCGGTTCTAAATAGAATTAAAGAGTTAGGATTTAATAGATTAGAGTTTGATCCTACACTTGATTTTACTCAAAAAACATATCAAGTACGTACTAATTATCCAAGAAATACAAGTGTTGAATATTTAGACAATATGGAAGTTGTACCTTCATATGCTAATGGAGTAGTTCAATATAAAACAACAGGATCTGCATTTAAGATGATTTTAGATATGCATTTTCGTAGTATATCATCATATATGAATGAAATATCTTTAAATGATTTAACATTTGATACAAGTAAGCTTCCTAGTGATCTTAGTAAAGAAGAAACATTTGATAAAATAATTGCGTTACAAAGTCAAAGAGCAGGTGATTACACTGCAATTAGAAACTCAGTTGATTTGGGAATAGGCATTGCCGATTTATATGTAATATTTGATACTGTTTATAAACGTATTAATAACTTAACTGACGTAGATAAAAAAGATGAACTAATTGCGTTATTGCATTCAATTCATGAAACGATTGTAAAGATGCAAAATATAAGCGCAGAATATGATCAAAGCGTTGTTCAAAATAACCCTAATATTTCTGAAGACATGTTACAATCAGAAAAGGATGCATACGTACGTCGTAGAGAATTTGATAAATTTGATTTATGTTAAAACTGATTAATGATAATCAGTTTTTTTATGCTATAATTATTTTAAGATAAAGGAGCGTAGATAATATGTTAGGATATGTAATCGGGGGAATAGTTGTTTTACTTATTATAGTAAGTTTTATTATGTACAATAGTTTTGTTAATGCTGATAATCGTGTTAAAGAAGCATTTTCAACAATGGATGTATATCTTAAGAAAAGATGGGATTTAATTCCTAACTTAGTAGAAGTAGTAAAGGGATATGCTAAACACGAAAAAGAAACTTTAACTGAAGTAATCAATTTACGTAATAATAACTATGATAATATGTCAAACAAAGAGAAACTTGACATTAATACAAAATTAGCGGAAGACATTAGTAAAATCATGATGTTAGCAGAGGCTTATCCTGAATTAAAAGCAAATGAAAACTTCCTTAATTTAAGTAAAGAATTAACAGAAGTTGAAGATGAAATTGCTAATTCACGTAAATATTACAATGCTACTGTAAGAATATTTAACAATAAAGTTGAAATGTTTCCTAGCAACATTGTGGCTAAAGTAATGAAGTTTAAAGTAAAAGATATGTTCGAAGCCTCTAACGAAGAGCGCAAAAACATAAAGATTGATATTTAGGAGTACTATGAAAAAACAAATAAGATTATTATTGTTATTTTTTATTTTGTTATTTCCAAAACTTGCTTATGCATATGAATATGAAATAACTGATTATCATATTGATGTAGTAGTTAATGAAAATAATACTTTTGATATTATAGAAAGCATATCGGTAAATTTTAATGAGTATAAACATGGAATATATCGTAATATTCCAATTAGAAATGAAGTTCAAAGACTCGATGGTACAGTTTCTAAAAATAGAGCTAAAGTAACTCTTATAGATGTAAGCGAAGAATATGAAACTTCAATTAATTTAAATGAGTATCAAATAAAGATTGGCTCTGCAAATTATACATTAATGGGGCCGCATGATTATGTAATTAAATATAATTATAATATTGGAAAAGATCCTCTTAAAGATAAAGACGAGTTATATCTAAATTTAATTGGAACTGAGTGGGATACTACAATTAGCAATATAACTTTTAGTATTAAGATGCCTAAAGATTATGATAAAAGTAAATTAGGATTTTCAGTGGGATCGCTGGGTTCTACCAATAGTAGTGATGTAAGATATAATCAAATAGGAAATGATATAACAGGTTATGTTATTAGAGCATTAGGCCCTGGAGAAGCTTTAACAATTAGATTAGAACTACCCGAAGGTTATTTCGTAGGTGCAGGCATTCCTGTTAATCCAATGGTTATTTTAATGTTTGTGATTCCTGCTTTAGGTGTATTAATTGCGCTTGTGTCTTGGTTAAAATACGGTAAGGATGACAAGGTTATTGATACTGTAGAGTTTTATCCTCCCGAAGGTTTTAATAGTCTTGAAGTAGGGTTTATTTATAAGGGAAAAGCAGAAAAAGAAGATGTAACATCGTTACTAGTATATTTAGCCAATAAAGGATATCTAAAAATTAAAGAAGAAGCAAAAAAGAATTTTTTAACTAATAATACTTTTACATTAATCAAATTAAAAGATTATGATGGGGATAATGAATACGAAAGAAAATTCTTTAATGGATTATTTTCATTTGAACATGCTGATGTGACAAAAGATGAAACTGGTAAAATGGTAACTTCAGTAACGTTAGATGCTCTTGAGGATTCTTTTTATACAACTACTTATAGTATCTTATCTGATGTTAACGCTAAAGAAAATAAAAAACAAATAATTACACCAGCTCCATTTGGTAAAAATGCATTAATGTTTATGTTTATATTAGCATCAATATTCACTGCAGTTTTAGTTCCGTATTATGAATATAATGGACTGGCTAATATTGGAATGGTAATAGGAATTACTTTATTTTATATGCCTTTTTATGCAGTGGGAATTTTTGTCGATAGTGGTTTTATTTTCAAAATATTTTTGTTAGGATTTATAATATTTCATTCCGGAGCGTTCTTTTGGAGTTTAGGTATAATATATGCCGTGTTATCTAATGTAATGTATATTTTAGGTGTTATAGTTTGCTTGGGGGGAGCTATAATAATTGGAATATTTATGAAATATATGCCACGTAGAACTAAACTTGGTAATGAATTACTAGGTAAAATAAAAGGATTTAAACACTTCTTAGAAACTGTTGAAAAAGAAAAATTAGAAAGTATGGTTCAAAAAGATCCAACATATTTTTATGATATATTACCATTTACATATGTACTAGGGGTATCTGAAAAATGGATGGAAAAATTTGAGTCAATTCATTTAGTAAGTCCAGATTGGTATGATAGTTATAGATCATTTAATCATACTCATTTTAGTTCATTTATGAACTCTGCGATGACTAGCGCTAATAGTAATTTATCTTCGAGTCCTGGTAGTAGTTCTTCAGGCGGAGGATTTTCTGGAGGCGGTTCGTCCGGTGGCGGCTCTGGCGGAGGAGGCGGTGGCTCATGGTAAATAAAACTAGAATCAAAAACACTGCTGAAAATTATGATGCTGGTGGTCGTGTTGTAATTACTATATTAATGGCTATCTCCATTTTCCTTTTGGTGATATTTTGGGGGAATCAACCTGTTACTTGGGAAAATTTCAAAACATTTTTCATGGACATGGGAATGGAAGTAATATTTTTTGCTTTCTTTATCGTTGTTGGTATCTATTGCTGGTATAGTTATTTTCAAAATGTAGTGAGAAAACCTAAAGAAGATATCCTCTATTTAAAAGAAATTTATAATGAAAATGTACTTCTTTTTGTAGACCCAAAAGGTAATGTACTAATGAAAACTGTAAGATTTAATATGTTTGATAAGAAAAAAAGTATTACCTTTGAGGAAGGCAAGTACTACAAAGTTTTAAGACATAAAAATACAGTGGCCAAAATAATTGGATTATCATCAAAAAAATTTGTTGCTAATAAAGTTAAACAAAGCTATTGGCTTAATTGGTATTCGCCGATGGGGGCATTTGAAAATATTATGTTGTTACCAATTCTATATGTAATTGCTGCTCCTGGGGTAATAAGCATATTTCTTTCCGAAGGTTTTGATAAAATATGGGGACTTTTATATTCTGCATTTCCAGTGTACTTAATTATTTATGATGCAATTTATAAAATGAAAGATCGTAATAAAAACTCATGATAAAAATGAGTTTTTTTGTGGTATACTATATTAAGATAGGAAGTAGTGGTTGTATCATGAAAAAGATAGCAAAGATTGTTATTTTATTTGTCATACTTTTAAGTGTAAGTATATATTATTTCTTTGCTAATAAAAAGCAACCAGTTGTTACTTATAAAAGTTTAATAAATATTTCTGATTTATCTGAAGACTTTATGGTTAAATATTTTGATGATATGGAAAGACTTCAGGATAATAAAGAAAATATGCTAATTGTAACTTCTCCAGAGGCACTTGAAGATAGTTATGGCGCTACTGAAGTAGTTAATGCTCCGAATAATCAATATTTTTTACAATATGAAACTGAAGAAGATAAAAATAAAGCTTTAGAAAAACTAAATGAATCTGAAGATATTTTATATGTTGGAGAAAATATTACGTATGAACTTACTGGTGATACATATAATTCGTGGGGAATTACTAAGACTGGATTAGATGCTGCGATTAAACAAGCTCAAAATAAAGATTTGGAAGATATCACTGTTGCTGTTATTGATACAGGATGTGATGTAAGTTTATTTGATACATATTTTGATGATAAATTAAAGGGAACATATAATGTTTTAGATAGTGGATCTACTGTAACTGATAATGTTGGTCATGGTACTCATATCGCAGGTACAATTGCTGAAGGTACCCCTGATAATGTTAAAGTTTTTCCAATTAAGGTTTCGGATTCAAAAACACTTTCAAATTCAGATATTATATCGGCTATTAATTATGTAATTTACAATACTGATGCTAAAGTTATTAATATGAGTTTTGCAGGAGAAGGCTATGATACTAATATGTATGTTGCGATTGAAGCTGCAAATGAAAATAATATAATTAGTGTTGCTGCAGCAGGAAATGATGGATCAAGTACAACAAAGTATCCTGCAGGTTTTAATAATACTATTTCAATTTCTGCAGTTGATGAAGATTTGAATTTAGCATCATTTTCAAATTATGGTAATAAAATTACTTTTGCTTCTCCCGGAGATAACATTGTGAGTATTAATGGTACTGGAAGTGGTACATCAATGGCAACTCCTCATGCAGTAAGTGCTGTTGCAATTTTAAAAAGTTATAACAAAGAATTAACGTTAGCTCAAACAATTGAATTATTAAAAAAACATGCTGTAGATTTAGGAACTGAGTCTTGGGACCAATATTTTGGTTATGGATTAATATCATTTGTAGATGCAAAATTCTGTAATGGAAATTATTGTGATACGTATGGAGTATTTAGTGAAGCTGGAGATAGTGAAATTGAAAGCATCGAAGTAAATCCAGTATTAACTACATATAACTATGGAAGTTTAAACAATATATTAACATCAGAATTAACTCTTCATTTTGGAAATGGTAATACATATACCCGAGAAATTTGGGAATATGATGGTGTAGAACTATCCAGTTATGATCCTTATAGTACGGCTGAGCAAACTATAACTATTATGTATGATGGTGTTGCTACTAAATTTAAAGTTACAAATCCTAAAAGTTATGAAAGTGGATGGGAGTATTCGGTTGTTAATAGTTCTAGTGTTGAATTAACAAAATATAAAGACAATAATAAAGGAATTAATATTTTATATTTCCCGGAAAAAATTGATGGATATAATGTAGTTTCTTTAGAATCTAAAGTTTTTGATTCTTCTGTAGATATCTCTTCTTTTGAAAAAGTGATCCTTTCAAAAAAGATAACAAATCTTGGAAAATCTTCATTTACTGGAGCAAGTAAACTAAAAGAAGTTATTTCTTTAGCGGACTCAATAGCTGTGGGAGAAGGTACATTTTCTAATCTTGCCAATCTTACAACTTTCGAGGGAACAATATCTACCTTAGGTAATTCAGCCTTTGCTTCTTGTACTTTATTAGATAACATAACTTTGTTAGATTCAATAACCACTATACCTAATCAAGCCTTTAATGGATGTACTAGTTTAAAAACAATTAATATTCCAAGTCAATTAGTTTCTATTGGCGATTATGCTTTTGGAAGTACAAGAATTAGTAAGCTCGATATTCCAAATGATGTTACTACAGTCGGAGATTATGCTTTTTATGGAACTAATTATTTAGAAAACGTTACAATTTTAAGGGGAGTTACATCAATTGGTACAGATGCATTTAAAAAGAGTTCAACAGTTTATAAACAAGATGGAAGCAAAATAGAAACTGTATTTTATTTATATAGTGATTCATATGCTAAGACTTATGCAGTTTCAAATAGTATTAATTATGAATCAATGAATATAACTTATATCAACGTTAATACAAGTAAAACAACGTATACTGCACTTGATAAAGTGTCTAATTCAGATATTAATGGGGTTGAAGTATATTATGATTATGGAAAACTCGATGGCAATACTTATATTGAATATCTTGAATTACTAGGTAGAAAAGAAGAGATTAGTGAATATACAATTTCCTATGCTAATGGAGATAGTCTAAAATTCGGAGATATGTATTATATCGTAAATGGTAAAAATGCTAGTGATGAAGCTTTTGAAAAGAGAGTTGATATCACGGTTAATAAAGCACAAATTAATTATGTTTCATCCGGAGGAAATTATAGTTATGATGGTAACCAACATGGAATAACCATTATATTAATAAAACCTACGAAAGCTACTATTAAATATATGGATAGTAATGGAGATTATACTTTAGATGAAATGCCTAAGTATCAAGATGCAGGTACTTATACAACTAAATTTAAAATATCTTATGATGAAAATTATGAAGATGTATATGATGAAGAAACAGTTACAATTACTTCGGATCCGGTGATTAATGATACAACCGATTATGAAGGAATTTATGATGGTAAAAGCCATAGTATAAATTTAGATATCAAAGCTACAAATTATACAGTGAAATATTCTGTAGGTAATAAAAATTATGATTTAACTACAATGCCAACATTTAAGGATGTAGGTTCATATGTTGTAAATTATCAAATTATTAAATCGGGAGTTTCTCCGATAACTGCAACTAATACGGTAAAAATATATGGAATAAAAAATATTGATTCATCTGTTACAGTAAAAGATAATTTATTAATAATAAAAAACAATAATAGTTTTGAAAATCTTAAAGGAAAAATAACTACGTATGCAAAAAGTACAACATATAGTCACTATAATAATAGTAGAGTTATAGTAAGTTCAGATTTAACTAAAACAGGAGATATTATTAGTGTTAGAATTAATGATAGTAAAGATTTTGAATATTTGATTTCAGTAATTGGAGATGTAAATGCAGATGGCAAAATCTCTTCCGCAGATTATGTAAAAATCAGAAAACATATAATGAAATCTGAAATAATTAATGGAAATGTATATACTTATGCAGCTGATGTGAACTCTGATGCTACAATCTCTTCTGCAGACTATGTAAGAATCAGAAAATATATTATGAATGGAGGAAGTCTATGAAAAAGTTAATTGTTATGTTAATAGCTTTATTATGTTTAATGCCATTGAATATTTGGGCAGCAGGAAGTATTACGGTATCAACAACAAACTTAAATATTACAAATGGTAGTTCTGCTACATTTAAGATAACTGCTAATAATGCAGCAGGTAGAGTAGAAATAACTTCTTCTAATCCTGGAGTTGCTAGTGTTTCATCTTCAAGTTTATTTTTAGATATGCAAAGTGGAACAATTACTGTAAGAGGCTTATCTGTGGGTAGTACTACAATTAAAGTTTATTCCGCGGATGTTACTACTTATGATGATGAAAATATTAGTGGTAGAACTCAAGTAATTAATGTTAATGTTAAAGAACCGGTTTATTATTCAACAAATAATGAATTAAAAAGTATTTCTGTAGACGGATATGAATTAGAGAAAATAGATGAACATAATTATAAGTTAAGTGTTAATAATGATGTATCTAGCATTAATGTAAATGCTGAAGCTGTAGATGATAAAGCTAGAGTGACAGGCATTGGGGCTCATACTTTAGATATCGGAGAAAATCAAATAGAAGTTTTAGTTACATCGGAATCTGGTAATGTTAATAGAATAACGCTTACTGTATTAAGAAAAGATGGCTATTATTTAGAGGATTTACAAGAGCTACTTAAAGATAATTCAATTAATGATGTTGATATTATTTTAGAAAATGATACTAAGATACTTCCTAATAACTTAAATGATATTAAAGAAAGTGGAAAACTAGTAAGATTTAATTATTACAATGAAAATAAAGAAGTAATATATAGTTGGATTGTTGATGGTAAAAAGATAACAGATACAAACGAATTTTTAACTAGTGTAGAAATAGTAAGTCCATCGAAAGAAGTGTTAAAATTATCTAATTATGCAAGTGGTTTGCAAGTGAATATTAATAACTTAAACCAAATTCCTAGTGGGATATCTTTAAAGCTTAATGTAAAAAATTATTACGAAGATAATAGTAAGGTTAATTTATATTCTGTTGATTTACAAAGTAATAAACTGGATGAAAAAAGCAAAGAATTGGCAGTTGCAAATGGGATGATAGAACTTAGTGATATTAAAGACTCTAAATATTTATTAACAATGTCACAAATAGGTATAGAATCAGGTACTAATTCAACATCAGGAATTATCTGGATGATAATTTCATTGTGTGAGTTTGGCGTTATATTAGCCTTTGTGGTTGCGCTAACTATTAAAAAGAAAAGCAAGTGAATAATTCACTTGTTTTTTTGTTAATAAAAATAGCGAACTTTCCATTATAAATTGGTAGATTTATTTTACGGGACTAAGTAAAATAATGCTAGAAAGGATGAAGGTATGAATTTAGGAGAGAAAATACTAGAGTATAGAAAAAAAGCAAATTTATCGCAGGAGGACCTAGCTGAAAAAGTTGGTGTAACTAGGCAAACGATTTCAAAGTGGGAATTAAATATTACGTGTCCGGATATAAATCAGGCAAATAAGATGTGCAAGATATTTAACGTTAGCTTGGATGCGTTAACAAATAATTTAATATTAGCAAAAATGGATCTGCAAGAAAAACAAGGTAATAAAAGATTCAAAGTTATGATATGCATATTTGCTATAGTTTTTGTTCTTTTTATAATTGAAACTACTGCGATTAGCTTCTTTTATTTGGGAATTAATAAAAATCCTGAAAAAGGATTAAATACAATGGTTATTATGTGTGAATTGAATAAGGATTCCTATGAAGTTGCAATTACTTATGATAGTACTAACGATATTATTATGACTGGTGGATCAGATTATATTTTTAAAAAAATTATAGATACAGGTGATTATACTAATTTTATTGAGTTATCAAGCGATATTTATAATTATTTTTTAGAAAATGGTGGTACTTGCAAATGACATTGTAAAAATATATAATAACTAATCGGTGATGAAAATGAAGATTATTCCATTTCATTCTGATGCTGATATGGATGTTTTTAATAGAATTTTAGCTATTATGAAAAGACTTTCAAAAGAAGGTGTTTTTAGTGGTACGTTTACAAGATTAGCTTCTTCCATTTTTGCTTTTTTAATTAATGAAAATGGTAAAGATGTAGGATTTATATATTTTGTTGATGAAAATATTGATGATGTATTATTTGTAGATATGGGATTTATTCCTGAGGCCAGAGGAAAAGGTTTAGCCGCTAAAGCAATGGATGAAATAATAAAATCGATATGTTCTAAATATGATGCTTTTCTAGTTTCGGAGGTGGATCCGCGTAATATTGCTGCAGTTAAATCTACAGAAAAAAGTGGGGCTATAAGATTAACGAATAGGCATTATTTATTACAACCAGAACGATTTGGAGATTTTCTTAATCATTTATACCAACTAGGAATAGATTTAAATGAGCATACTGCAGGAAAAAGACCGATGTTTTAAGAAACTTTGATAGTTTCTTTTTTTATGCTATGGTATAATAAATTTCGTGAGGTAATGAATATGTTAGAAGTAACAAAAGGTAAGAATGGAAACGGGTATGACTATTTTGTAATAAACACAGATGATGGAGCGTTTACCATTTCTTTCGAAGGCAATTTAGATTTGTATTGGGCGTATAAATATCATGGTAATATTTTAGAATTACCAGAGACTCATACAATTCATATTACAAAAGAAAACTGTACTGTATATTATTTAATTGATGCATTATATCAAAGAATTATCAATGGAGTTCCATATGATGATATAGATGAGGAATCTCAAGATTATTTCTTTAATTGGACACTTTCGGATAAGAATCCCCAAGCTTTAGTTAAGGATGGAGTAGTCTGCTGGCATTCTGATGATTATCAATATGAAAATGCTTCGAGTGTTTCTATTGCTCCGGGTGACGAAGAATATTTAATTACATTTGAAAAAAGTAAATTAACATATGATGATGGTTTAATGATGAGCTATGCTGTTAGATTTAGAAATAGTGGTAGTAGATATCATCCATTTAATTTTGCGTTTATGAAGATGTATGCTGATTTTAAGAATTATGAACCTGAATTCCATCAATTTCAATTCGAAGAAATGATGTATAAACCTAAAACAAGATCTTTAATTAAAGAGGAAGAATAAATATTTTCGGGGGAGGTTTTATGGCAGCTGATTTTAGTAATGAGATAATGGGGCAAAGTAGACATCAATTCATATATGGATATAATACTCAAGAAAGACACGATATCCTAAAAGGGATTACAGATTCTTATCCGGTTAAAGTGGATATTGATTTACCAATGGGAATTTATCTTGAAAACTACGCTTTACCAGATATACCAAATGCTCATGATGTTGATAGGATTTTGTTATCAAGAATGAGTCGTGAGTATTTAAGTTTTTTAATAGCATATACTTTATTAAATAATGCCTTAGAAAATAATGACTTTGATTTAATAATAGAAAGAGTTAGTTCTTTCTTAAAAACTATTAATCGTTTGTTTATTGATAATGATGGAGTGGAAATTAAATCACTTAAGGAATTATTAAAAATATTAAAACTTGGCTGTGAATTTTATTCTATTCACTATAAAGCAACACTTGAGACAGGAGCATTTACTGGTTCTTTTGTAGAACTGCCAATTTCGTTTTTATCATTAGATTCGTTTATTAGATATTTTAAAAAATTATTAAATAATAATTCCTATGTAGCATTGATTGTAGATGTAACAGAGCCTATATCTAAGATTGCAACTCAAACAATTAATGATTATTTATCAAAAAGATGTAATTCTGATTTGTCTATGAAAGTTGCTTGTGAGCCAGGAATATGGAAAACATATTATGATTTTTCAGGTAATTTAGTAGAGTATACTCATGATTATGGAGTTGTGGAATTAGATGATAGTAGTTCTCGGTATTTAGAAACTCAAAAAGCTAAATGGGATATTGATAGGAGAAAAATATGAAAGTAGTAGGAACAATATTTATTAGAGATTCTAAAGTTTTAATTGATAAGCCAAGAAAAAGACCAACTTATCAAATGATTGGCGGCCGAGTTGAAGAAAATGAGACTACCTTAGCAGCTGCCATTAGAGAATGTCATGAGGAACTGGGTGCAGTAGCCAAGTTTGATGAAAGTAATTTTGAGTTTGTTATGGATTTTGATGAAATTGCGACTAGTGATCCTAATTTAAAAATTCATTTTTATGTGTATAAGTATAATGGCGATTTAGAAGGAGAACTAACTACCTCTGAAGAGATCGAAAGCTTTTTGTGGTATGATACTACGATGGGTGAAGATATATTATCTAATACTCTTAAAAATGAAGTCGTTCCGTATTTGGTTGAAAATAGTTTGATAAAATAGGTTGCATATAATTTGTAGCCTTTTTTTAGTATGTAAATATAAAAATGCAACCGAAAATTAACAAAAAACAACTAAAAATTGGTAGTTCGCAACCATGTTCATAACATATAATTTGGTCATGAAAGGAGAAAATATGAATTTATCAGAAAATATAAAGAAGATTCGTAAAGAAAATAATTTATCTCAAGAACAATTGGCAGAAAAGCTTGGAGTTTCAAGACAATCGGTATCCAAATGGGAATCGGGTCAAGCATATCCAGAGATGGATAAAGTGATACAAATATGTGATCTGTTTAATTTGAATATGGATGAGTTAATGAAATCAGATTTAACTGATGTTAGGGAGAGTAAACAAAGTAAAGCAAATATTAATAAATATGTAGATGATTTCTTTAGCTTTATTACTAAAACCATTGATATGTTTAGTGCGTTGAAGTTTAAAGCTAAAATTAAATGCTTGTTTGAACAAGCGATTATAGCAATTGGTCTGTTTTTACTATTCTTTTTCTTAGGTGCATTTTTTTCGGAAATATTTAGAAAACTATTTGGCTTTATTACAGAGAATGCATATTGGGTTTTATTAAATATATTTGAAGCAATTTATTTAGTTATTTCCATAATTCTTTTCTTAGCGATTTTTTTACACATTTTTAAAATAAGATATTTGGATTATTTTGTTATAGTAAAAGAAGAGAAGGACTTACCTTTAGAGGTAGTTACTTCATATAATGAGGAAGTTCAAGTAAAAGAAGATAAAAAAATAGAATTAAGTAAAAAACAGGAAAAGGTAGTTATTAGAGACCCTAATCATTCAGGATATCGTTTCTTAAGCGGTTTACTTAAATGTGCTTTGTGGGGAATTAAGTTGATTGCATTAGGTTTAGGTGTGTTCGGGATAATTTCTTTAATTGTACTAGCTTTTGCCATCGTTATTCCATTTTTATATTTAGATGCAAAACTATTATTTGGAGGATCAATTATCTGTATTTTCTCAGCAATAATAATTAACCTAGTTATTTTAAATATTATATTTAACTTTATAATAAGTAAGAAGTGTAAGAAAAATTTCTTGGCAATTTTATTTATTTGTGCAGTTGTTTTATTAGGCGTAGGCGGAGGAATTGTTGGAATTGGATTAACAAATATTAAATATATTCCTAATTTAAGTGAAAATGAAAAGATAACAACCACCATTGAAATAGATATGAATGATGAGCTAGTACTAGATCTTGAATACTATAAAAATGATGTTGAATATATTATTTCTAATAATAAAAATATAATAGTAGAAGTGTTACACTCTAAGTATTTGGAAGTTGATACGCATAGTTATAATTCTAGTTATATTTATTTAACAGCATATCCATCAGAGTATAAAATATTTGATATGATTAATGCCTATATTAAAGATTTAAATAAATATGAGGTAAGAGATAGAGAAGTATTAGTAACAAAGATTTATACTTCTAGAGAAAATATTGAAAAATTACAAAGTAATTTAGATGCTAGAAATAATGAAAATTATCTTCATGAGCAAGAGGTAAATACAATTCGTAACTATTATGAAAAAATCATAAATGATTATCAAAGACAAATTGATGATTTAAATTCTCAACTTATTGAACAAAATGAAAACTGTTAAGGCTTAGCATAGACTAAGCTTTTTTTATTAAAAAAATAATGATATAATACTTAAGAAAAATGTAGGTAATATTATGAATCAAGAAAAAATTGGACAATTTATTAAAGATATTCGTAAGAATAATAACCTTACTCAAAATGACTTTGCAAATATGCTTGGTGTAACATATCAAGCTGTTTCCAAATGGGAAACTGGAAAGAGTTTACCTGATATATCTACATTACAACTAATTAGTAAAACATTTAATGTTAATATTGAAGAATTACTCGAAGGCCAAAAAAAAGATGTTAAGAAGAAGTGGTTCTTGATGTTAATTCCAGTTGTTTTAATTCTTTTAGGGCTTCTTATTTGGGGTGTAATTTATTATAATCGTCATCATCATGATTTTGAATTTAAAACAATAAGTACTACGTGTAAAGATTTTACTATTAATGGTAGTGCAGCTTATAATTATGACAAAACTTCAATATATATTTCTAATATAAACTATTGTGGAAAAGAAAATAATACTGTTTACGAAAAGATTGAATGCAATTTATATGAGGATTACGGTGATACCATCACATTAGTAAGTAAATGTAATTTTGCTAAACAAGATGTTACTTTAGAGGAATATTTAAAAGATGTAGAAATTAATGTTGATAATTATTCGGCAGTATGTAAGAAGTTTAAGGAATCATCTTTATATTTAGAAATTAATGCGACGATGAAAGATGAAAGTGTTACCACATATAAAATACCGATTGCTTTAAAAAATAATTGTTAAGAATTTGTGAAATTTTAACTTTTAGAAATGCACTAATTATGATATATTTATTATGAAAGGAGTAATATAAATATGTACGATTACGGTTATTCATACGGCGGTAGTTCTTTGGGAAGTAGTATTCAAGGTTCAGTTGTTTGGACTGCAGTAGCACTTGTTCTTGCTATTATCGGAGGTATCGTTGTATATTTCTTATTTTTAAAACCAAATAAGAAAGTTGAAAATAAGTTTTTAAGTTGGATTAAAGATTTCTTGAATTTCAAGAAAATGTTAATTGAAGATATTCTTAAAGTTACGTATGTTATATTAACAATCTTTATAACTTTATTTTCATTTAACTTTATTGGAAGTAGTTTCCTAGCATTCTTATTAATGATTACTTTAGGTAATGTGGTTGTAAGAGTGGCTTATGAAGCATCACTAATGCTAATTATGATCTGGAGAAACACAAACGACATCAATAAGAAAATGAAATAATAAAAAGAACTTCACAAAAAGTTCTTTTTTTATTGGTTGAGTTTAAGTCTTGAAAATGATAAAATATCAAAAGAAATGAGGCGATATTATGGCGTTAAAAGACAAAGTTGAGATTCCAAAATATACACTTGCAGAAGAACTTATGAGTGCTATTAGTCATGGTGTTGGTAGTTTGCTTTCAATTGCGGCTTTAGTTTTATGTGTTGTATTTAGTGCTATACATCATAATGCGTACGCTGTAGTAAGTAGTGTTATTTATGGTAGTACCTCTATTATTTTATATACGATGTCTACTTTATATCATTCTCTTAAAATAAACAATGCAAAAAGAATATTTAGAATAATTGATCATTGCAGTATTTTCTTGCTAATCGCTGGAACATATACGCCATTTGCTTTAGTAGCTTTACCAAAAGCATTAGGGTGGACTATTTTTGGTATCAACTGGGGATGTGCAATTCTTGGTATTGTATTAAACTCAATTAATATTAAAAAGTATAAAAAATTATCAATGGTATTATATTTGGTAATGGGATGGATGATTATTTTTTCATTTAAATCATTACTTGCATCTGTGGATATTGCAGGTATTTATTTAATGCTTGCTGCCGGAAGCTTATATACAATTGGAGCAATTTTCTATGGAATTGGTAAAAAACATAAATATATGCACGCTATTTTCCATTTATTTGTTCTAGCTGCAAGTATCTTATTTTTCTTTGCAATATTCTTATATGTAATATAATATTTGCATTATTTTAAGTTTTGTATTATAATAACTCCCAATTACAAAAGGGGGTTTTTGTATGAAATTTAATGAAAGTGTGATTCCACACTATGAACTAGAACGAGTTCCGTTTGAAGATTTAAAAACAATGGTTAAAATTGAACCTGAACATTTAAAAGAAAAATCTAGTTGGTTTATTATCAAAGGACAATTATGTTATTTTAAAGAACGTGAAGAAACTAGAATGTTTACTGAAATGTTTTGCGAAGAATATGGTAAATTATTAGGATTTGATATGGCCCAATATTCCCTTGCATACATTAGTGAAAGAGAAGTTGGAGGTAAAAAAGGACCTAATAAATTAGGTTTAATATCTCCGAATTATCAAGATCCTAAATATAATTATTTATTAGTGAGTGACTTACTTAATCCAAGAATATCTAACTATCCGGCTTATGGTCCATATTGTATGCATTCATTATTAGATTTTATATCACATGAATTTGCTACTGTTGATGGAGTAGAGGAAACTATTCAGGGTACAATAAATAAATACATTTTTGATTTCCATACAAAACAAATTGATGGAAATCCTAAGAATATGTGTTATGAAATTTTAGCAGATGGAAGTGTTAATAATCCAAGATATTGGGGATTACATGGTCGTAAAGTTAAAAGAATTAGACCTGCTACATTCTTCGATTGTGAGAAAAGTTTAGGGATTGTTAAAACTCCGAGCGGATATATATTAGATGATTCTTCATTAGATTGGGAAGCTGCTTGTCCGTATTCTCTAGATGATGAAGGGTATGTTGGAATTGGTGTAGATCCAAGAATGCTTCAACTTTATATTGAATATCCTGAATATGCAAAACCATTAATGGAAAGACTTGCATATGATGATGAATATAGAAAAGTTATAGAAATGTTTGATCATACAAATGGTAGAATATGTATGGATCCAAATGTTAAAAAACATTTAATGGCAATTTTTTTAGGAAGACAAGAAGAGTTTAAGAGATTATTAACATTATAATCTCTTTTTTTTATTCTTGATAATCAGGCCAAAAACCTATATAATTAAATTATGGGAGTTTGCAATGATGCAAATTACTAAATAAAAGAAAGTGAGGAAAAATGGATTTTACAAAGAATTCCATTTTAACTCTTGTTATTGGATTAATACTAGGTGCGATTGTAGTAGCTGTAATTTTTACTATAATTAATAAACGTCGCATTAGTAAAGCTAATAAACTTATTGAAGATGCTAAAAAAGAGGCAGACAAACAAAAAAGAGATTCGCTTTTAGAACTTAAAGAAGAATCTTTTAAATTAAAACAACAAACAGATGCTGAAATTAAAGAGAAAAAAGCAGAACTTAAACAAAGCGAAGATCGCTTAATTAGCCGTGAAAATAGTCTTGATAAAAGAGAAGAGATGCTACAAAAAAGAGATGCATCTTTAGACGAAAAAGAAAATAATTTATTAGTTAGAGCTCAAAATATCCAAGAAAAAGAGGCAAAAATGGATGCTCTATTAAAAGAAGAAATGGAGCAATTAGAAAAAATTTCTGGCTTTAGTAAAGATAAAGCTAAAGCACAAATTATGAGCCGTGTAGAAAATGAAATTAGTAAAGAGGTTGCTGAATACATTCGTGAAGAAATGTCTAAAGCTAAACTTGAAGCTAATGAAAAGGCTAAACAATTAATTGTTAATTCAATGGAAAGATATGCTGATGATGTAGTTGGACTTCAAACTGTAAGTACTATTGACTTACCTAATGATGATATGAAGGGAAGACTAATTGGTAGAGAAGGTAGAAATATTCGTACCATTGAATCTATTACAGGTGTTGATTTAATTATTGATGATACACCAGAGGCAATTGTTATTTCATCATTTGATCCTCTTCGTAGAGAAATTGCAAAGATTACATTAGATACTTTGATTAAGGATGGAAGAATTCATCCAGCAAGAATCGAAGAAGTATATGACAAAACTGTTAAAGATATCAACAATAAAATAACAGAACTTGGTAATAAAACGATGAATGATTTAGGGTTAACAAAGATTGATCCGGAATTATTGACTTTAATAGGTAAGTTAAATTATCGTACAAGTTATGGTCAAAATGCATTAAAACATTCGATTGAAGTTGCTAATTTAGCAGGATTGTTAGCTGCAGAACTTGGAGAAAATATATCTCTTGCTAAAAGAGCGGGATTACTTCATGATATTGGTAAAGCAATTGATTTCGAAGTTGAAGGAAGTCACGTTGAACTTGGATATGATTTTGCTAAGAAATACCACGAAAATCCAACAGTATTAGACGCAATTGCATCTCACCATGGTGATGCTGAACCTAAGACAATTATTGCAGTTTTAGTTCAAGTAGCAGATACATTAAGTGCCGCAAGGCCTGGTGCTAGAAATGATTCTTTAGAAAACTACATTAAGAGATTAGAACAATTAGAAAGTATTGGTAACTCTTATGAAGGTGTTGAAAAGACATATGCAATGCAAGCTGGTAGAGAAGTAAGAGTAATGGTTAAACCAGATATGATTGATGATGCAACAAGTTATAAGATTGCTAGAGATATGAAAGAACAAATTGAAAAAGAAATGCAATATCCTGGTACTATTAAAATTACTGTTATCAGAGAAACAAGAGCACAAGAAGAAGCTAAATAGTTTCTTCTTTTTCTATGCAATAAAAAAAGACTTTTTTCAAAGTCTTTATGCTTGGTTAACTTCCATAATAACAGGAAGAATAATAGGTCTTCTGCCGGTTAATTCGTTAATGTATGGAAGTAATTCAAATATAATTTGATTTTTTAAGTCTGTATAACTATAGATTGATTTAGATAAATAGTCATAAACTATTTGAGAAATTTTAGTTTCAATCTTATTCATTAATTCTTGATTTTCATTAACCATAACAAATCCACGAGCAGTAACATTAGGTTTAATTAATAATTTTCTTGTTAATGTGTTAATATTTAAGATAGCAATTAAAATTCCATCATGACTCATTAGTTTACGATCTTTAATAACAACAGAACCAACATCACCAATACGTGATCCATCAACATAGATATCACCCGCAGGAACGGTCCCTTCTTTGTATACTTTACCATCCTTAAGTTTAATTACATCGCCGTTTTCAGCAATAATAATATTTTCTTTAGGAACGTCGCATTTTTCGGCGATTTCACCATGTTTTTTCAACATTCTGAATTCACCATGCATTGGCATAAAGTATTCAGGTTTCATTAATCTAAACATCCATTTTAGTTCTTCTTCTTTAGCGTGTCCAGATGTATGAATGTCACTAAATTCAGTGTTTGTAAATACACGAACGCCTTTTAAGTATAGCTTATTAATAATTTTATTAATACTATCAGCATTTCCAGGAATAGCACTTGATGAGAAAATTACTAAGTCGTCGTTAAGTAGAGATATTTGTTTATGCACTCCGTTAGCGATTCTTGAAAGTGCCGCTAAAGGTTCTCCTTGAGTACCTGTACAAAGAATACAAACTTCATTTCTTTTTAAATTCTTAGCTTGATACGCATCAATAAATTGAGTTTTATCACTAATCAAATTATTGTTAAGTGCTAACTCAATAGCGTTTTCCATACTTCTTCCAAACACTACAATCTTACGATTATATTGTTTACATGTTTCAACGATATGTTTAATTCTAAAGATGTTTGATGCAAATGTTGCAATGATTACACGACCATGATGTCTTGAAACAATATCATTTAATGTCCCGTCTACAGATGATTCACTTTTTGAAAAACCTTCGGATAAAGCATTTGTTGAATCACTTAATAATAATTTAACACCTTCAGCTCCAAGTTTTGCCATTTTGTGAACGTCTGCCATTGGACCAATAGGAGTTAAATCGAATTTAAAGTCTCCAGTTTCAAATATTAAACCATTTGGAGTGTGAATAGCAAGTGCAAAACTATCTGGAATAGAGTGAGTTGTATTAACAAATTCTATTTCAAAATGTTTAAATTTTAACACCAAGTCTTTATCAATAATTTCGATATCTTTATATGGAATGTTTCTTTCTGTTAATTTCTTATTAATTAAGTCAGAAGCAATCTTCGGAGCATATATTACAGGTATCTTAACTGTTTGAAGTAAGAATGGTATACCTCCGATATGGTCTTCGTGACCATGGGTAATAATTAAAGCTTTAATTTTGTTTTCGTTTTGTTTTAAATAAGTAACATCTTGAATTACATAGTCGATTCCTAGTAAGTCGTCTTCAGGAAATAGTACGCCAGCATCGATAATAATGATTTCATCATCATGTGTAACTACGTACATATTCTTACCAACTTCACCAAGACCACCTAAAGCAATTATAGACGTCTCGCCTAAATCTGTTTTCATAATTTCCTTCTTTCTTGAATAAATTAAAGTTCTTTTAAACTTCGTTAATTATAACATATATAATCGTTTTTGTCTACTTTATGACTATTATGTAAATGGTCTCTAAAAATAAAAAAACTAGATATTAAATCTAGTTAATTTTAAATGGTAGCGCCGGTGTGATTCGAACACACGACCTGCCGGGTATGAACCGGATGCTCTAGCCAACTGAGCTACAGCGCCAATACAAGATAGATTATAACAAATAAATTTTTATTTGGCAACTGTTTTCTTGTTTTAACCTACAACTTATAGTATAATTAGTTATGATATTAGGTGATAAATATGGGTAAGAAGAAAAAGGTTGACATTAATGGGAAACCATTAGAGGCTGTTACAATTGGCCGAGTTAAAGACAATAAATATGGATGGATAGGTGTACTTTTCCTGTTTGCTTTATTTATTGGAATAATCTATTTTTTACCAGAACTTAATAAAATGTATCAAGAATATATGTCTGGATCTTCAGCCATGGCACCAAGCGGAATGGGAACTACCAATAATACAGTTGTGAATCCTAATGAAGATGAAACTGGAGAAAATGAAGAGACTACAGAAACATATTATAAATTTGGTACTGATTTAAATGTAACTGTAGATGACCTTGAATTTACAGCAATATCGTATATTAACAATGTATTAACATTTAATGTAACTAATTCAGGTTCTAAAAATATTAATTTAGATGAATTGGAATTATATTTTTCAACATATGACAATAATACTGAAGAAAATATGATTTTAAATAGTGTTGCTATCAAAGGTAGTCTTGTTTCTGAAGCAACAAAAGAATATTCATTTAATATTAAAGAGGGTGCTTTATATTTTAATATTAAGCAAATTCCTGAAGAAGAATATACATATATTGATTTAGTTACTGATGAAGCTGGTAATGCAATATTAAAATGTACAAAAGATAGAGAAGAATTGACATACACATTTGTTGATAATAAGTTAAATTTAGTAAATCACTCGAATATTGTTTACAAAGATAGTGAAAATTATAGTGTTTTGTATGAAGAATATAATAATATGGTTGTAAGATATGGCGATGTAAATGGCGTTAATGCTAAGTTGTCTGAATTATCAAGCTATTTATGGTATAAATTACAAGTTGACTATTCTCAAACAAAAGACAAAATAGATTATGAGTATTATTTTGACAAAGAAACAACACCAAGAGTAGTGAATTTTATAATGGAGTCAGTGCTTTTCGAGTGTAGTTAGGGGGCACATATGAATTTAAATATTAATGATTTTCAAGGTCCATTAGACCTGCTTTTGCATATGGTTAAAAAGCATGAAATGGACATTTATGAAATTGACTTAAAAATAATCATAGATGAATATATTGAATTTATAAACTCATTAGATCGTAATGACTTAGATAGTAAAAGTGAATATTTAATTATGGCATCTGAGTTAATTCATTTAAAAAGTAAATTACTATTGGGATTTGATGATGAAGAAAATGATGATACTTATGAAATAAATTCTGAAGAAGATTTACGTAATAGAATTATTGAATTTGAAAAATATCAAAATATAAGTAATGATTTTCGTCTTTTGGAAACAAAAAGACAAGGGTATTTTACTAAACTACCTGAAAGTTTAAAGGAATATGCTCCGGAAGAAACTGTTGTAGGTTCCGGGATGGATATTAAGTACTTAATTGAAGCTTTTTTAGAAATGCAAAAAAGATTTGAGTACAAGAAACCTACGAATACTAAAATTGCTAGAAAAGAATTAAGTATTAAAGATAAAACAAACTTTATTCGTGATTTATTAAAGGTTCAAAGAAAAGTCGAATTTACAAATTTATTTAGTGATTATAGTAGAGAAGAATTAGTAGTAACGTTACTATCTATTTTAGAAATGAGTAAGAATAAAGAGGTTTTGTTGTCGCAAGATAAAAATTTTAGTAAAATATTTATAGAGGTAATGGATGAATAAGATAGCAGTATTAGAAGGTTTGCTATTTGTTGTAGGGGATGAAGGTATTACTCTAGATCAAATTTGCAAAATATTAGAAATCGAAGAAGATGAAGCAAGAAAGTTATTAAAGGAATTGCAAACTGAATATGAAAAAGAATCGCGTGGTATTCGTATTAGCTTTTTAGCAGATTCATTTAAATTAACCACAAAAAAGGAACATATTGAATATTATCAAAAACTAATTACAACAAATCCGAATTCTACTCTTAGCCAAGCTGCTTTAGAAACGTTAGCGATTATTGCTTACAATCAACCAATAACAAGAGTTAGAATTGATGAATTAAGAGGAATTGCATCATCGTTTTTAATTAGAAAATTGATGGCTAAAGATTTAATAAAAGTTTGTGGTAAAAGTGATTTACCAGGACATCCGAATTTATATAAAACAACAAAGGAATTTTTAGATTATTTTGGATTAGCCTCAATCAATGATTTGCCAGATATATCTATTCAAGAAACGCCTGAAGGTGAAGTTGAATTATACAAAAGTAAATATACTGAAAACATTAAGTAACATATTTCCAAAAATTATGGTATACTAATGTTACCTGCTTGTATGGCGGAATTGGTAGACGCGGCAGACTCAAAATCTGCTTTCTGCGAAGAAGTGTCGGTTCGAGTCCGACTACGAGCACCATATTGATAGGAAACTCGAACTTTTGTGGTTCGAGTTTTATAATGTGAAAATTTATGATAAAATATATTATATTAATTAAATTTTTTTCTAATTTAGAAACACACTTGCAAATTGACATAATCAATTTACTAATAATTAAGTTATCTTTAAAGAAAGGTGGTAAAAAATGGCATCTCCAGTGATTCATTTAGCCATTGCTAAAAAATATTTGGAAAAAAATACATTCTTGAATTATAAAAATGTAATTGATGGTACTTTGTATCCTGATACAGTAGATGATAACGGTAAATCACATTACACAGATATTAATCGTGGAAGTGATAATGTTAGTCATGTACGAGGGAAAGTTAATTTATATAAATTTTTAGCAGAACATGAATCCCTAAGTGATTTTGAATTAGGTTGGTTCTTACATTTGGTTACTGATTATTTGTTTTTTGAGGAATGTTTTACTACAGAATATTTATTAAACAATAGTTATGAATCATTCTGTAAGGATTTGTATTTTGCTTATGATTGTTTGAATACTTATATACCAGAAAAATATCACATAACTGAAGATGATTATACAAATTATCCAAGTGAATATTATCCAGGAGTTCCTTACCAAAATTGTATACTTCCAAAGAATATGATTGATAAATTTATTAATCGTGTTAGTTCTTTGAACCTAGATGAATATATAAAAAAAATTAGAAAAAGTAAGAAAAATATAAAACCTTAAACCTATATGAATTTTTAGAAGTTGTTTTACTTCTTCCTTTAGGGCACCATGAGTAATCAATCTGAACCCATGGTTCAGTTAAGGTGTCTCCACTTCAGTATAGAAGTGGAGATTTTTTGTCTTCTTTATGGTAAGTCTCGAATATCAAGAGACTTTTTGTATGTTAAAAAATTCTAAAATAATGATATAATTATTTTAGAATTTATGGAGGACAATATGGTAAAAAAAATTGCGATAATTGAAATTGGTAGTAACAATACCAAGACACATATTTATGAAGATGATAATTTAATTAGTGAAAATAATATGACTATAGAATTTAAGAAAAACTATAAAAAGGAAAATAAAATTCAATCTTCCGATTTAGATAAATTATATGATGTTATCAAATTTGCTTTAGAATATACTGAAAATGTTAATATTTATGGTTGCAGTATATTTCGAAATATAACTGAGCAAGAGTTAAACGAAATTAATAAAAATTTGAAAGAAAAATTTAATTTACAAATTGAAGTAGTATCTCAAGAAGATGAAGCAAAATATACAGCATTAGGATGTTATAATAATATAAAATATGATGGCAATTTATGCGTGTTCATTGGTGGCGGTGGTTCTATTGAACTAATCTTTGTTAATAATGGAAAAGTTATAGAAAAAAAGTATTATGATTTTGGCGTTGTTGATATTACAAATAAATTTAGTAGTTTAAAGGATGATATTCCAACATGTACTTTTGATGAAGTTTATAATCATGTTGATGATTTGATTGGGAGTCTAAATGTAAAAGCAGATGTTTTAATTTTAGCTGGCGGAGATCACTTATATTGGTATAATAATGCAAGATATGGTTTACAAAAAAATACATTGTATGAAATTGAAAATCAAAAATATATGATTACAAGAAAAATGAGCGATAATTATGACAGAGATGCCTTAATCACATCTTTAGATAAAATAAGAGAGAATAGTGACAATCCATTATGGTTTGATGGATCAAGAGCGATGAAAGTTATAACGAATTTAATTTCTCATAAAGTAGATGCTAAATACATTATACCTACAAAAATAAATATGGAAGATGGTTTAAAAGAAATATTAATTCCATAAATAGATGAAAAATATTTGTTGCAAAAATTAGTTATTTAATTGTTACAAAAATATTAACTTTTAGGAATATATGTAGTATAATTGCTTGTACTGAAGTGGTGCAAATATATTTATATAGGGTTCGGTATCTAAACCCTCAAGGCACCATAAAAAATTAAAGAACCTTTATAATGGTTCTTTTTTTGTTATAATAAGTATGAAAGCAGGATGATTATGTTATTAGGATATTATTTAACTCAACTTGGGGATGTGCCTCAATTTTTAGAAAAATATTTAAAATGTCCATCTTTGGTTAGGCTAAAAAAAGTAGGATATTTTTGTGGGATGGATTATGCTTCAAAAGACATTTATTCTTTTAAAGAGTACATAAGTAGATTTGATCATTCTTTATCAGTGGCTTTATTAACATATAAACTAACAAAAAATAAGTGCGCTACGATTGCCGCTTTATTTCATGATGTAGCCACTCCTTGTTTTTCTCATGTAATTGATTATATGAATGGAGATTATGAAAAACAAGAAAGTACGGAAGAATATACTGAAGTAATTTTAAGAAACGATAATTACTTATCTAAATGTTTGAAAGAAGATCAAATTGATTTAAATGATATTATTAATTTTAAAAAATATACTGTTGTAGATAATGATCGTCCTAAAGTGTGTGCGGATCGAATTGATGGCGTAATTTTAACGGGGATTGCATGGACAAAAAACATATTGAAAAAAGATATTGATAATATTGTTGATAACATGAAGATGTTTATAAATGAGTCTAATGAAGATGAAATAGGCTTTAAATCATTAGAGGTTGCAAAGAAAGTTGTCGAGGTTAGTGAAAGTATAGATGTTTATTGTCATTCGAATGAAGATAATTATATGATGCACTTGCTTGCAAAAATTACGCAAATGGCGATTGATCAAAAATATATTTCTTATGAAGATCTTTATACATACGATGAAGAAGCAATTTTAAAGCTTTTTAAAGAAAAGAATAATAAAGAATTAAATAACTTAATTAAGGAATTTGAAAATAAGAAACTTAATGATATTCCAGTTACAAATATACCAAATGTTAAGGTTAGAGACTTGAATCCAATCGTTAATGGTAAAAGATATAAAGATAATTAGATTTATGATATAATAATGAAAGGGAAGTGATTTTATGCAATATAATGTAGTAAAAGATGCTGATAGAATCGTAAGAAGTTGTTCATATGTAGTAAATGAACCTACGAAATATAAAAATAAATGGAATGATTTATTTGGAAATAAGAATCCAATTTGTTTAGAATTAGGAATGGGTAGAGGAGACTTTATTATTAATATGGCTCGTACATATCCTAATATTAACTTTATTGGACTTGAGCTATATGCTTCGCAAATGGTGATGGCAGTAGATCGTTTAGTTAATCAAAAGTTACCTAATTTAAAACTGATTAATGCAGATGCTAAAGATATTATTAATTTCTTTGGTAAAGAAATAGATACAATTTATTTAACTTTCTCAGAACCGTGGCCAAAGAAGATTGATGAAAAGAAAAGATTTACTCATGTTGGTTATTTAAAATTATATGATCGTATTTTTAAGAAAGATAAACATATTATTTTGAAAACTGATAACAAAGGTTTATTTGCTTATTCATTAGAAAGCTTATCTCAATATTGGTATTCTTTTGATAGAGTAAGTTTAGATTTACATAATGATGAAAATCCAATAAAAAATATTATGACTGACTGGGAACAAAAGTGTCATAAAGATGGTAAACCAATTTGTTATGTTGATGCAAGTTTTAAAGGATAAGAAGAATTACATATGTAGTTCTTTTTTTATTAAGTAAACCTTTGGTATGTTTAACTGTATTAATATGTATTATAAGATTAATATGAAAAGAGGGATGTTATGAATCAAGAAAAGATTGGTAAATTTATTGCTGAGTATCGCAAAAAAAATAATATGACACAAGAAATATTAGCGGAAAAGTTGGGAGTATCTAAAAATGCCGTTAGCAAATGGGAGCGGGGGTTGTGCTTAATGGATATGTCACTATTAAAACCACTTTCAGAGATATTAGGAGTTTCTATCAATGATATTTTGGCGGGAGAAAAAATAGATAATATATTATATAAAGAAAGGGCTGAAGAAAACTTAGTTAATGTTATTGATGAATCTAAACGTATTTCAAAAAAACGAAAGAAAATCATTATTGCTTTAAGTATTCCACTTATTGCTTTTGTAGTGTATATTATTGGTTTTAATATACTTTATTTAGAATTACCTGTTAGATATGATGAAAGAGTAATGCGTTGTTATTTTGAAAATGATAGTTTGGTGTATCGAGTTGAAGGTTTGAGCGTTGTAGGCGGTGATTTTGTAGAAGTAAAAAATGATGATAAGACTTTAATTTTCTTTCGGTCAAATATTATGCTGATAAACAAACGAAGAAGTCATTGGGAAACTTGGGAAGGAATGGCAAAATTAATGAATGGCAGTAAAACTTCTTTTGCATCATTTCATGAAATTGATATTCCAAATGATACTAAAGTAGAGGTTTATTATACTGATGTATCACTTTTCAAAATAAGAAAAGCAGATAATAATAAAATTAAAGAATATATTAAAAACAACTCGTATTTAATGTGTAAAAATTAGAGAGTCACTAAGTAGTGATTCTTTTTTTATGATATACTTTAGTTAAGTGATATATATGGATGAGAAAATAGAATTAACTAAGAAAACGATGTTGGCATCAATGGACGAAATTGTCATATCAACAGAAGAATGTCCGATTGTTGGAACATCTTCATTAGCTACTTGTGTTGGTGTGCTAGTGTATAGCGAGGCGCATAAAAAAGCGATAGCTTGTCATGCGTCTGGGAATCCGGTAGCAATCGTAAATGCTATTATCGATTTAGCAATTAAAAATAATCTTATGGATAGTCCTGTAAAATATCGTGTTATTCCTGGTTATTATTACAATCACTATCAATTGGCAGAGGAAATAAGTGATTTATTATGGGAATTGCGACCGTATTTTTCATTGATGGTGCATCCTGAAGAAAATGCAATAATGAAAGATCCGGAGTTACCAGCGATGAGGTTTGCATTTGATGCTAGTACAGGAACGTTTGTCACTGATAAAGTTTTGTATGGTAAAGATTATTTGGATATTAAACAGCAACAAAAGAATAAATAGTAAAATTTAGCTGTCAAATAATGCTATTATTATAAAGTTTTAATATTTTTATTTGATATAATTTAGATAGGAAAGATGTGATATTATGAAGTCTGTTGTAATTACAGGAAGTGCACGTGGCTTAGGTTTTGAAATGGCTAAAGTGTTTAGAAAAAATAATGTTAATGTGGTAATTAGCGATTTAAATGTTGATGCTTTAGAAGTAGCAAAAGTAGAACTAGAAAAGATTCCAAGTGAAGCTAAAGTGGTGAGTTTACCATGTAATGTCACTAGTTCTGAAGATATTCAAAGATTAATTGAATTTGCTCAAACTAATTTCGGAGTAATTGACATTTGGATAAATAATGCTGGTGTTAATCAACCAGAAAAAGCTATTTGGGAACTATCTGAAGCCGAAATTAATATGGTATTAGATGTTGATTTAAAAGGCGCTATGATTGGCTCTAAGCTTATTATGAAAGAGATGATTAAACAAAAACATGGAGCAATCTATAATGTCGAAGGTTATGGAAGTAATGACGCTATGATGCTAGGACTTTCGGTATATGGAACTAGTAAAAGAGCTATAACATATTTCACATCAGCTTTAGCAAAAGAAAGTGCTGAAAAAAATACTGGAGTAATTGTTGGTAAATTAAGTCCCGGAATAATGATTACTGATTTTTTAAAAAATGCTTTGGGAGATAAAGAGAAAATAACTCTATCTGAAAAGACAAAGAAGGTATATAACATTTTAGGAGATTATCCGGATGTAGTAGCAAACTTTTTAGTAAATGGGATGTTAAAAAATACAAAAAATGATGCAAGAATCGAATGGTTAACAACACGGAAGGCTGCATGGAGATTTATGACCGCGGGATTTAATAAAAGAGATTTCTTTAAAGAAGATTAATTAAGAGGCCGAGTTACAAAATTCGGCTTTTATCAACCTTTTATGCAGGAGAAATTTGTGTTAAAATGATACGTGGAGGACACATGGACAAAATAATTAAAAATATACTTAAGAAAATTGAAAATGAAGGATATGAAGCTTACATAGTAGGCGGTTTTGTTCGTGATTTACTTTTAGGAAAGCCTTCGTATGATGTTGATATCTGTACAAATGCATTACCAATGAATTTAAAACAAATTTTTGGATTAACTCAAAATAGCAATGGTTATGGAGGATTTAATTTAAAAATAAAAAAATATAACATAGATATAACTACATATCGTAAAGAGAAAAAGTATAACAATCGTAGACCTGTTGAAGTAGAGTACATCAATAATTTATTTGAAGATATAAAAAGAAGAGACTTTACAATAAATTCTTTTTGTATGGATAAGAATGGTAATATTATTGATTTACTTAATGCACGTGAAGATTTAAATAAAAAAGAAGTAAAAATTATTGGTGAAGCTGATACGAAATTTGAAGAAGATCCTCTTAGAATGTTAAGAGCTATTAGATTTGCAACTATTTTAGATTTTGAAATTGAAAGAGAAACATATAAATCAATATGTAGGAATTCAGATTTAGTAGGTCTTTTAAGTAGTGAAAGAATTAAAGAGGAACTATCAAAAATTTTATGTAGTGAGCATGCTTTAAGAGGGTTACAAATTCTTAATAAAACTGGTATAGACAAAGTAATTGGACTATCTTATAATAATGTTGTTTTCACATCGGATATTTTAGGAATGTGGGCACAAATAGATTGCTCTAAAGTTAAATTTTCTAAAACTGAAAGTGACAATATTAGTAAGATTAAGACTCTTGTTAAAATAGGAAAGATAGGCAATTTTGAACTATTTAACTATGGATTATACTTATGTTTAGTAGCAGGAGAAATTCTAGGAATAAGTCACCAAGTAGTTAACAAGAGATATAAAGTAATGCCAATTAAAAGCATGAAAGATATAGATATCACAGGATCAGAAATTATTAAACTATTAAATGTAGAGCCTGGAAAATTAATCAGCGATATTATTACTGACGTTAAAATTGAAATATTAAATGTTAGATTAAAAAATAAAAAATACGAGATAAAGAAATATATCTTGAGAAAGTGGACAAAATGAATAAGGACAATAAGAAGTACGTTGTAGAAACTTTATTTTTAAAAGAAACTCTTAAGCACAATTTATCATTAAATGAATTTATTGTTCTTATGTATTTTGATAATGAATATGAATTAACATTTGATGTTAAGAAGGTTGCTAAGGCAACTTGCTTGAATGAAAAAGATGTACTAAATGCATTTGGGAGTCTTTTGGATAAAAAACTTATTACTCTTAATTCTGTTAAAAATGAAAGTGGTAAGCTTATTGATAAAGTAAGTTTAGACAATCTTTATAGCGGAATTAAGGATAATGCTACGAAGAATGCTAAGGAAAAAGAAAAGACTGATCTATTTGCTAAGTTTCAAGCAAATTATGGCCATAGTTTATCGGGAATGGATTATGAGATTATTAAAGCTTGGTTAGATAACGGATTTGCAGAAGAACTTATTTTAGGTGCCTTAGAGGAAGCAAACTATAATGGAGTAAGCACTTTAAGGTATATTGATAAAATTCTATTTGAGTGGAATAAAAAAGGGTTTAAAAAGATGGAAGATGTTAATAATCATCTAAAGAGTAGGTCTGAAAAAGATGATAATAAAGTAACCATTGAAACTAGTGTACTAGAGTACAATTGGTTGGATGATGAATAAAGATTTATGTGAAAAATTAAATTTAATGATTGAAAACCCAGTATGTGAGCTGAATTATAATGCTGATTATGAGCTTTTAATTGCGGTAATGTTATCAGCTCAATGTACTGATAAAAGAGTAAATATGGTTACTAAAGAACTTTTTGACAAATACTCTTTAAAAGATATTGCCAATCTTGATATCAAAGAAACTGAAAAGATTATTAAGTCATTAGGTTCTTATACTAAAAAAGCTGCGTATATGAAGGCAATAGCTAATAGTTTACTTGAAAATTATGATGGTAAGGTTCCTAATAATCGAGAATACTTAGAAAGTCTTCCTGGAGTAGGTAGAAAAACGTGTAATGTAGTTTTATCGGAATTGTTTGATGTTCCTACTATCGCTGTAGATACCCATGTAGAAAGGGTTTCAAAAAGAATTGGGCTAGCTAAGGAAAAAGATGATGTTCATATAATTGAAAAAAAGCTTATGAAAGCTTTTGATGAAAAAGATTATAATCGTGTTAATCATCAATTAGTTTTATTTGGAAGATACATCTGTACTGCTAAAAATCCTAATTGTGATAAATGCTTAATTGGTTGCAAACACAAAAAAACTAAGGAATAAAATCCTTAGTTTTTTAATTTAATCCAGTATCTGGTACAACGCCAGTTTCTTCGTCAGGAGTAATTACTGGGGTGTCTTCGGTGTCACTTGGTTCTCCAGGAGTATTGTTTCCTATAGCTGCAACAGTAATAGTTAATCCTTTTGATTCATTGGCAGTAAATTTACTGTATGATGATTTGATAACGAATGTAGTAGCAGTTCCAGGTTCAACAGTTTGAGTAAATGTATTTCCTGAAACCCAAGATAATTTGGTTAGTTCTCCAGTTAACGGATCTTTTTTATAAATTGTATAACCTAAACTTCCAAATTGTTCTTCGTTTTCAATGATTCTTTCTTCATAATATTTAGATGCAAATTGTCCAAAATGATCGTTGAAATATTCTTGCAAGTAAGTTGTACTTATTGCATCAGGAGTATTAATTCCTGTCCAAGTTAATGTTACTTCAGTTCCTTTAGTTGTGTATTTGCCATTTGTTGGTGAACTTAAAGTTGCATATCTTGTAGAAACTTCAGTTGGTTCAGTTCCCTCTCTAAATAATTCTGTAATAATCATATCTTCAGGAGTGTTTTCTGAAGGTAATTGAAGCGGGTTAGTGAATTTTTCAATTTCAACTTCAATAACACCACTAGGTTTTTTAAATGTTTTATTTGTGCTATAAATTCTTTTTGCAAGGCCTTCCATTAAGTAACTTCTTGCACGCCATCCTGTCGTAGTATTCATATAATATTCTTTAGATAATTGGTCATATCCATACCATAGGGCAATTACATATTCAGATGTATAAGATACTGACCAAGAGTCCATGATTGTATCTGGAGATAGCCCTAATTGTTTGATTGAACTAACGTCGATTGATGTAGTACCAGTTTTACCTGCGATTTCAGTCCCTTTTACAGATACATTGTTTCCGCTCCAGTTTTCTTCAACTGCATCAATTAACATATCAGTAATCATATAAGCAGTTTCTTCGCTAACAATTTTTTCTTTTGTATATTTATGTTCGTATGATGTGCCATCTTCATAAATGATTTTTGTGAAAATGTATGGTTCAATGTAGTAACCGCCACGAGCAAATACTCCATATGCAGCGCTCATTTCTACTGGTGATACACCTTCGAATCCTCCGATAGATGCTGATTCATATAATGTTGAACCATAATCGATTCCAAATGAGTGAACAAAATCAATAATTAAATTTATATCTTTTTTAGCTATTTCTTGGAATGCTTGTAAAGCAGGTACGTTTCTTGATCCAACAAGTGAACGACGCATTGTAATCATACCTTCGTGTTCACGGTCGGCGTTGGCAATTCCTGTTCCATTTGTGTAAGTATATGGTTCATCATAGTAATATGTACCAGTAGAACCATTTAAATATTCTAAATAAGGGCCGTAGTCAAATATTGGTTTAGCAGTAGATCCAGGTTGTCTTTGAACAGTAGCTCTATTTAATCCTCGAGCCGTATAATTACGGCCTCCGGATAAAGCTCTAATTGAACCGTCAGCTACATCTGTAACAACAGTTCCTTCTTGGTCATAGTCGTTATACCATTTAAATATTTCTCCGCGTTCCATAGCGTTTAATGATTCTTGGATTTCAGGATCAATAGTAGTATATATTTGCATTGGAGTATTATATGGAGATAATCCTGTTTCATCAGCAACTTCATCTAAAATGTAATCTATAACAGCTTGATTTTCTGCGGCAGAAGTAGCGTCGTCTGGATCTCTTAATAAACTTTGAATACTAATATCTAAGATTGCATCTTTTTCTTCATTTGTTAAATATCCGTGGTTAACCATTAAGTTTAAAACAATTTTTTGTCTATTACGGCATCCTTCAGGATTTCTATATGGATTATATAAAACTGGGTTTTGATACATTCCAACAAGTAGGGAAGCTTCTGCTAAAGTAAGTTCAGTAACAGATTTACCAAAGAAATGTTGGCTAGCTTGTTCTACTCCGTAAATACCAGTATAGTTTAAGTTGCCATCATGTCCAAACCATAATGAGTTTGCATAGAATTCTAATATTTCTTCTTTTGTATAACAGTTTTCTAATTTAAATACTGCCATATAGATGTCGGTAAACTTTCTAATGATTCCTTTAATACCACTAGCTTCAGAACTTGTATAAGTGTTTTTAATAAGCTGCATTGTTAGAGTAGAGGCACCACCTTGGTTTTGACCCAACAATTGATGGAATGTTGCTTTAGCAAATCTTGCTATGTCTAAACCATTGTGTTGAAAGAATCTTGAATCCTCTGTAGCAATTAATGCATCTACGAATACTTGAGGTAAATCCTCATAAGTAATAAGTACACGATTTTCTTGACCAATTCTAGCTAATTCTTCGCCATTAATATCATAAATAACTGTGGCTTCTTTTTTGTAAAGTAAGTCTTTATCAAAGTTTGGAGCGCTAATTATTATGTATAGGGCAAATGCTAAGCATAAACTAGCTACGGTAATTAATATGCACATAATCATTGACCAAATAAAACTCTTGATTCCTTTTTCTTTAATTTTACGATTGATTTTGGCTTTTAATTTACTCGGTTTTTTAGTATTTTTCTTAACGGTTGAAACCGTTTTACTTTTGATTGTCTTTTTCACGATCACATCTCTCCTTTATTAAGATATCAACTGCTGTTATATAATCAATCCCTTTTAAGTAATTATAATTTACTTTATGTCCCTTTTCTTTAATATAATCGTATGGAATACTTTTTCTAGTTTCACTTTTTATAAAATCTAACAATTTTTCCCCAGAAAGTAGGTAACATTCATCGTTAATCATTATAATTAAAAATGCAATTCCGTTATGATTAATAATTCTTTTGATATGTAGAACTTGATGATCCGCAATATTTGATAATGGTAAATAGTTCTTATTAGTATTTTTAGCATCAAATTCAATATAATAACCTTTATAAACTCCATTATAATCTAATGTTGATGCACTTTTGTAATATGCATCAGTTATTTTGGATTTTTGATAATCATATTTAACAACCTGAATAGGTGTTGGTTTTTTATATATAATTGCAATATTCTTTTCTACATAATAATCATTAATCATGTTAATTAGATTTTCTAAATCCATCCCACGATTACCGTAGTTAATTGCTTTTTTGTATGTCTTTTTTACATTGCCAGGATAATTCACATTAACCACCTTTATAAATTATACCAAATAAATATGAAAATGTTAACTGACATTAAATTAAAAAAGTTGTGAAATTTATGACTGACTTTGTCGATATTATTGAAAATGAAAATTTTCATAAGTATTATAATACTGGTGATACTAAAATGGATATAGATTTTATCTTGAATAAAATGCTTTTAGAGCTTGATTTTGCGGATATTTTGCTAGATTTTCAGAAACTTGCTGACCTTGACAAATAGTGACACACTTTGCTATAATTTTTTCGTTAGAAGGTGTGGAAAATGTATAACGATAAGATTTATTTAACGCCTCAAGAAATTTTAGAACATGATTTTAAAATTGATGCAAGAGGATATCGTCCTCAAGAGGTTGATAAGTATTTAGACATGATTATTAGAGATTATACTGAATACAATAATATCATTAGAAGTTTAGATAAAAAAGTTAAAGATTTAAATGAAGATAATTATACATTAAAACAAGAAATTAGACGTCTTCAAGCTGAACTTGAAAGTGCTGAAGATGCTGCTAATAACCAAAAATCAGTAACGAATATTGACCTTCTACGAAGAATTAGTCAACTTGAAAAAGTTGTATATGGTAAGAATGAATAATATCTGGGCAAACGCTGCAATAATTAATTTGTAGAGGAAAGTCCATGCTCACACATTCTGAGATGAATGTAGTTTTCGCGCCTAAGGAACAAATAACTTAGGGTAGTTTTAACTAACGGCTCTAAAAATTTCTGAAAATGAAATGAGTAAGTATAAAAGTGCCAAAGAGACGAGTCTTTTAGAAATAAAAGAAGTGGAACGTGGTAAACCCCGCGAGTGAGAAACCCAAATTTTGGTAGGGGAACTGATTGAAGGAAATTGAACTGGAGATTGGATGCAAATGCATAGATAAATGTTTGCCGTTTCGAAAGAAGCACAGAACATGGCTTACAAGATATTGTTATTTTTATATAAGGAGTGAATTTTCTTGGAAGAAATTGGAAATCTCTTTTTACTCACTAGGGAAGCAGCCGGTGTATCATTAAAGGAAGTTAGTGAAGATTTAGAAATTGATGAAGCAATCTTAGAAAATATTGAGGATGGAAAATCTGGGGCATTCTCAGATGTTTTTGTGCTTAAAAGCTATATTGCAGATTATGCAAAATATTTGGGATTAGATGCTGATAAGATAATTGATGAATTTAATGAATTTATTTTTGAGGCTACATCAAGAATTCCTATAAAAGAGATTGAAAAACAAATTAGTGAAAATAAAAAAAATGAAGAAGTGGAGAAGATTATATCTCCATATACTCGAAGAGAAAAGAAAGTTAAAAATGGATTATACTTGGTAGTATATATATTGCTTGTCTTATCGATTATCTTAGCAGTTTTCTGGAGCGTAAAACAAATTACTGTTAATAATCAATCGGCAAATGCAATAAGTTATGGAAAGTAGGTTAGAAGTATGAATTTACCAAATAAAATTACAGTTTCAAGAATTATTTTAGCAATCATTATATTAATTATGTTAGTTATTCCTTGGCATGCGCTTGGCGTAGTTTGGCCAGCTTATGATAGTGTGTTTGGAATTACTTTAAGATCACCATTAAGTCTTAAATATATCGTTACTGGTGTTTTATTCTTAATAGCTAGCTTAACAGATAGAATTGATGGTCAAATTGCTCGTAAGAGAAATTTAGTTACTGACTTAGGAAAAATGCTTGATGCTATAGCAGATAAGATTTTAGTTAATGGTGTATTAATTATCTTAGCTTATGATCATATTATTCCACTTTTAGTTCCAGTAGTTATTATTACAAGAGATATTATTACAGATACTTGTAAGATGGTTTCTGGTAATAAAGGAAAAGTTGTTGCAGCATCATGGACTGGTAAAATTAAAACTGTATTTATGATGACTGGTACAACGCTTGCATTCTTTGGTAATTTACCATTTGAATTGATTCCATTAGATGTTACAACATTCTGTTTAATTATTGGTACTGTATTAAGTTTAGTAAGTGGTTGTCAATATTATTTCAACACAATGAAAGTATTAAAAGCAGACGAAAAGAAAGGCAAGTAAAATTGCCTTTTTTTATTGTTAGAAATTTGTAGATTTGCTATACTTATAAAAAGTAAGAGGTTTATTATGGAAAATAAAAAAATTGATGAAGTTTTGGATAATAAAACAAATAATTTTGATGAAAATGAGAACAATGCGGCAGCGATATATTCTAAGTCAATAATCTCGTTTGTTTTATTTTTAATTGTGCTGAGTAGATTGATTTCGATATTTAAATCGTATTACAATTCTAATGACCCAAATTATGCGCTGGCGATTTTTTTATCTTTTATTGTATTGAGTATTCCATTTTTTGTTTCTGTTGGCTTTTCAATAGTATCAATTATCTTAGTGAACAAAATGAAAAAGAAAAAAGTTGAAATTTCATTTTTTATGAAAATTTTACATATGCTAAATTATCTTCAAGTTCCGATTATTATTTTGGTTTGTGTGTTGGGTTTTAATATGAAAAATAGGCAATATACTAATATAATCAATCAAAAATTAGAAATCTTGTATGGTTCAAATTATGAAATAATTAATAGATGTAACACTGCTAATGAGGGCGGCGATAATTATGATGTTGTATTATTTAAATTATCTAATTATCCTTATTTAATAAAAGGTACTTTTAATTGGGTTAATGGAGAATATTATGATAATTATAACAAGCTTAAAGCTGCTGACAAATTAAATTATCAAAGTTTTTTAAATGAGTATTTTGGCGGTAATGTAGTATCTTTAATGATGGTAAATGCGGACAACAAATATACACAATTAAACTTAATTATTCCGATAGAATATTTAAAGAGTAAAACTCAATTAAAAGATGATTTGGTTAAGATTATCAATAATTTTAGAAATATGCCAAATTATGAAAATTATCATTTCTCTGTAGATGTTACGTTTGCTAATCGCGTAGATAAAGCGTTAATTGAAGAATATTATCAATATTTTGTTAGAAATTCTTGCTTAACAGATTCCTTTGGTGGAGATTTCAAAGCGGCTTTATCAAAACGTATTTTTATTAGTATAGATAAAAGGGATGATGTTTGGCAAGAAGTGGAAGAAAGTATAAATAATGTAACTAACGTTTTCTAATAAAATTGATTAAGTAATTAAAAAATGTGCAAACGTCTAGTCACGATAAAGTCTTTCGAATAGGATAAAACAAAAGGAGGATTTTATCAAAATGAATTTTGATTATCGTTGTCAAAATATGGAAACAATGCCTGCGGGTGATATGAATAATATGGAGAGTGCAGGAATGCAAATGGGGGCTGGGTGTTGTCCATCAATGCCGGTTTATGAATGTCCTGAAGAAAGAGTGTGTCATCGTTATATTTGTTATGATGTTCCACATATTAAACCATGTAATACTAGAATTATTAATCACCACGTTTATCGTCATACATTTACTCCTTGTTATACAAGCTGTGAAGAAAATGTTGTTGAAAACGTATTTGATCAAAGATGTTGTTAAGAAATCTCCGTTTGGAGATTTTTCTTTTGGTGCAAAAAGCCTTTTGACAAACGAATGTACGCGTGTTAAAGTTATGTTTACAATGTGCTAATAAAGGGAGGTTTGATAGCGGTGAAAGAAGCACAAATGCATTTAATAAATAAGATGTTTAACGATAAAACTATTAGAACAGTATGGAACAAAGATGAAGAAAAGTATTATATAAGTGTTATAGATATTGTTAATGCTTTGATGGAAAATGATTATCAAGATTCTAGAAACTATTGGAAAGTATTAAAACATAGATTGAAAAAAGAAGGAAATGAAACGGTTACAAATTGTAACCAGTTGAAACTAAAAGCTCAAGATGGTAAATATCGTTCAACAGATGTTGTCGATATTGAAGGTATGTTTAGAATAATAGAATCTATTCCAAGTCCTAATGCAGAACCTATGAAATTATGGTTAGCTAGATTAGGTAAAGAACGAATTGATGAAGTATTTGATCCTTCAATTACTGTCAAAGAGCAATAGATACTTATCGTGCTAAAGGTTATGATGAAGATTGGATTATTAAAAGAATTAAAGGAATTCAAGATAGAAAAAAATTAACTGATGTATGGAATAGTAATGGAGTAACGGAAGAGGTTGAATATGCAATACTTACTAATGAAATATATAAAGAGTGGTCTGGATTTACTGCAAAACAGTATAAACAATATAAGGGTTTAAGAAAAGAATCTTTAAGAGATAATATGACCGATATTGAAGTGGCACTTGCTGACTTAGGCGAAATAGCAACAAGAGAACTTGCTAAGAAACATAGACCATTAGGATTAGAACAAAATAAGAAAGTTGCTAAATTAGGTGGACGTACTGCAAAAGTTGCTAGGGATGAACTAGAAAAAATCTAGGTGAAAATGTAGTTAGTAAAGATAATGCTTTATCATATAAATATGTTGAAGAAGATTTAATAATAGGTAATAATAAATAAGAGGTAACTATGAAAGAAGCAAATGAAATTACTGTAGAGGTAAATACTACAGTTGAAAATCTTAATGAAATATTGGAGAGTAATAATTTTAAGTTAATCGAAGAAGTTGATTATAATGATATTTATATGATTAAAAATGATTGTAGTGCAACTGATTGTTTAGAAATTTTAAAAGGCTGTGTCATTATTCGTAATATTATTAATGAAAATATAGATGTCAAACAAATTGTTTATAAGCAAAAAGAGTATAATGATAAAAAAGAAATTGTTAGCCAAAGTCAGGTAAAGTGTCAAGTATATTCTGTTAAGGAAGCAATTGAGTTTTTCGAAGGTATTAACTATCATTCTTTAATTAAAATAAATGATCATATAAAAGTATATGCAAATGATGAGGTTGAGTTTGCTGTACAATTTGTTAATAATAAACACATCTACATAGAATTAGAGCAAGATAAAGATGGAAAAAGAATATATAAAGATCTTGAATCAATGAAAAATATCTTTAAAAAGTATAATATTCCAATAAAAAATAACGATTACTTTGTAAAGAAAGCAGAAGTAGAACTTCTTGAAACGATGCATAATTAAGTCTATATATTTTGCCTTTTTGTGGTATAATTATTAAGGGAGTAGTTATGGCAAAACAGGATAATAAGATATTAACATATAAGGACTATTTAGAAAAATTAAATAAAAATGAACTAATGGGTGTTTTAGATACTTTTCATCTTGAGTATAAGAAGAATTGTAAGAAACAAGTTTATGTTGATTTAATTTTAGAAAATGTAAATCATATAGTTAAACATACATTAGATTTATTTCAAATTGATGAATTCCATAATATAAAATTATTTGTAAAGAAAAAAGGTAAAATTACTATTCGTGTAAATCATTTGTTACTTGATTTTATGAGACATATGGAAAGAAATAAATTAGTAATTAGTGATAATAAAACATTTTACTTACCTAAAGAATTATTAGATTCTTTTAAAAACAAACTAAATAATAAAAAAGTTATTAGTAAAGTTAAAGAGAATACTGAAGAATATAAATTGATACTTGGATTTATTGATGTATATGGAACAATAGATTATAACAAGTTTTATGAATCTTATTCTAAGAAGTATAAATTAACTAAAGAAGATGCTTTAGTTAGAATCAAAGATATTGCAAACTTCTATGGTGAATTTAAATTCTACGAAGATAATAAAAAGAAGAAAATATATATTGCTAGTAATGTTATTAAATCTTTAAAAGAATGTAAGACTATTCTTAATAAGGCTACTGACTATGCGGTATTTACTAATGAAGAACTAGCTACTATACATGATTTTTCCTACATGGCTAAATATAAAAGTTATAAAAAGTTAATGAAGTTTATTAATCGAAATTATTATGTAGAAAAGGGAAGCCAAAAAATTGTTAACAAATACGTACTTATACCTTACTTAACAAATTATCAACTTAATAAAGAATCTGCTAAAAATATTTTATCTAGTTTAATTGATACATATTTTGAATTCAATAATAAAAAACATAAAAATAAATTTATGAATTTGGTAGAAAATTTAGCGTTGGATTATCCTTCTTGGAATTTGAAGGGGCATAGCGAAAGGGAGGCAAAATGATGAAATCAAAAAATTTAATGTTATATATTGCTTTGGGAGTTATGCTAGTGTTTACTGCGGTATACTTTATAGCTGTAAATAAAATAAGTTATGCGTTTGTTATGGATGATGGTAAAGCTCTTTTAGAGTCTAAATTAGATTCGATTAATAAGATGGCTCAAATTTACGGAGAAAAGAATTTAGAGTTATTTGAAGAAGAGGATACTATTTATGTAACGGTTAATGACCTTGTTGAAAATGGATATATTATACCGGATGACGATCATGGTAATGTGAAAGATCCTAGCAGTGATGTTAAGGTTTTAAATGAATTAAAGGTAAGAATCACATTAAGCGATGGCAAAATAAAAACTAAGATTTTATCTTAGTTGACATTTTTTGTAAAAGAGACGTCAAAATTTGACATAGTCTATTGAACTCTTTACACCTAATTGGGTATGATATTATTGTAAGGAGTTGATAGAAGTGTTATATCCATCTGTAGATAAAATCTTAACGAAGGTTGATTCAAAATATTTACTAGTACATGTCGCCTCAAAAAGAAGTAAACAAATGCTGGAATATGATCATTATCAAATGAAGGAAGAAGAGTATAAAAACAAGAAGGAATTAGGCCGTGCGTTAGAAGAAGTTGATAAAGGCTTAGTTACTGTTGTAAAAAAATAGCAAGTTTACTAAAAAAATACTTGATTATCTGAAATTTGTATGGTAAGATAATTAAGTCATTTGGGGAATTAGCTCAGTTGGCTAGAGCACCTGCCTTGCACGCAGGGGGTCAAGGGTTCGAGTCCCTTATTCTCCACCAAATTGATTATAAACGACTTTTAAAGTCGTTTTTTTGTTTTTAAAAACTTTAATTATTATTCTTTTGATGATAAAATATTAATGTGATGATAGATGAGTAGAGTTAAAGCAAAAAATCCTATATTTGTTAAAGTTAGTGTAACCATTCTAGTGGTAGTTTTAAGTGTGGCACTTGTAGCTTTAGGAGTTTGGACAATTATTAAAAGTATGAACTCTTTAGCATATGATATTGGTGAAAAAGATAAAATAACTGGATACAAGGATCATATTATTAAAAATTATTATGATTACTTAGATTTAGTTAAGTTATATGATATCGAAGAAAATTTAACTATAGATAATTTTGAAAATAATTATTATATTGTTTCGTTTCAGGAGCATGATCCATGTGGTGAGTCAAAATTCATGGACGTAGAAGATGTAGTAATTGGTGATAAAATAACGGTTTCATTTAAGATTAACAATAGTTGTGGCTGGTGTAAAAAGCATATTGTATTGCATTTAATTAAGATAGATAAAATTAAAGAGAATTTGGAAATTGAGTATAAATACGATTATGCTAAAGAATTAGAGTGTGGAACAATCTAAAATAAGACTTGGCAAAAATACAAATTAGTGATATTATAATGCCATAAATCGATGAGAAAAGACATGATTATTAAATGATTTATCTAGAGAGTTAACGGTTGGTGGAAGTTAATTAATAGTTTAATAATTACTACTTTTTGAGAGGATTAATAAATCCCGGTTAAAAGCCGTTATATAAATTAAGTTAAATAAAGGATGGTACCGTAAGAAATTACTCCTTAAGGTATCATCTTTTTTATTTTAGGAAGGAGATAAAAATGGATTCTCATATAGTTGCTGATTTTAAATTAACGCTTGCAACATTAGATCAAATTGTTAAAGAAAATAAAGATAATTCAGAATTGATTGAAGCTTGTAAAGTTGCTGTTAAAACAGTGAAGAAAGCAATTAGACAACAAAATGCATATGCAGCTAGTATAGACGAAGCTTTGTTAGAAAATGAATTGTTTGGGTTATATCGAACCCGCGTGTCTCTTAATTTAATTAGAGACGCAGATAAATATGGAGATAACACTCCTGCGATTCAAGAAGCCTTAGGAATGGTAATTGAAGAAGTAGAAGGAAAAATAGAATCATTAAAGGAAGGAAAGGTATTAAAATAATGAAAAAAATTTTAGAAGATGAAAGATTATCATTAATGAATCATAGCTGTGCTCACTTAATGGCACAAGCAGTTAAGCATTTATATCCAAATGCATTATTTTGGGTAGGACCTGTAATTGAAGAAGGTTTTTACTATGATATTGATTTAGGTGACGAAGCAATCAAGGAAGAAGACCTTGAAAAAATTGAAAAAGAAATGAAGAAAATTTCTAAAGATGGTAAGAGAATTTATCGCGAAGAAATTTCAAAAGAAGAGGCTTTAGAAAGATTTAAGAATGATCCATATAAATTGGATTTAATTAACCACTTTGAAGAAGGTACAAATATTAGTTGCTATACTCAAGGGGATTTTACTGACTTATGTCGTGGACCTCACGTAGATACTGTTAAAGAATTAAAGTTCTTTAAATTAATTAAATTTAGTGGAGCATATTGGAAAGGTGATGCCAAAAATAAAATGCTTCAAAGAATTTATGGTGTTTGCTTTGAAAATGAAGAAGATTTAAATGAATATTTAAAAGAATTAGAAGAATCGAAAGAAAGAGATCATCGTAAGATAGGTAAAGATTTAAATATCTTTATGTCACATAACTTAGTAGGAAAAGGTATGCCATTATGGTTACCAAATGGAGCTATAGTTCGTAAAAATTTAGAAAACTACATTTATGAAAAAGAACAAAAATTAGGATACAAACACGTTTATACTCCATGCGTTGGAACTGTAGATTTATATAAAACTTCAGGACATTGGGATCATTATAAAGAAAATATGTTCCCATCAATGAAAGTTGATGAAGAAGAGTTTGTTTTAAGACCTATGAATTGTCCACATCATATGTTAATTTATGGAAATGAATTACATTCTTATCGTGATTTACCAATTCGTATTGGTGAATTTGCTACTGACTTTAGATATGAAGCTAGCGGTGCTGTAAAAGGCCTTGAAAGAGTTAGATGTATGTGTCAAAACGATGCTCATCTATTTGTAAGACCCGACCAAATCGGTGAAGAATTTAAAAAAGTAGTAGCATTAATCTTAGATGTTTACAAAGACTTTGGATTAAAAAATTATAAATTTAGATTATCTTTACGTGATCCAGAAGATAAAGAAAAATATTTTGATGATGATCAAATGTGGAATGAAGCTGAAGATAAACTTCGTGAAGTATTAAATGAATTTGGTCTAGAATATTATGAAGCAATTGGTGAAGCTGCTTTCTATGGACCTAAGTTAGATGTTGAAGTTAAACCAGCTGTAGGACCTGAAGTAACACTTTCAACTTGTCAATTAGACTTCTTATTACCAAGAAGATTTGAACTTTCTTATATTGATAAAGATGGTAATAAACAAGTTCCTGTAGTATTACATAGAGCTATATTTGGTACTTTTGATAGATTTACAGCATTTATTTTAGAGGAAACTAAAGGATTACTTCCTGTATGGCTTTCTCCAATTCAAGTAAATGTTGTACCGGTTAATAATGAATATCATTTAGAATATGCTTCTGAAGTATATGAAAAGTTAAAGGATGCTGGACTACGTGTTAACCTTGATGATCGTAATGAAAAATTAGGTTATAAAGTAAGAGAAAGTATCATTAACAAAAATCCATATACACTAATACTTGGTCAAAAAGAAGTTGATGAAAATATAATTAGTTATCGTTTAAATACTGAACAAGATACTCATAGTATGCCTATTAATCAATTTATTGATATGATTCAAGATGAAATAAAAGCCAGAAAATAATGGCTTTTTTTCTTTGTTCTAAAATAAAATTCATGTTATAATATTTATAGAGAATCCATGTATAGAAAAGGAGTGATATTATGGGATTTTTACCAGGTATTGTAGGGATTATTGTTTTTATTATTTTAATATCGTTGAAACAAATTAATCAGTACGAAAGAGGAGTTAAATTTACTTTAGGAAAATATACCAAAGTAATGGAACCAGGATGGAGATTAGTTTTACCAATTTTTCAATCATACAAAAAGGTGGATATTAGAACAAAAGTAGATGATGTTCCTGAACAAGAAGCCATTACAAAAGATAATGTTTCAGTAAAAATTAATGCAGTAATTTATTACAAAGTATTCGATGCATCTTTAGCTGTTTTAGAGGTGGAAGATTTCTATTATGCTACAGCTCAACTTGCTCAAACAACAATGAGAAATACTGTAGGTAGTGTTACCTTAGATGAACTATTAAGTGAAAGAGAAAAGTTATCAATAACTATTAGAGAGATAATTGATAAAGAAACAGATCCGTGGGGAATTAAAGTTGAAAATGTAGAATTAAAAGATATTTCGCTTACTGATGAAATGAAAAGAGTTATTGCTCGTGCAGCTGAAGCAGAAAGAGAAAAACAAGCGGTTATTACAAAATCTGAAGGTGAAGCTGCAGCTGCAACTAATTTAGCTATGGCAGCGCAAACTTTGGCAAATAGTCCAGGAGCACTACATTTAAGAACTTTGGAAACAATTAATGATGTTTCATCAGATCAATCTAATACAATTTTCTTTGCGCTTCCGATTGAAGTTCTAAATGCTATAAAGGGATTTACTGATAATCAAAAAAAATAACTATATATTTAGTTATTTTTTTTGCCTTGATATGTATTTCGCTTAACCATTTCTTTATCTATATCATTAAGTAGAATAAACTTTTTAGTTAGCCATGTTGGTGTTATTAAATCTTCAATAATGGGATCTCCTGTAATTCTTTCGATTACTACTTCAGGTTTTAATATTTCAAGTTGGTCAATTACAATATCAATATATTCTTCTTTACTAAGGATGTGAAAATTAGTTTCGTTATAAAGTTTTTCTAATGGAGTGTCTTTTAAAATATGGAGCATATGAATTTTAATACCGTCAATATTTAATTGATTCAGTTCTTCAACTGTATTTAACATATCTTCTTTTGTTTCAAAAGGAAGACCATTAATGATATGTGCGACTACAAATATATTGTTATTTTTTAATTTTTTTGTGGCAGCAATAAAGTTTTGCATATCATGACCACGATTAATTAACTTAAGTGTTTCATTTTTACTACTTTGTAAACCTAGTTCTATTGTTAAAAAAGTCTTTTTATTTAATTGTTTGAAATATTCAATATAATCATCTGTTAGTGCATCTGAGCGAGTAGCCACTGATATACCAACTATTTCAGGAACGTTTAAAAACGGTTCAATATTCTTTTTAAATGTTTCAAGGGGCATATAAGTATTTGTACCAGTTTGAAAATATATTATATGTTTTGCATCAGGCCATTTTCTATTAAGTATTTCAACTTCCTGTTTATATTGTTCAAATAATGAAAGAGAATTATCTGTAATATTAGATTTGCTGTTATCTTTACAATATATACAACCTCCAGTTAGTTTGTTTGGACAACTTGCGTGAGCATCAATAGGTATTTTAAAAACCTTAGAATTAAATTTATTTCTAAGATAATAATTAAATGTATGATATCGTTTATTGTCATTTGAATATTTAAACATAATTTTTCCTTTGATGTAAATATATTAACATAAATGTTGTTTTTTTGAAATAAATGGTGTATACTAATAACAGTTGCTGGGGTAGCTCAGTTAGTAGAGCAACGCTCTCGTAAAGCGTAGGTCATAAGTGCGATTCTTGTCCCCAGCACCATTTTGAAGATTTAACTTGAAGAATATTCAAGTTTTTTTATGCAATTTTTTCCAATAAAAAACTAGCATTTGCTAGTTTTTTTTTATTGTAATTTCAACCGCACCACTTTTAATAATTTAATTCTACTTCAAAAGTTGATTTATAGTCAAATATTTTCTTAGGCATAAAGTTAATTTCAAATGCTATATTGTCTAAATAATACT
>JAFSGC010000011.1 GCA_017434825.1 Bacilli bacterium | reverse complement strand
ATTTTTAGCATTTGTAAATGTTGATGCTAATAACCTTTGTGCTTGCAGCACTTTCTTTACTTCGCTATCAAAATCCAACAACTTGTTTATATATGCATCGCAATCTTTTCCTACCCAAGATTCTTTAATTTGTTCTACTTCCGTTGTTTTTATTGAATTCCATATTTCTTCGATTTCATTACTCGAATTTGTTAGCTTTGTTATGATATCAGTCATCTCATCGATTGACATTGCTATTCTTGCCATTTTATACACTTCCTTATTCTATTTAATTATAACACATTCCGTTTTTTAGACAATAAAAAACTTATCCTTAGATAAGTTCTATTTAATATAAAAGTCCCTCGGAAACTGCAAACGGAATAAAGTGATCTCTAATTGCGGATGACAACTTATAATCATTGTCTCCCAGTTTGTACCAATGATATCTTAAAATTTCAAAATCCGCAGATAAATATACATCTATTGGTTTTGTACAAATAAACATTGTCATAACAATATCTAATTCTGGATCTGATGAAGCACACTCTTTAAAACACATTACCGGTTTTAAATCTTCTTCCTTTATTTCAAATCCATTATGGATTTCTTCTCTAACTTCTCTAATGGCTGCTTCAACTTCAGTTTCACCATTTTCTACTCCACCGCCAATTAAAGTCCACAAATTATTTTTACTACTTCTAACAGATTGCGCTATTAAAAGTTTTCCATCTTTAATAAAAGCAATCCCTACTACTTTCTTTTCTTTACTACTCATTATCTATTCACCTAGGATAATTATAACTCATTTTATGTCGAAAAACAGCAAAGTGTCCACTAGCTTGACATTTTTATGCTATACTCTTTTCGTATGATATGTAGAAAGGACTACATATGTCTAATATAGATTCCTATCAAAGTGAAGTTGTTAAGTCTAAAAATGATATTTTGGTAATTGCTGGTCCCGGAAGCGGAAAAACAACTACAATTATTAATAAAGTAAACTATCTATTAAAAGAAACTAACTCCTCGCAAATATTACTATTATCTTTCACTAACAAAAGTGTCGAAGATATCAAAAAAAGACTTCAGGCAAATGTTTATGTAACAACGTTTCACAAGTTAGCTATAGACATTTTAAAATATAACAATATTAATTATAAAATTTGTGATACTTTTTTATTAGATTATATTATTGATGAATATTTTTTATCCTTATCAAATAAAGATATAAAAAAATTATGTAGATACTTAAACACCATTAAATTTAATAAACATTCACAAGAGTATATTTCTCTAAAGAAGCTTATCAAAACTTTTATCAGTCTTTTTAAGACTAATAACCACAATATAAATAAGCTTCATAATATGATTGCTTCTTTTAAAGATAAATATCTAATTAATATTATACTAACTATTTTAAATAGATATGAAGAAGAAAAGCAAAGTACAAACACTTATGATTTTGATGACCTAATAACAGTAGCCACTAAAACATTAGAAAAAAATTATAATTATAAAAAATTTAAATATATAATAGTCGATGAATTTCAAGATACGTCATTAATAAGACTCAATCTTTTAAAAATTATCTATGATAATTCTAATTCTATTATCACTGCTGTTGGCGATGATGCTCAATCAATTTTTCATTTTTCAGGGTGTGATTTAAACATTTTTTTAAACTTTAATAAATACTTTCCTAGAACCAAAATGATTTTTCTTAAGAACACTTATCGAAATAGCCAAGAACTTATTGATATATCATCTTCTTTTATTAATAAAAATAAATTACAAATTGAAAAACATATGCAAAGTACTATACATATAAACAATCCAATAGAATTAATTTATTATTTTAACCCGATTAAAGCTTTCAAAAAAATTCTTAATAATTTACTCAATGAAACTGATGACATAATGATTTTAGGAAGAAATAAAATTGATATCAAAGAATATATAGATAATGACTTTGAGATTTTGAAAGATGAATTACTCTATAACAAACATCATTTAAAATATTTGACTATTCATAGCGCTAAAGGGCTAGAAAGTAAATATGTAATTATTTTAAATATGTCTAACAAGACTTATGGTATCCCCAATAAACTGGAAAACCATCCTATCTTAAAATATGCTGAAGCAGAAATTGATCCATATCCCTACGCTGAAGAAAGACGAGTATTCTTCGTAGCAATTACTAGATGCAAAGAAAAAACATTTATTATGATACCAAGAAATAATCCCTCTGTATTTATTAAAGAATTAAAAAAGCTATTATAAATTAAACATTTTTATAATAGCTTTCTTGTAAATATTTTTAGTTATTTGATATCCATTTGATATAGTATTGCTAAAATGATGAGTTGCAACACCACAGTTAATTTCCAAAATCATAAATGTTCCGTCATAAAGCTCAATTACATCGACACTTGCAAATCGTAAATTTGTTTTATTTGTTACAGTTTTAGCAATACTTAATACTTTTTCTTTTACATTTGAATCAATATCCATTGTCATTGTGGCGCCATTAGAAAGATTAAATTGCCAATTGTATTCAAATATTTCCCCGTTCTCTAATACTTTTGACTCATCAATTTTAAAATTAGTGTTATCCTCGAAATAGTGTTGATTTAACTTTAAAAGGAGTTCTTTTACAGTACTTTGTCCATCCCCTACAATAATTGGTTTTATCTTTTTATAAATAAGTTCTGGAGTTCCATCAAGCATAATAACACGGTATTCACTTTTAATATCATAATAAGGACATAAGCTTACTGAATAATTGGAAATAAACAACTCATCTAAAGTAGTTTTTATATCTTCTCTACTTGTTATATGAAAAACATTCTTACCCTGACCGCCTTCATTAGCTTTAATAACAATATTACAGTTATTTCTTTCAAAAAAATTATAAGCATATTCATAACTATTACAATCTAAAGCAAACTCACTTTGATTACTTGGACTAAAAAGTATCTCATGGTATGTAACTGGTAAGTTAAGATTTTTAAGCATTTCATAAGTAGCATATTTATCATCAAAAGTTTTGCCTAAGGCATAAGTATTTAAATCAAATTTATTACCTAGTATGTATCTTGTTTGATTATCTTTTTCAAGAATAATCATCCAGCCTTTTGATGCGATAGTCATTTTAATATTTAATTCATCACATATATCTTTAATAATATCTTTGAAAGTATTCATTTAAATCATTCCTTTAGTTAATAAAAGGCTCTAGTTAATCTAGAACCTTTTCTATTTTATAATTATTTCTCAATACTTGCAAGAATATTAACTTCACTTTCAGAATATGTTACTTTATATTTTTGGCCGGATTTCATAAACGGCAAGATATTCTTATCAACCTTTATTGAAGCTGAATATAAATTACCTTCAGTATCTGTAAAATAATAATATGTATTACCATCAATAACAGCATTTGTGACTTCTTTAATTGTAATGGTTTTCTCTTTTAAATTATTAGCATCATATTCAGAAGTTGATTCTCCCAAATATTTTTTAGCTGCCGCATCAATTCCTAATGAAGCATCATTTACAACAACCTTTTGATAATCAGCCACATCTACAAAAGCATACATTTTAACAAGACCCGCATTATCTTTTAAACTTAATAAATATGTTGGTTTATTATTTAAATTAATTAATAGTGGGAATGAAGCTGTATATTTCTTTTCTTGAACTAAGCCCTCTGCTGAAGCCATAGCACTATATTCCTCAGCTCCAGGAGCACTATAATATTTTGTTTCTTTAGTTCGCATATTAACTAAAACAAAACCAAGATTTGATTCATCAGTAGAGACCGAAGTAATACCTGTATAAAGATATACATCATCATCCATCACTAGATAATTATAGCCATCAGTAGTATTAACTACATTTTTTTGACCAAAGATTGAATTCCAAAACCCTTCTTTGTATTCACCCCAGTTGTCTAATTGTTCGATAATTAAGTCTGCAGAATATACATGATCTACCCAGGTTGGAACATCTTTAAGATTGTATTTTTTAGAATTTCCAGTTATGGCATCAAAAATAATCACTCCATTTATTTCCTTCTTTAGTCCAACTCCTGAATATTTAATTGTGGGTACGATCCAATATGGATTTCCTTCATTATCGATTTCAAAATTAGGTTCATCAAAAATTGCTGTAGGATAATTTATGCGAAGTTTACGATTTAAGTTTTCAAAGAAGTATGCACTTGGCATATATTTCATACCTTTATCCATTGTTACTAGTTCTGAAGAACCATCAACCGAGTTAACTGTAATATAACCCTTGATTCCCTCTTTACGATTTGTAAAATACTTAATGATATCAGCATATTCAATCGGAGTAACTCGAACTATGCTATCATTGTAATTAATTTGAGTATATTCTTCACTAACATAATATTGGCTTACCCATTCAGTAGCTTGACCCATTTTACGATCTCCAAGTTTTTCACTGCTCTCTTTATCAAGAAGCGGAATTTTATTAAAATCTACTGGAGCAACATCTTCAATAAAATTTCCCGTTTCATCAACTATAATTCTATTTGCGTACTTATCTGCCATAAAAAGTGGTGAATACACAATATTGATAACAGTTATTAAAGCAAAGCATACAATTGCACAACCAGCTACAATTGGAATCCATTTGAATTTACTAAAATTAATTCGATGACGAAAATCTAAGGTTTCACCAACGGTAAATATTACTACACATACTACCATCACTTCAAAAATATACGACCAGAATAACGGACTTGTGATATTAAGCGGTGGCAATATAAAATACCATGATATTAAAGCAAATAATAAACATAATATAATTTGAATAATTCTCTTTTTCATTTTTAATTTCCTTTCTTAAATAAACTTTTCGGAACGCCGCATTGAGGACAAGTAAAATTTTCTGGTAATTCATCTTCGTAAACTACGTAATTACATATTGTACATATCCACGCCGTTTTACCTTTTTCTGTGGTCACTTTAATAAGTTCATCTTTATGTTCTTGATAATAAGCATAAGTCATTACTTCATCATCGCTATATTTATCGGCCTCAATTAGTCTACCAATAAAAAGTGTATGCGTATCATTTTCAATAGTATCAACTTTTTCACATATCATATATCCTAAACTATCATCTATAATATTCAAATCATCGATAATTGTTGTTTTAGAATTTGAAAATTTATCATAATCTTTCATTGATTTCATTCCATATGTTTCTATAATTTTTGGATCAACATTTTTTCCTAAAACAGATATTGCAAATTTATTGTTGTTATGCATAAGCTCGTTAGTATTATTCTTTTTCATTACCGCAACACAAATTAAAGGATTATCTCCAGCACTAATTTGACTTACAGCATCCACTACACAACCTCCACCTAAAGTTGTTAAAACATATACACCTTGTGATATTTTTCTTGTAATTGTTTTATCTTTCATTTTTAACCCTCCATATACATTATAACATAAGTCTTTTTCAAAATAAAAAGATGTATCTACTACATCTTTTTTGCATTTTATCTAATAAACTTTAACATTATCTACCCACATCCATGTACTATTATACCATGATGGGAAACCAAATCTTAAAGACAAAGTGTATGTAACACCAGCAGCTAAATTAGCAGTTACATTTGAGCTTGTATTATCACTACATGAGCCATCATCTACTAGATTGACAGAGGTTCCATTAGATCCACTCAATGTAGCTAAAAAAGAAACATAATCCCAAGCAGGCGAAGATACTCCCCAGTCAAAACTTAACTTTTGTGCATGAGTAGTTGGGACATTAAACTTTATAGTCGCATATAGCCATATATTTTCAAAATCCCAAACCCAGTCACCGCCACGACCGTGAGTTTCTAACCTTCCGCCACTATCACGATAGAACTGATTGACATTTCCATTAGAATAATTTGTATCAGGTAACGTTAGCGTAACGCATGGATAGGTGTCATCTTCGAAATCTTCCGTAAAATTAGTTTGCCATGTAGCATAAACCGTTTTCGAGGCATTTCCAGTATATTTGTACCCATTCGCATAAGTTCCTGATGTTGCAGTTGAAGAATCACTCCAACCTAAGTGCTTATAGCACGTCCTAGACGGTGTCGGAAAGACTGCAGCCACTCCTTGTGGTAAAGTATGACTTGTCGGACTTACGCTTCCACCATTTGCATTATAAGTTACCGTATAGTTACTCGAAACAAACGATCCACCATGAGCTACTTGAGCAGCATAATCTCGTACATGAAGATAATATGTACCTGCAGTTGTATATGTAACAGGAACTGTATTTGAACCATTTGCTGCACTTTGCCATATACATCCTGATATCGATGATGAACTAGTATTCATACACACTTGTTTAACACCACTATAACTATCTGTAGCAGCAAAAGTTATATTCGTTCCACCTATTGCACCTCCTGTGGTAATTGATGGCGCTGATAAGTCGTATTTAATGTTATAAGCCAATGAGGTTGAGGTACAATTTCCAGCTTTATCGCAAGCTCTAAAATTATAAGATTGATTTCGACCATCGGTTGCTCCCCAATCTTCTTGACCTGTTGTTGTCGTTCCGGATACTTGTAAGCCTCCACTTCGAGCTAGACCTAGTGTCGTCCAATCTGCCACTCCATCACCATAATATTGGAATGATGCTACTCCACTTGTTGCATCTGTTGCAATAAATCTTGTAAAAGTGCT
>JAFSGC010000010.1 GCA_017434825.1 Bacilli bacterium | reverse complement strand
GGTCCAGTAGGACCAGTGGCTCCAATTTCTCCGGTAATACCTTGAGGTCCAATCGGTCCAGTGGCACCAGTAGCCCCTGTAGGTCCAGTAGGACCAGTGGCTCCAATTTCTCCGGTAATACCCTGAGGTCCAATTGGTCCAGTAGCTCCGGTAGGACCTGTAGGTCCAGTGGGGCCTGTAGCGCCAGTAGCTCCTGTAGGTCCGATAGGACCACCAGCAGGCCCTGTTGGTCCCGTAGGTCCAGTAGGACCGTAGCAACAGCAACACGTGGTTGGGCAATTAGGTCTATTTTTATTTATATAGGCAATTGCTCGTTCAATATTATTATTCATTATTTTACCTCCATAGTATTCTATGTGAAATAGATTTTATGAATTATGTCATTTGTCCCAAATATGTATCATTTTCATTATTTTTGCATATTATAGGCTCATTAAATGATGGACTATTTGTTTTTAACATATGATAACGTAGAGGTGAATTATGAAAATTTGCGTTTATGCAATATGTAAAAATGAAGAAAATAATGTGGATGATTGGGTAGAAAGTATGAGTGAAGCTGATGAAATATATGTGCTTGATACTGGGTCAACAGATAACACAGTAAAAAAACTTATAGATAAAGGCGTTAATGTTAAAGCAGAAATAATAACTCCTTGGAGATTTGATGTTGCTAGAAATAAATCTTTGGAATTAGTTCCTAATGATACTGATCTTTATGTGTGTACTGATTTAGATGAAAGGTTTGTACCTGGTTGGAGAAAAATATTAGAAGATAATTATAGCAAAGAATATACACGGGTAAGATACAACTATAATTGGTCTTTTGATCAAAATGGTAATCCTGCGACAGTATTTTATTTAAATAAAATTCATACAAAAGATTATGTCTGGACTCATCCTGTACATGAAGTACTAACTCCTTTAAAAGAAGAAAAAGAATTAATTATAGAGGATATAGTATTAAATCATTATCAAGATTTTACCAAAAATCGCGGAAGCTATTTACCGCTTTTAGAGCTTAGTGTAAAAGAAGATCCTGAAGATGACCGAAATGTTCATTATTTGGGAAGAGAATATATGTATTATAATGAACATTTAAAATGCATAGAGATGCTACATAAACATTTAAAGTTAAAGACTGCTACTTGGAAAGATGAAAGAGCAGCTTCTATGAGATATATAGCTCGAAGTTATAAGGCGTTAGGTTATTATGAAGAAGCTCTATTATGGTATACAATGGCGATAGAAGAAGCTCCATATTTAAGAGAGGGATATGTAGAACTAGCATATTTGTATTATGAATTAAAGGAATATAAAAAAGCCATATCACAGTTGGATAAGGCATTTATGATTACTGATAAGAGTAAAACCTATATTAATGAAAACTATGCCTGGGATTATCGAATATATGATTTATATGCAATATGTTCATATTATCTCAATAAAAAAGATATTGCTAAAAAGTATAATTTAATAGCAATATCTATGAATCCGAATGATCAAAGATTATTAGATAATCAATTATTCTTCGATTAAAACCCCATGAACTACTAAACGACTTGTATCACTTTGACATGTAGATAGAGTAAGAACTTTACTGTTTAAATCTAATTCGATTCCAAAATTATGAATACTTCGTGATTTTATGGTATCTAGAAATTTTAATTTATCTTCAGGAGTCTCAAATGAAGTCATAATATAATCGCTGGTAGTAGGGACAACATATATAGAGAATATTTTATATTTATATGATCCATACATAGTTTCATAACTGATTATTTGATTTTCTGGATTAGTGTACCAACTTTTATATAGAGTTCTATTTAATGTACCAAACATTACACCATTAATTAATCGATTGTGTCCATAAATAATGGTGTTGTCATCAACTTCATCTGCGTTGTTTTCATAGTCCAAGAACAACCAACCGGTTGGGTCATCTTGGTTATATATATTATGGTTTAAATAATATTCGTTATCATTTGACTGAAGAATAGCATAGTCAATATTTGTATTATTAACTTTTAACCAACCTACAGCATCAGGATTAATAGATGTTAGAGAAGCAATATAGTTGTTTACAATGACTTTGTCATTTGTTTCAAGATTTTCAATAATTTCTTCAGGATTGGTAGCAATAATAACTTCTTCGATTTCTTTTTGGATTTGAGCTACTTGTTTCATTGATTGATAATTATCAAAGAATATGAATCCGATAGAGAATAGTGCCATTGCAAGCATCAATAATCCGCACATTCTTAAAATATTATTATTGGTTTCTCTAGCAATATTTTCTTGGATAAACTTCTTACTATATGATAGCTTTAAGAATATCTTATATTTTTTCTTGATGTTTTTATGATGTTTCTTTAAATAATCAAGAAGTTCAGGTGATAGATTATCTCCATGAATATAAATTTTTACATTTCGATGTTTATATTCTTTTAAAATATAAATAATTTCTTCGAGATTAAACTTATTTGGATTATTAATATGAATTGATTTAACATGTCTATTTATCTTACAAAATGTTTTAAAGTCTTTTATATCATCTTCATTTAAAGGAAAATCAAGATAAACTGTAAATTTATAAAATAAAGAAGAGTATGTTGAAAGTCCATTTAATTCCATAAAGTATGATGTAAATAATATTTCGTTTCTTGATTCTGGAATTATTCCATATTTATCTAATTGTTCAAACATATATGGGGGAATGTACTGGGCACTTACAAATTTAATAGTAGAGCATTTCAGTAACTTTTCACAAAATTTATATGGTAATACTTCATCTGATTCAAAGTTAATTATAGATATGTGTTTTATTTTATTTACAATAGGAAAAAATAAAGCTGCCACTTCAAAGTTTTGAAATGATAGAGTAGTTAAATTATATGTTTTTACAAGTTCACTTAAAAAAGTAGCTATAATTTTATAGTTTTCTTTAATATATTCATCACTAAATACTAATTCATCATTACTTATTACATTGGTGTTAAGCATATTTTTGTATTCAGTGTTTAATTTTTTCTTATTATAAAAAGATAGTCGATCGTCTTTAATCTTTACTAGAATCTTCATTAGCTAACCACCTTACTATATTATGATAACACACCTTTACAGCATTTAGTATATTTTTTTTAATTTTATATTGATTTTGAGAATTTTATGATATAATAAAGACATAATAAAGATAGGAGAGTGTTGATGATGAAAAAAGCGATGATGTACTTATTGGTTCTAGCGCTATTGTTAGTAGCTCCATTTGCTGTTGGTGCTGCATTAACAATTAAAATTACAGAAGGGAAAACTACAGAAAATACAGATAAAACGACTGTAAACAAAGATTATAAAGTATCAGTTGTATCTACAGGAGATGAGTTAGTAGAAGAAGTAGAAATATCATTTACTTATGGTAGTGCTATAACTGAATTCAAATGTGGAGATGCAGGTGAATTTGTTGCTAGTCAAACTGATAAAGGAAACAATACAGTAGTTTGTAAATTTGAAAGCCCAGAAGGCGCTAAAGGCAAAGAAATTGAAGTAGGATCATTGGTTTTAAAAGCTACAAAAAATGCTGCTGATAAAGATTGTATGATCGAGTATGAATTCAAAGGCGCTAAAGGTAAAATTAATCCAAACACTGGTGCTGAAGTTCCATATGCTTATATCGTTGGCGGTTTAGTATTAGCTGCTGGTGTATATTTTGTAACTAAGAAAAAATCTGCTTTACATAGAATATAATTTTTGAAAATTAGCTGTTAGGTATTCCTAATAGCTTTTTTTTGTGATAAAATAGGCGCAGGTGAGAAAAATGAGAGAATTTACAGAACAAGAATTAGTTCGTAGAGAAAAAGCTGAAAATATTCGCTCACTTGGTATTGATCCTTTTGGGCAACGTTTCGACAGAACTGATTTCGCAAAAGATATTAAGGAAAAATATCAAGATGTTTCACATGATGAATTTGACGCGTTAGATGCTACAACTACTGTAGCAGGTAGAATTATGTTTATCCGAAAAATGGGTAAAGCATCATTCTTTACGATTAAAGATAAAACAGGAAATATTCAAATCTATATTTCTATTAATGATGTAGGAGAAGAAGTATATACATTATTTAAATCTGCTGATATTGGTGACATTGTTGGGGTTACTGGTAAAATTATGAAAACTAATACAGGAGAAATTACAATTAAATGTTTAGAATATACTCATTTAGTTAAGGCTTTAAGACCTCTTCCTGAAAAGTTCCATGGTTTAACAGATACGGAAGAAAGATATAGAAGACGTTATGTTGACTTAATTATGAATGAAGAAGCAAGAAATGTTGCTTTTATGCGTCCTAAGATTATTAGATGTATTCAAAATTTTATGGATGGAAGAGGATTTACTGAAGTAGAAACTCCAATTTTGACAACACTTTTAACTGGAGCTTCAGCTCGTCCATTTGTTACACATCATAATACTCAAGATATGGATATGTATTTACGTATTGCATTAGAATTACCATTAAAAAGATTATTAGTTGGTGGTATGGAAGCGGTATATGAAATAGGTCGTGTATTTAGAAATGAAGGTATGGACCCTAAACATAATCCTGAATTTACATTAATGGAAGCTTATTTAGCATATTCTGATTTGGAAGGTATGATGGATTTAACTGAAAATATGTTCCAAACTATTGCCAGAGATGTTGTAGGTAAAATGACATATAATTGGTGCGGCAACGAAATTAATTTAGAAGGCCCTTGGAAAAGAGTTAGTATGACTGATGCTATCAAGGAACAAACAGGAATTGATTTTAAAGCTATTGATGATGTTAATGAAGCGTTACATTTAGCTGAAGAACACCATATTCCAGTTGAAGAACACGAAAAATCTGTTGGTCATATCATTAATTTATTCTTTGAAAAGTATGTAGAAGAAACTTTAATTCAACCAACATTCTTATATGGTCATCCGGTAGAAATTTCACCACTTACTAAGAGAAATCCAGAAGATCCTCGTTTTGTAGATCGTTTTGAATTATTTATTGGTGGAAAAGAATTTGCTAATGCATATACAGAATTAAATGATCCAATTGATCAATTAGAAAGATTCGAAGATCAATTAAAAGAAAGAGATTTAGGAAATGATGAAGCTAATGACATCGACATGGATTTCATTGAAGCTTTAGAATATGGTATGCCTCCAGCAGGTGGTATTGGGTATGGAATTGATCGTTTATGTATGTTATTTACTGAACAAGAAACAATTAGAGAAGTTATTTTATTCCCAACTATGAAAACCTTAAAATAACCTAATTTTCACATAAAAAAAGCTACTTATGCTTTTTTTTTTATTTGCTGAATGTTATAATTTGGATAAGGAGGTAGAATATGGGAATTGTTATTGGCGTTATTATTGTATTAGCCGTAGCTGCATTTTTAGCAGTATTAACTTGTAAATCAAAAAATAGTGATTTATTTAAATGGATTGGCATTGCAATCTTCATAGCATTCTGTTTTACTTGGGTTATTCCTTATGGATATTTTCAAGAAGGAACTTTCTATGAATACGCAATGAAACGTATTGGCTTAAATGATATTCCGACTATTTTATATTATGGAGTATATTTTTGCTTAACTACTATTATCTATTTACTAACTCTTGGCGGATTCTATGGTGTAATTTCTAAAACTAAAAGTTATCAAGCTTTAGTTAAAAGATTTGCTAAATCAATCAAGGGAAGAGAAGTATTAACTGCTATTATAATGATAGTATCATTTGTTGTTTTAACATCTATTCTTAAAACTCCATTTGTACTATTAGCATTTGTTCCATTCCTAATTTCAGTTTTATTAAATGCTAAGTTTGATAAAATTACTGCAATGGGATTAACTTTTGGATCAATTTTAGTAGGTACTTTAGCAGCTACTTATGGAACTGATGGTCTATATTGGTGGAATAGTTACTTAAGTGTAACTGATGTAACAGTAGGTATGACTCATCGTGTAATCATTGGTGGAATTGCATTAATACTATTTATTATCTTCAACGTTCTTCGTATTGTTAAATATAAAAAGAATCGTTCTGCTGAACTTGAAGCTGATTTATATCCAGTTGAAGAAGTTAAAGGTAATGTAAAAGTATGGCCAAGCATTGTAGTATTCTCATTCTTATTTGTTATAGTTATTCTAGGATATGTAGGATGGGAAACAAGCTTCGGTATTGATTGCTTCACTAAGTTCCATACATGGTTAACTGACTTAGCAATTGGTGATTTTGAAATTTTCAGTCATATTTTAGGAAGTAATGCTACTGCTTTAGGAGCTTATGAACTTTCTTCTTTAATTACTATTTTATTAATTGTTACTTTAGTAATTAAATTAATGAATGGAATTAAGGGTGCTGAATTTGCAGAATCATTTAGCGAAGGCATTATTAAAATGGTTAAACCAGTTTGCTTATTTGTATTAACATATGTGTTATTTATTATTTCATATATGTCACCATTTATGGCTTATATTACTGAATGGGCATTTAGTTTAACTGATAAATTTAATCCATTTATTACTGCAATAACAGCATTTGTAACATCTATTTTCCATGCTGACTTAGGATATTCAGCATACATTGTAGGAACAGCCATAACTAAAGGTTATGCTGCTAATTTCGATTTAGTTCATACATTATATGTAAGTACTTATGGATTAGTTCAATTATTTATTCCTACAAGTGGTATCTTATTATTAGGATTATCATACTTGAAGATAGATTACAAATCATGGTTTAAGTATATTTGGAAATTCTTTGTAGCTATGGTAGTTGTTGTATTAGTATTAGCAACAATTGTTACATACGCTTAAAGATTTATATTAAGAAAGGACTTTTTAATAAAGTCTTTTTTTATTTGCATATTTTTAATATAAAAATAACATAATTAAATTAAAGGAAATAATTATGTTTGAAAATTTTGATATCGAAGTATGCGAAGTGTTTAAAGCTGCAGAAAAAGAAAGAGAAGTTTTAAGGCATGAGTATGTTGGTACAGAACATTTATTATTAGCTATATTAAAAAAAGAGAATAATTTAACTAAGAAACTAGGAAATTATGGATTAGATTATAGAACTTTTTTAGATGAGGTAAAAGGAACGTTATCAGCGTCACAAAGAAAAGTGAAGAATAATGTTTATACACCATTACTTAAGAGAGTTATTGTTAAAGCAATGGAAAAGTCTTCAAAAGTAAGTGAAGACCAACTTTTGTATTATTTACTTGATGAAGGAGAGGGCGTAGCAATTAGATTATTAATTGGAATGGACGTTGATGTTGATGCCCTATATAATAATTTGAAAAGCTCTTTGCAAGAAAACTTAAACTTAGAATTATTTAAAATTGGTAAACTGTTAAACGATTACGTTGATGTTTGTGACAAAGTTGTAGGAAGAGATAAGGAAATTAATCTTTTGATTGAAACTTTACTAAGAAAAAAGAAAAATAATCCTATTTTAATAGGAGATGCTGGGGTTGGTAAAAGCGCTATCGTCGAAGAGTTTACTCGAAGAATCATGTGCGGAGAAGTACCAGATGAATTAAAGGATGCAAAAGTTGTAATGTTGGAAATGGGAAATTTGATTTCAGGTACGAGATATCGTGGTGAATTTGAAGAAAGACTTACAAACATTATTAATGAGCTTACCCAAAACCCTAAAATAGTTTTATTTATTGATGAAATTCATTCAATGGTAAATGCTGGTGCTGCTGAAGGTGCGATATCAGCTTCTGACATTTTGAAACCATATCTAGCTCGTGGTGATATTAAATGTATAGGAGCTACAACTAAAATAGAGTATGAAAAATATATTACACAAGATAAAGCTCTAATGAGAAGATTTGAACCAATTATAGTAAAGGAACCAAGTGAAGAAGAGACATTTAATATTTTAAAGAATATTAAGGATGAATATACTAGTTTTCATAAGGTTAAAATTGATGATTTTACATTACATATTTTGGTTCATTTAGCAGGAACATACTTTCCGAATCGACGTAATCCGGATAAATCTATTGAGCTTTTAGATTCAGTAATGAGTTATGTAAAGTTAAAAGAGAGTAATGATATAGTTAAAGCTAAAGAAAAGGAACTTAAGAAGTTAGAAATTCTTAAAATAAAGGAATTAGAAAATGGTAACTTTAAAGAAGCTTTAAAAAATAATATTGAAGAAAATAAATTGAAGAAAGAGATAAACTCTTTAAAAAATGGGAATAAAGTATATGTATCAAAAGAAGATATTATTGATGTTTTAGAATTTAAAAATAATATAATAATTAGTGATAAAAAAATAAATGTTGTGACTAAAAGTATGGAAAGTAACTACAATAAAAAAATTATTAATCAAATATCAAAGATACTTAAAAATAGATTTAGAGCTACTACATTATTATTGAAAGGAAATTGTGGATCCTTTGTTAATGATTTAGCAAGCACTTTGTCCTATGAATTAATCAAGATATGTAATGAAAGTAATTTAGATAATTTGTTTAATAAAGTGAAGTATTATCCTAGTTCAATAATTTGGGTTTCTGAATCTCCGAATTATGTAATAAATAATCTTTTGAAAAAAATTACAAAAGATAGTTTAGTGGAATATAAAGATGAATACGTAAGTTTTAATAATGTTATAGTTGTAATGTCTCATAATGAGAAATGTATTGGATTTAATCAAAAAAGTATAAGTGATATTCCTATAGATGAAATTATATCTTTTGAAAGTAAGTTAGTAGCATAAAAAAAATTACCTTAATTGGTAATTTTTATTTGAATGTATTTTTAAATAATTCTCTAAATTTGTCTAAGTTAAAGTCAGTAGAAAGATAAATATGACTATTTTCACAAGGTGTAGCATAGCTTTCTCCTCGAGTGTTTCCTTCGGTAGATATTTCAATTTTAAATGGTGAAAAAGATACGATGCTTGGGTCTAATATTGATGCTATAGTTATCGGATCTGGAGCTTGTAAGCCGATTGTGCCATAGTGGTCAAAACTAAACTCAATATATTTTTCTCCGATTATGGAAATAAACCTTGATATTTTATCATCAGAGTGTTTTAGATTTTCCATATAATCTTTTTCTATAAATGCTTTAACACCAATTTCATGGGTGATTGCTTTTATCTCTTCGAAAGGAGCTTCATATACAATTTTAGCAGCTTTAGGATCTACTAGAATATTAAATTCTTTATAGACTTCTGTACTTTCAGGATTGTATGTTGCAGACATAATTATTATTTTCTTTAATCTTTTAGGTAGAGTAGGATCCATTTTGATTGCTCCTGCTAAGTTTGTTAATGGTCCTAAACAAATTAATGTCAAATCATCTTTGTATTTTTTTGAAGCTTTAATAATAAATTCTTCTGCGGATTGTTTTTCAACACGTCTAGTTTTATTCTCTGGAAAAACAGCATATCCCAGACCATCTTTGCCGTGAGCATATTCTGCAGTAGCGCTACTTTTATTTATTGTCTTCCCCTTAAATATTGGAATGTTTGACTCCATAAAGTCTTCGATGATTTTTAAATTATTAATACTTTTATCTAAGGGAATATTTCCGCTTGCTAAAGTAAATCCTATAATATTTAATTTGTTTTTCATTGCCATAACAATAGCAACTGCATCATCAATTCCGGGGTCTGTATCTATTATATATTTCATTTAAACTCTCCTTTATTATACTTCTATTATAATATATTTTATGCTTTGGTGGAATCTTAAAATGAATAGAAAAATTACTTTCTTAATATAATTAACTGGAGGATATATGACTTCAGGACTAACAGATGAAGAAGTACTAATAAGCCGTAGTAAAAATGGAAGTAATGAAATTAGCAAAAAAGATAATAATTCTTTTATTAGATTGTTGATTGAATCTTTAGGAGATCCAATTATTAAGATTCTTTTAATTGCATTAGCAATAAAGGTTGTTTTTTTATTTAAAAATTTTGATTGGTATGAAACAATTGGTATCTTAATCGCGATCTTTCTAGCGTCATTTATATCATCAATATCAGAATATGGTTCTAATAAGGCTTTTGATCGTTTACAAAAAGAAAGTCAAATGCTTAAAACAAAAGTTTATCGTAATAACCAGTTGCAAGAGATATATACTAATGAGATTGTTGTGGGGGATATCGTTAAACTTTCTAGTGGAGAAAAAATACCTGCGGATGGAACGATTATTTTTGGTAGTCTATCTTTAGATGAATCTTTTATTACTGGAGAAACAAAAGAAGTATATAAAAAACAAGATATAAATTCTAAAAATAGTTTAGTGTATGGTGGTAGTGTTATTTACAAGGGAGAAGCGTTAGTAAAAATAACTTCAGTAGGAGATAAAACTTTTATTGGAAGTATATCTACGCAAATGCAAGATCGAAACGAAGATAGTCCTTTAAGAACGAGGTTGCGTATTTTTGCAGGCCAAATAAGTAAGATTGGTTATGCTGGAGCTATTCTATCAAGTTTGTCATATTTGTTTATTCAAATAGTTGTAAACAATGACTTTAATTTGCCATTAATTTTTATTACATTAAAAGATTTTCATCTTATGATGGAATATTTGATATATTGTTTAACTTTATCTGTTACTATAATTATTATGGCAGTTCCTGAAGGTCTACCGATGATGATAACATTAGTTTTATCTTCGAATATGAAAAAAATGTTAAAAGATAATGTATTAGTTAGAAAGCTCGTAGGGATTGAAACAAGTGGCTCTTTAAATATTTTGCTTTGTGATAAGACTGGAACTTTAACAGAGGGAAAGCTTAGTGTTAATAAGATTGTGACTAAGGATAATGTTGAAATTAAGAATAAAAAAGATTTAAAACAATATCTCAAGTACCAAAGTGTTTTAGAAAAGTCTTTATACTTAAATAATGAATCTGTTATTAGTGATAATAAAGTTATTGGAGGAAATACTACTGACCGAGCAATACTAGAGTTTGTTGGAGATTTAAATACTAATATTAAAGTACTAAAAAGAAAAGAATTTGATAGTGAAACAAAATATAGTTATGTTTTAACTTCAGATAATAAATGTTATTATAAAGGTGCTAGTGAAGTTCTTTTGGACAAATGTCAACGTTATTTAAGTAAGAGTGGAGATATTCTTCCTTTATATGAAATTGACAAGATTAAACTAACTATAAATAGGTATACATCAAATGGTTATCGAGTGCTTGTTAATGCATATAACGATGAAGAAAAAATGGATAATTTAGTTTTTATTTCGTTGATTGTTATTGCTGATACCATAAGATCTGATGCTAAAGAAAGCATTGAGATGATTCAAAAAGCGGGAATTAGTGTTGTGATGATCACCGGTGATGCCAAAGATACTGCGATTAGTATTGGAAGGGATTTAAATCTAATAAAACGAGATAGTGTAATTTTAACCCATGATGAATTAGAGAAATTAACGGATGAAAAACTTACGGAAATAGCTCCGAAAATTGCAATTATTGCTAGAGCACTACCCCAAGATAAAAGTAGGTTAGTAAGTATTTATAAAAATTTAAATCTTGTGGTAGGGATGACAGGCGATGGAGTAAATGACGCATTAGCGCTTAAGAAAAGTGATGTAGGTTTTGCTTTAGGAAGTGGTTGTGAAGTTGCTAAAGAAGCAAGTGATATAGTAATACTAGATAACAATATTAATTCGATATGTAAAGCAATATTATATGGTAGGACAATCTTTAAAAGCATCCGAAAATTTATTATTTATCAGCTAACGGTAAATACTTGTGCTTTATTTTTGTCTATAGTGGGTACGTTAATAGGAATTGTTACTCCAATAACAATAATTCAAATGCTTTGGCTTAATATGATAATGGATACTTTTGCAGGCTTAGCATTTTCTTATGAAGCACCACTCAAAGAATATATGGAAGAAATCCCTAAATCAAAGAATGAAAAGATTATGAATAAATATATGTTAAATCAAATTGTTATTAATGGATTATATAGTGCAGTCTTGTGTATTTTACTTTTAAAGGTTCCTTTTCTTGCAGGCCTAATTAGAAAGTCTAGTGATGAACATTTTGTTTTAACGGCCTTTTTTGCTTTATTTATCTTTTTAGGTATCTTTAATTCGTTTTTATCAAGAACTCATCGCTTAAATTTCTTTGCCCATATTTTGAAAAATAAAGTTTTTATAATTCTGAATATATTTATTTTTATTACACAAATATTTATTATTTATTTTGGAGGAGATTTGTTTAGAACATATGGTCTAACTTTAAAAGAGCTAGTTGTAGTGTTTGTTTTGGCTTTAACAATTTTTCCCATAGATTTAATTCGAAAAAAATATTTAAAATCAAAAAAAATCCCTATCGGAGTTTAAACTCTGGTAGGGCTAATATAAAGTTCATTCATATCTAATTCAATCGTAGGATCAATTAAAAGTTTTCTTAAAAATTTTTTTACATATTCATAAGTTGGTTCTAGTTTTTCGTTAGTAGTATAGTTAGCTCTAACAAGAGCGGCTCTAAAATAAGTGGCGTTTTCCCTAAATACTTCATTATTTGTTTGGAAGCCTAGTGAGTTTAAATACTTTTCTAAGAAAACGGAAGTAGTGCGTGTGTTTCCATCAGAAAATGGATGGGCTTGCCAAATGTTAGTGATAAATGGAGTTAACATATCTATAACTTCTTCGGGAGTTTTGTTTTTATAATTCTTTTTTCTTTCTTGTTCAAAATCATAGTTTAAATATTCTTCGATATGCTGAAGCGGCGAGTAAATAACAGTTTCGTAATTTAAGATTGGTTCTTTCTTAGAAACGTTTCGATGACGTGTTTTTCCAGCGTCAGGCATAACTCTATCAAATATATATCCGTGGATTGCGTAAAAATACTCTGTGGATAGTCGAAAATCTGGAACGGGTAAATACCTTTTTATTTTTAAAATAACGACATCTGTTCCATACTGCGGCCCAATGCCAATTTCCATATAATGGTCTGAAAGAAGCTGTTCTGCTTCTTCGTCTGTAATTAAACCAATGATATTAGCTTCAGCTAAACTTTGTAAAAAGTAAGATGGAGTTTCATTGTCGATTTCACTTAAACCAAATGATATCTGCCAATTTTTAAATTTTTCTTCTGCATTCATAAAATCTATCCTTTATACATAAATTATATCATTTAAAAACTTTGTTTGGTAGGGGTAGACACTAGGAAAAAAGTTTGTTAAAATATGAAAAATTAAAATAATGAAAAAGAAAGGGTGTGAAGAAATGGAAAACAAAATTTTAGAATTAATTAAAAATGAAGATTATATTAATCTAAAAAAAGAATTGGTAGATATCAATGAATATGATTTAGCGGAAATTATTGGTAATTTAGAACCGTCGGTATTAGTAAAAATCTTTAGATTATTACCAAAGACAATTGCTGCAGAGGTATTTGTCAATCTGCCAATAGAAACTGCTCAAGAAATAATTACATTAATGAGTGTTAAAGATGCAGGGGCGATGATTGATGAACTGGCAAGTGACGATGCTACAGATTTGTTTGATGAAATGCCGGCGAATGTAGTAACAAAGATTTTAGCTAATACTACAAAAGAAACTAGAAGAGATATTAATGATCTTTTGAAGTATCCTGAAGATAGCGCTGGAAGTATTATGACTGTTGAATATTTAGATTTTAAAGAAAATATGACTATTCAAAAGTGTATTGATAAAATAAGGCGTGATGGAGCAGACAAAGAAACTATTAATAATTGTTATGTTTTAGATAATAAAAGAAAATTACTAGGTTCTGTTGAAATAAAGGATATTTTACTTTCGGAGCCAGATACTTTGATTTCTGAAATTATGGAAGATCAAGAAATTTATGCTGAAACGCTTGAAGATCAAGAGTTAGTTGCAGATAAATTTAAAAAGTATGACTTATTAGCTATTCCAGTTGTTGATAGCGAACGAAGAATGGTTGGTATTATTACTGTTGATGATATTGTGGATATCATGGAAGAAGAAACAAACGAAGATATTGCAAAAATGGCTGCAATTACTCCGAGCGATAAACCATATTTATCACAATCTGTATGGGAAATATGGAAGACAAGAATTCCATGGTTACTTTTACTAATGATATCTGCTACATTTACTAGTATGATTATTCAAAAATATGAAGCTGCATTAGCGACAATGGTAATTTTAACTTCTTATATTCCAATGTTTATGGATACAGCAGGTAATGCAGGTAGTCAGTCTTCGGTTACAATAATTAGAAGCTTAGCAGTAAATGAAATTGTTTTCAAAGATTTCTTCAAGGTACTTTGGAAAGAACTTTTAATTTCGTTCTTATGTGGCTTTGTATTAGCAGGTTGTAATTTTCTAAAGTTATTACTTTTAGATAAAGTAGGTGTTATGGTTGCTTTAGTTGTGGCGTTAACGTTACTTGTTACAGTTATATTTGCTAAGGTAATTGGTTCGACATTACCGCTTATAGCTAAAAAGGTTGGTTTTGACCCTGCGGTTATGGCTAGTCCTTTTATTACTACAATTGTAGATGCGATTGCTTTGGTAGTTTATTTCAATATAGCTACAATGTTATTAGGCCTTTAATAAAGGCCTTTTTGTTTGACAATGTAGCAAATTCTTATATAATATTAACGTAAGAAAAAGGAGTTTATATGAATTTATATAAAGATTTAGGGATTACTAGTGTTGGAGAATTTAAATCGTTTTTAAAAGAACATAAAGCTGAAGTGAAAGAAGCTTTTTTTGATAAATATTCTCAAAGTACAGAAAAATTAACTAATAGCTTAGTAGTGGGCACAGTATTATCAGGAGTAGGTGGATTTATTTCTATGTTTGCTTATTTATTTGCTGTAGAACATAATATTCCGGTGATAGATGCATATTTGTTGATTGCAACGTATGGTTTAGTTGGAACTGTTTGTGTTACTACTATGGCTGGAAGTGCAATAGCTTTAGTTAATTCTCTACGTGCTAATGGCCATTACAAAAGATTACTACATTTAGTGGAAGCATATGAAAATAATCCAGAGTGCTTTGTTCAAGATTCTACTGCGATGGATATGGTGGATGTAAGAAGTTTTAATCCCGAAAATACTATTACAAGATAGCTTATATAATATAGATTCTACTAGGAGATAACGATGATAGATTACGAAAACATTGGTTTTGCAACGGTAGGGGAATTTAAATCTTTTTTATGTGAGCACAAAAAGGATTTGATTTTAGAGTTCAAAAAAGAATTTGTTATGCAAGACGAAGATTATTATATGAGGATTATTGGGGAAATAGCTTTAGCGGGATCTTTACTTGTTACAAGTTTAATTGCATACGTGATTGCAGATGCGTGTAATTCAAAAATGAAATGGCTAATTGAGGGCTTTTTAACATATGGTGTTAGCCTTATGTGCGCAGGTGCAGCAATTGCATATGTGTTATTTCATCTTGTTTATTTGGTAAAAGCAGGTATGCAATATCATGATTTAATTAGGTATATTGAACAATTGGTTCAAGATGAAGAAATAATAAATATTTTAGAAAATGAATATGTAATGGAAAGTTCTGAAGGAATAAAAAGAGTATTAAAAAGAAATGAGAAATAGTTAAGATGAAAAATATGGAATTTGGCGATTTTGAATCGTTTTTATTATCAAATAAAAAACAAATAATTAATGATTTTTATGAAATGAATTTAGCAGAAATAAAAGCACAAACAGGTGCAAAAGAAGTAAGCTGTGTAAAAAGCGGTATCATAGTTTTAATTGCCTCAATGGTAGCGTATATTGCTTATAATTGTCAGTTACCTGTGTTAGATATTCTAAGACTTATTTTATTAAATTCGGCATATATAACTATAGGTAGTGTAGCTATTGTAAATTTAATTAAATCAATAGAACTAATATTTTATAGTGTAGTTTCTAGAAAAAATGCTAAAAAACAGTTTGAACTTATTTTAAGTATGGCTAGTAAATTTAAAGCTGATTTAGAAAATGGGAAAGTTCCCGATTTTATTGCTCTGTTAAGTGATAGCTCGGGAAATATTGCGTCAATTATTTTTAATAATAATCAAAAAAGTCCAATTGCTAAATGTGCTGAGTATATAAATATTCATTTACCAAATGGTGATATTTTAGTTTTAGAAAGAGATGATTTTGTAAATCGATTAATATCGCTAGATGAACATATGATATATAATCCGTATGATGGTTCTGATGAGGATGAACTCCAATTGCAAGAAATCATTAAAGCTTATGCTAAGGCTCAAGCTGGTCAAATTGAATCTGATGAACATCTTCGATTAAATGAATTGTTAACTCAACTTGAGGATAAAGTTTTATTAAAAACAAGATTTGGAAATAATTTCTCTGAAGAAGGACCAAGAAGAACTTTAAGAAATGAGGATAATCAATAGAACTTTCATTTACATTTATAGGGGTTTATGGTAAAATTTAAGGAAAATAAAAGAAAGAAGGAGCAAATATGAGCGAAAAGAAATTCGTAGAGGCAATAACTGCAAGAGATGTAGATTTTGCAAAGTGGTACACTGACGTAGTTACAAAAGCTAAGTTATGTGAATACACAAGCATTAAAGGATGCATGGTTTATATGCCCAATGGGTATGCGCTATGGGAAAACATTCAAGCTAATCTAGATCGTAGATTTAAAGAAACGGGAGTTAGAAACGTTTACATGCCGATGCTAATACCTGAAAGTTTATTAGCAAAAGAATCGGATCATGTTGAGGGATTTGCTCCGGAAGTTGCTTGGGTTACTCAAGGTGGACAAGAAAAATTAGAAGAAAGATTATGTATTAGACCAACAAGTGAAGTATTATTTTGTGAACATTGGTCTAAAAATGTTAATTCTCATCGCGATTTACCGATGATTTATAACCAATGGTGTTCAGTATTAAGATGGGAAAAAACAACAAGACCATTCTTAAGAAGTAAAGAATTCTTATGGCAAGAAGGTCACACTATTCATGCCACTAAAGAAGAGGCTGAAGCAAGAACAGAAATGATGTTAAAACTTTATCATGATTTTGTTGAAGAAGATTTAGCGATACCAGTAGTGTGGGGAAGAAAAACTGATAGTGAAAAATTTGCGGGAGCAGAAGCTACTTATACTATCGAAGCTTTAATGCATGATGGTAAAGCGTTACAATCGGGAACTAGTCATTATTTTGGTGATGGTTTCTGTCGTGCATTTGATGTTAAATTTTGTAATAAAGAAAATAAAATGGAATATCCACATCAAACATCTTGGGGACTTTCTACAAGATTACTAGGGGCAATTATCATGGTTCATGGTGATGATGATGGTCTTGTTTTACCTCCACATATTGCACCAACTCAAGCAATGATTATTCCAATTGCGCATCAAAAAGAAGATGTTGCAAATGCTTCTGAAAAGTTACTTAATGATTTAAAACAAATTGGAATTAGAGTACAAATTGATTTAACTGATAAAACTCCAGGATTTAAGTTCTCTAATCAAGAGTTACTAGGAATACCAGTAAGAGTAGAAGTAGGACCTCGTGATTTAGAAAATGGAGTAGTAACAATTGTAAGAAGGGATACAAGAGAAAAGATTACTGTTGCTTTAGATGAAGTAACAAGTAAACTTCCTGAGATTTTGGAAACAATGCAAAAAGATATGTACAATAGAGCTAAAGCATTCTTAGACGATCATGTAACAACTGCAACTAGTATGGAAGAAATGATTCAAAAGTTCGAAGAAAAAACAGGATTTGTTAAAGCTATGTGGTGTGGCGATGAGAATTGTGAAGATGAAATTAAAGCACAAACAGCAGGAGCTACATCAAGATGTATTCCATTTGATGAAGAACATCTTTCAGACGTTTGTGTATGCTGTGGTAAGCCTGCAAAACACATGGTATACTTTGGTAAAGCATATTAAAAAAATTATGAACATTTACTATTTTAGTAAATGTTTTTTTATGGTTTGAATTGATAAAAAGAAACTTAATGTGGAGGTAATAACAAAAATTAAAAGCGTGGTATAATATACTTGTATATATGTATTTATTTGAAGGAGTGGAGTTTTATGAGTATATGTAAAAAGAATGTTGTTATTCTAATGTTATTAATATGTCTTGTAATAACTGGGTGTTCTACAAATAAAGCAGAAAAAGAGTATGAAGTAACAAAAGAACATAGCATGTTATTATGTAAAAATAATACTAACACGGTTGCTTTTAACTTTGATAAAAATAACAATGTTGTTGGTATTTACTATGAAAGTGTCTTTGATTTGAATGATTATTATACTGAGTCTGAGCTTTCAGCGCTTAAAATATATAAGCATATGTTACTCGATATAATAAGTGAAAGAATTGTTGATTGTAATAATGCGAAGTACTCTTGTAATTCAAGTTATAACAATTATCAGATTATAAATAAGGTTTATGTAGATAATTATAATGATGCTCAAATGAATGAATTAGATGAATTTTATGGAGTTAATTATGATATTCTAAAACAAGACATGTATTATAAAAATGTTAATTGTGAAGAAATAAAAAAGGATAATAAGTATGTTATTGATGAAAATAAAATGATAATTAATATTAATGGTACTACATATACTTCTGTTGAAGATATGAATTATGACCTTAATAAACCGGAGTATTATAAAAAGTATACCTTGACTGAATTTGATGGTAAAAAAGCTACAATAGAGTTTAAAGAAGATGGAAAATGTGAAATAAATCTAAAAGAGTTTGACTCTGAATATTGGAATAGGTCTTATTGTGATAAAGAACAACACAAAAATATGATAAAAACGGCTTATTTAGGAGGAAATTGTAGTTATACCATAGCTAGTGATTATTCTTTTAATATTACATATGATGGAAAATACGAGCATGGCACATATTGTGAGAGTTATACAGATAAATCGGCAGCTGAAACAAACTCTGTTGTAAATATTCCTAATTATTTGATTAAGATAGAATTTGATGATAAATATAGTAATTTTACGTATTCAAATGGTAGTTGGAGATATAATAAAATAAGCGGAATTGTAGAATATAAGTACCAATAAATAGAATTAAACTAATAAAAAACGAGAAGATTGGTACAAGTGTGGTGGAGCAGATGATAAACACAAAAAAACTAGATATTTAAATATCTAGTTATTTTTTTCATGGTCGAGAAGACAGGATTCGAACCTGCGACCCCCACGTCCCAAGCGTGATGCACTACCAAGCTGTGCTACTTCTCGTTTTTTTGATGTCTATAGTATTATATAACACTTTTTGAATTTTGCCAATACTTTTTTAAAAAAAATATGGTACGCCCAAAGGGATTCGAACCCCCAACCTTTAGATCCGTAGTCTAACGCTCTATCCAGTTGAGCTATGGGCGCATCAGCTTCAAAAAGCAATTTAATTATATTACAAATACGAAGAAAAAGCAACATAAAATACTTTTTTGTAAAAAATTAAAATCGCTATTCAATAAATAACTAAATTATGTTAAAATTAAAGTACGAAGGTGTGAGTAAAATGACTAGATCAACTTTTATGTTATTTGCTATTGGTTATTATTTCATTACGATTGCAATCATTGTAGTTGTTTTGCTTATCATTAGCCGTAAAACTAAGAATAAATATCGCAGTCAAATAACAGAACTAGAAAGAGAAAAAAATTTAATAATATCCGCATCTATATTAAGCGAACTTAATAAAGTTGAAGCGCTTGTAAATAATGATGATTTAAGAAAGCAATATGATAATTGGCAAAAAAGATTTAATCAAATTAAAAATGAGGATATCCCTAAAATAACAGATGCAATTAATGAAGTTCAATTAAATTTTGATGAAAGTGATTATAGAGCGTTAAAGGTATCTTTGATTAAGGCTGAAATGGACTTAAACTACCTAAAAACAAAAGCTGATTATCTACTTGATGAAATTCGTGAGATTACCTTAAGTGAAGAAAAAAATCGTGATAAGATAACAAAACTAAAAGCTGAATATCGTGCTATTGTAAGTCAATATAATGATAATGAAAAAGACTATGAAAAAGTAAAAGTGCCAATTGAATTGCAATTTGAAAATGTAGATAAGTTATTTTCTTCGTTTGAAATTGCCATGGATAAAAATGCTTATACAGAGGTTGGTAAAATCGTTAAAGCTATTGATACAATCATTTCAAATTTAAAAGTAGTAGTGGAAGAAACAAGAACAATTTGCCAATATGGTGAGTCCTTAATTCCTAAGAAAATTGAGGATATTAGTTTAATTGCTAAAAGAATGACTCAAGATGGGTATAATCTAGATTATTTAAATATTGATTATAATATTGAAGAAGCCAATAAAAAGATTCAAGACATTTTCCAAAGATTAAATGTCCTAGATGTTGAGGATTCGATTTTTGAACTGAAAACTATGCTTGATTATTTTGATTCGTTATATAGTGATTTTGACAAAGAGAAATTATCTAAAAGACTATTTGACGATTATTCAAGAAGTGTATTAATTAAATCTTCGAAGTTAGAGAAAATTAATAATGAACTATATAAAAAGATTGGTGAATTAAAATATAGTTATGATTTAACTGACGATGATGTAGCAGTAATTCAAGAAATTAAGGATGAGTTAATTGATATCAGAACAGCTTATGAAAAAACAATTAATATTTACCGGAATAAAACTATGGCATATTCTAAATTGGGCCATGAAATGGAAATTATAAACAGCAAGCTTTTAGTTACAGAAGAAAAACTAGGGGTAACGCTACGCAATTTAGGAAGTTTAAAAGATGATGAACTTCGTGCTAGAGAACAACTTGAGGAGATTAGAGAAATATTATTCCAATCTAAAGATAAAACCAAAGCTGTTAAATTACCGTTAATTCCTAAAAATTATTATGTAGAATTATCTGAAGCTACAGAAGCTATTGGAGAAATGGTAAATGAGCTAGAAAAAAGACCTATATCTATAAAAACTTTGAATACAAGAGTGGATACTGCTAGAGATTTAGTTTTAAAAGTGTATAATACTATTAACGAAACGACGAAGACTGCAAAGATGGCCGAAATGGCAATTGTTTATGGAAATCGTTATCGTACAGTTAATAAAGATGTGGATTTTGGTTTAGTTAAAGCTGAAAATGCTTTTTACAAAGGGAATTATAAGAATAGTCTTGAACAGGCTATTAGCGCAATAAATATCGTAGAACCAGGGATTCACAAGAAACTTTTAGAAGAATACAAAGACTAGGAGGTTTATTATGATATATCTAGATTATTCTGCAACAACACCAGTATCTTTAGAGGTTTTAGAAACAATGAATAGAACCACTAAAGAATTTATTGGTAATGCAAATTCCATTAATGCTTTAGGTATTAAATCAAAAGAACTTTTAAATTCTGCAACTAAACAAATTGCAGATCTTTTTTCTGTTTTAGAAAGTGAAATTACATATACGTCATCATCAACTGAGAGTAATAATATGGCATTAATTGGCGTTGCTATGGCAAACTTTAAAAAGGGCAAACACATAATTGTATCTAAGTTAGAACATCCTTCAATTTATGCAATTTGTGAGTATTTAACATCAATTGGATTTGAGATTAGTTATGTGAATAATGATTCGGAAGGTTTAATTGATTTTGATAATTTAAAATCTTTGATTAGACCGGATACTATTTTAGTAAGTATTTGCGCTGTAAATAGTGAAATTGGAATTAGGCAACCACTTAAAATGATTCGTCAAATCATTAAGAAGGAAAATCAAATGACTTTACTTCATAGTGATATGACTCAAGCCATTGGTAAAACTACTGTTTCGCTACATGATGTTGATTTAGCTAGCATTTCATCTCATAAAATTTATGGACCAAAGGGAATAGCTCTTTTTTATAAAAGTAATCAAGTAAATATAAAACCGCTTATGTATGGTAGTGGAAAATCAAATGATTTAAAACCTGGAACTCCGGCGTTGCCTTTGATCGCAGGGTTTTCTAAAGCTTTACGTTTATGCCAAGAAGATCTTGAAAAGAAAGAAAAATACATAAATTTACTTAATGAAAGATTATGTAAAAAGTTTAGTTCGATGTCAGATGTAGTAGTTAATAAGACAAAATACTCAATTCCTCATATCTTAAATGTTTCTCTATTAAATATAAAACCAGAAACATTTATACATGCTATGGATAATGAAGGAATATACATTTCGACAAATACAGCGTGTTCTTCAGGTGAACTTTCAAGTGGCGTTATGGCTGTATTTAACGATATAAATAGAGCTACACATACTATCAGAATTAGTATTTCTAGCCAAACAACATCAGAAGAAATATCTAAGTTTATAGAAGCTTTTGATAAAATATATCATATGCTAAATAGCTTAGTAGTAAAGGATTAAAAATGGAAGAAGTAATTATTATAAAGTACGGGGAACTTTCGACTAAGAGTGATAATATTAATTTTTTCTTAAAAACTTTAAAAAATAATGTAGATAATAAATTATCTGGTATAAATCATCAAATAAAATATGATCATGGTAGAATGATAGTTCATACTAATCAAATTGAGGAAGCTATTGAAAAAATAAAATTAGTTTTTGGGATTCATGAAATTTGTATTGGGTATCTTTATGCAGACAAAGCTTTAGAAAATATAATGGCTAATATCTATGAATTAGTTAAGGATTTAGAATTTAATACTTTTAAGGTAGTTACTAAAAGAAGTGATAAAAACTATCCTGGAACAAGCACTGAAATCTCTAAGCAAATAGGTGGCTATTTATTATCTAGACTTCAAGATAAAAAAGTAATAATGGATAATCCTGATTTAGTAATAAATATTGAAATTAGACAAAATGAAGTATTGTTGTATTTTAATGGGGAAAAAGGATTAGGAGGATATCCAGTTTCAACTCTTGGTAAAGGGTTATTAATGCTAAGTGGGGGAATAGATTCTCCTGTGGCGGGATATTTAGCGATTAAACGTGGTGTTAGAATTGAAGCTATCTATTTTGATTCGCCACCACACACTAGTCCAATGGCATTAAAAAAAGTTGAAGACTTAGCTAGAATTTTATCTAAATATAATGGAGAAGTTCGTCTTCATGTAATTAATTTTACAAAGATACAAGAAGAGATTATTAAAAATATACCAAATTATTATTTAATAACTATTATGAGAAGAATGATGTATCAAATAAGTGCAATTTTAGCAAGTAACATCAATGCTCATATTATTATAAACGGTGAAAGTATTGGCCAAGTGGCAAGTCAAACATTAAAAAGCATGCAGGTTATTAATGAAGCGATTAAAATGCCGGTAATAAGACCAGTTTGTACTTATGATAAATTAGAAATAATAGATGTGGCTAAAAAAATTGGAACATATGAAAAAAGTATTGAACCATATGAAGACTGTTGTACAATATTTGTTCCTGACCATCCAGTTATTCATCCAGATATCAAATTGGTTCATGAATATGAATCTTTAGTAGATTTTAAATCATTAATATTCGAAGCAATTAAGACTAGAAAAATTATTAAAATAAATGAAAATGATCAAAAAAGTTATAACGATTTGTTATAATTTTTTAATTTTTACCTATCATAATAATATGATAAAGAAAGAGTATTATAAATCGTGTGACTTATTTTTAGAAAGTTCAAATGAACGTAAGAAGAATGAATATTTTAATGAATATGGTTATAATATTTATTCGAATCGTAAAAAGCCAGTTGACCATTTTAAAATGTTCAGCTATACAAATCAAAATAATGCAAAAATAAAGCCAAAAAGATAGTCAAATGGGCTTTTTTTTTGTATAATAATAGCGAGGTGAAAGAATGAAAATATTATGTGTAAACGCTGGTAGTTCTTCATTAAAGTTCCAATTATATGAAATGCCAGAAGAAAAAGTATTAATTAATGGTTATATAGAAAAAATCGGTTTAGAAGATAGTTTCTATACAATTAAAATCAATGGTGAAAAGATTAAGAAAACTAAGTTAATCAGTAATCATACTGAAGCTGTTCAAGTATTAATTGATGAATTATTTGAAAACAAAGTTATTGAATCTTTAGAAGAAATTAAAGCTGTAGGACATCGTGTATTACACGGTGGAGAAAAGTATGCTGATTCAGTTGTAATCACTGATGAAGTAATCCAAGATATTAAGGATTTAACTAAACTTGGACCTTTACATCATCCAGGTAATTTAGCTGGTATCGAAGCTATGATGAATGCTATAGATGTACCAAATGTTGCAGTATTTGATACAGCATTCCATCAAACTATGCCTGCGAAAAATTATATTTATCCAGTGCCATATGAATGGTATGAAAAGTATGGAGTAAGAAAATATGGTTTCCATGGAACTAGCCATAAATATATTACTCAAAAAATGCAAGAAAAATTAGGCAAAAAAGATATTAATATTATTAGTTGCCATATTGGTAGTGGTTCAAGTATTGCTGTTATTAAAGATGGTAAATGCTTAAATACTACAATGGGTATTACTCCTCTTGATGGTCTTATGATGGGAACTAGATCTGGTGCTATTGATCCATCAATTATTGAATACGTATGCAAAGAATCTGGCATGAATGTTTCTGAAGTAACTAATGAACTTAATAAAAAGAGTGGTTGCTTAGGAATAGCTGGTGTATCAGATAATCGTGATATGGAAAATGCTATGAATGAAGGTAGTGAACTTGCTACAATGGCATTTGATATGTTTACTGATCGTATTGCTAAATATGTAGCTGAATATTTCCTAGAATTAAAGGGAGATGTTGATGCAATCGTATTTACTGCAGGCGTTGGAGAGAACGGAGCTACAGCTCGTAAAATGGTAATGGATAAATTAAATCCAATTGGTATCTATACAGATGAAGAAGCTAACAATAACACTTTAGGATTTAAAGAAGTTAGTGAAGGCGTTATTTCTAGAAGTGATTCAAGAATTCCAGTAATGGTTGTTCCTACAAATGAAGAAATAATGATTGTTAAAGATACTTATAAATTTATTGCATAATAAAGTGAAAATAAAAATAACTAGAAAAGAAGGTGACTATTATAAACAAAGATTTATTTAGACAAATTTTTAAATTAATAAAGTCTTATGATGAAATTGTTATTGCAAGACATATTGGGCCTGATCCAGATGCAATTGCAAGTCAAATAGCGTTAAGAGAGTCAATAAAACTGACTTTTCCAGATAAAAGAGTGTATGCAGTTGGTGCAGGAGTAAGCAAATTTAAATACTTAGGTAGTCTAGATAAGATTGATTATAATAGTATTACAAATGCTTTACTTATTGTTTTAGATGTTCCAAACTTTATTAGAGTAGATGGAATCGAAGGTCTTACATACAAAGATATAGTTAAAATAGACCATCATCCAAAAGAAGATATCGAAGGAACTGCTGATTTTACATCAAGTGATTATTCTTCAACTGCAGAAATGGTAGCTGACTTAATCTTTAATACAAAGTTAATGATGGATAAGAACATTGCGGAAAACTTATTTTTAGGTATTGTATCTGATAGTGAGAGATTCTTATTTAAAAATACTCAAATGCATACTTTTGAAGTTGTAGTTAAATTAATTAAAGATTATAGTTTAGACTTTGTAGCTTTATATGACTTTATTTACGAAAAAAGTTTTAATGAATGTCGTTTTGAAGCTTACATAATTAATAATTTAACCATTACTGATAATCGTTTTGGGTATATCTTAATTGATCCTAAAGCTATAGAAGAATATGGAGTAGATCATTCAACTCCGTCTGTAGTAATTAATAATTTTAATTTTATTAAAGAACTTAATGCTTGGTGCTTTATAACTTACGATGAGAGAAATGAAATCTATAAAGTTAATATTCGTAGTAGAGGACCAGTTATTAATGAAGTAGCTAGTAAATACAACGGTGGAGGACATAAGTATGCTTCAGGAGCTAGAATTTCTAAAAAAAGCGAAGTTGAAAAGATTATTGCAGATTTAGATAAAGTTTGTGAAGAGTATTTGGATATTGAAGAACGATGAAAACAATTACTAATATTAGACAAATAGGTAGTAATAAATACAGTTTAATAATCGAAGGAAAAAAGCATATCGTCTATGATGATGTGCTTTTAGAATATAATATTTTAAAAAAAGGTGAGATTAGCGATGAAGTATATAATGGCATTGTTAGTTCAAATAATTATCATGAAGCTTATAATAAAATGCTTAAATATATAACAGCTAAATTACGCACTGAAAAGGAAATAAGAGAACGTTTAACGAAATTACTAATTCGCAAAAATGATCAAGACAGAATAGTTCAAAGATTGCGTAATGAAAAATATCTTGATGATGAAATGTATGTTAAAAGTTTTATTAACGATAATGTGTTATTATCTTTGAATGGACCAAGAAAGATTGCTTTTGAGTTAAGACGTTTAGGATTTAATGATAATTTGATTTCTAAATATATTAATGATGTACCTGATGATATTTGGAATGAAAAAGCAGAAAAGATTATAAACAAGAAATTGAAAGCAAATCATAATTTATCAAAAAAAATGTTTATTATAAAACTTAAAAAAGATTATAACACATTGGGCTATGATGAAAAATATTATAATCATTTATTAATGGATATAGAATTTGATGATAATGAGCAAATGAAAAAAGACTATCAAAAAGTATATAATAAATTATCTAGAAAACATTCTGATGAAAAGCTAAGAATAATGATTAAACAAAAAATGTTTCAGTTAGGATATAATATTGAGCAAATTGAGTCGTTAGCAAATAAAGAATAGGGGAATTTATGGAAGATTTAAAAGAATTGATTGCTAGCTTTCCTCGTGATGAAGGAATTCGGTATTTTTACCATTTCACTCCATCTTTTCCTGAGGATTTAGTTGAACAAGGAATAATTGTAGCAAATCCGAGATGGGAACAATCATTTTTAGAATTTACAAATAACGAATTAGATGATATAGAAAGTGTTATTAATGATAACAAATCTACTAAAGTTAAGCAAAATCGCGCTATGATAATAGTTGCAGTTTATGAAGATGAAATGGAAAAATTTATTAGACCTATTGCAAATGATTATGTAAATACTGTATATTGGGAAGGTGTAGGGTCTCCAGATTACATTGTGGATTCTGCTAATATTATAGGATATATTGATTTAGAAACATTAACGTTTGTTCTTAATGATTTTGCTAATGTTGAACTAAGCTCAAATCGATTATATTAAGTTGTATAAAAAAACGAGTAAGTAATTACTCGTTTTTGCTTTCTGTAAGACTTGCTATTTGATTTTGAATATAGTATGCATATTGTGTTTGTAATTCAGTATCTTGAATTTCCATTCCAAGTTCTTTACGATAATGTGTAAGTGCATCTACTAAAACAGTTGCATCATCAGCCATTAAATTATCAGCTAAAGTTTCAAGAATTGATTTCTTAGAATCTTCTAATGAAGCTTTATCATATGATTTAGTACGATAAATGATGTGATATCCAAGTTCAGTTGTAATAACTTTAGGAGAATATTCTCCATCTTTTAGGTTATATGCAGCTTTTACAAGTTCATTATAATCTTCGCTTAATGTATTTTTATTAATTTTTCCTAATGCTCCGCCTTTTTCTTTAGTAGCAGAATCTTGTGAAGCTTCTTTAGCTAATTCAGCAAACTTAGTAGCTAGGTCAGCTTTTTTTGTTTCTTTTAATTCCTTAAGAATACTTTCTGCTGTTTCTTTTGCTTTTTTTTCAGCTTCTTTGATTTCTGAATCTTTCATCTTGTCTGTTACTTCTGGAGTAATCAAAATATGACTTACTTCAATATCTCCAACAACATCATTTTTATAATATTTTTCAATGTCTTTATCAGTTATTTGAGCTTTTGCATATTCTTCAACTGCATGTGATTGCATGTAGTTAATATAAATTATTTTCTTATATGCATCGATAGAAGCGATTCCAGATTGTGTTAGAGCTTCAAGTAGAGCTTCCTCACCACCATAATTTTCTTCTAAAGCTTTGTAATAATTTTCTACATATTCATTAGCAGTATCTATATAATCAGGGAATGTTTTTTCTAATACATAAGTATCAATAAGTGACATTAAGCTTGTTAATGCGTATGTATCTTTTACTTCCTGATATAATTCATCAACACTAATTTTGTCCCCATTTTCAAATGTTACAACTGCTTCTTGACCATTTTCTAGAGTAGGGATTTTTCCACAACCAGTAGCAAGCATAGCAATTGCTAATAAATAACATACTTTCTTTTTCATATATCCTCCATAATCTTTATTATAGCAATTTCATATTTAAAAAACAATTAAAACACGAACAATCTTGAAAAATTGGCATTTAATATTATGAAAAGACAAAAAGGAGGAATAAAATTTATGAATCATTGTTCAAACGGCCTAGGCGCTGCGATTATATTAGTATTATTTATTTTATTAATTATCATCGTTGGAGCTTATATTTAGGAGGCCTATATGAATTGTTGTAAGAAAAATGACCAACCAGTATGTGAAAATACATGTAGTGGTAATGGATTTCAAAGTTACTTCTTCATTGTTTTGATTATATTTATTCTACTTGCAATTATAATGGGTGGAGTAACGTATTAAAAAAAGAATGCTTAATTGCATTCTTTTAGTTTGCTATAAATTACTACCTAATGGAGCAATTGTAATATTTTGATTTAAACTAGTTAGTACAGCAGAATAATCATTATAAATTTGTTCATAATTACTGTTGTATGCGCTTGTCATTTTACTAAATGGAATAACTTTATAATTGTTATGATTTTTATTATAAGTATAAGTTAAGTCAGCTCCAATGTTACCGATTTTAATTTCGCTTGTTCCATCTTCATAAGTTGTTTTTGTAATATCCATACTAGCAAGAACTCCAACTATGCCTTTATATCCAATTGATGAAATTAAGTCTCCTTGATTAGATATGAAATTACCAAGAGAGTAGAACACCACTGTGTCATTAACAATATCAAATGGTTGTAAGCAGTGTGAATAAGTTCCTAAAACAATATCTACTCCTAAAGAAGATAAGTATTCGGTTATTTCCTTATTTGCTGCAGTCGGAGTAAATGAATACTCAGCTCCTGTGTGCCAATGCATTGCTACAATTAGAACATCGACTTGATCTCGAACTGCTTCGATGTCTTGTTTAACTTTCTCTTCGTCATACATATCTACTAAATAAGGATCATTTTTGATATAACCGTTTAATCCGTTTAAAGTACTTGTATAATTTAACATTGTATATTTAATTCCATTTTTTTCTTTAATAATATAGTTGTTAGTATTATCTGCAGTAGGGTTAAATCCATCAAATACAACATCTTTACTTTTCCAATAATTATATGAATTAACAATACATTCTTTTGAATCTCTAGTACAATCTGCACTATGATTTGAAGCAAGTGATACCATATTAAAGCCTGCTGCGACCATTGCATCTCCAAATGCACTCGGAGAATTAAAATATGGATAAGAAGAATATCCTTTTACATTGTATGATGAACTTGGAAACAAATCATCTTGAACGCCTCCAAATAAGGTTTCTTGGTTATAATAAGCTATATCGTAAGATGAGATAATATCAGAAAGCATATCTAATTGACTAGAAAAGTCAAATGTCCCAGTTTTACTATCATAAGCATCAAGATATACTGCGTTATGTAATAGGCCATCTCCTGTTGCTACCAAAGATAGAGTAGAGGTCTTAGGCCATACTTCTTTTTCTTTTTTTGAACTAGATGTCTTATTAATGCTAGTATCTTTATCTTTAAAAATTTCGATTCCTTTATATACTCCAACGGCACCTATAGCTAAAATGATAAGCAATATAAGAGTATTACGAACTTTCTTTTTTAATTTTCTTTTCATAATTAATCTTCCATTAGTAATTTATATACTTCTTCCGCAGTTTTAGACGCTGGTTTTTCATAATTAGGCATAATATGCAAATGAACGTGTTTTACCATTTGTTTATCTCCATAATTAAATGCTAAAGACATTCCGTTTTCACCAGTTACCTTCATAGCCTTTTGGCCAATTTGATTTGCAATATTGAACATATGACTTAGTATATCTTCAGGTACATCAAATACTGTTACATAATGTTCCTTTGGAATTACTAAGATATGTCCATCACATATAGGGTTAATATCCATAATTGCAAATACTTTATCATCTTCGTAAACGAAGTTACTATTCATTTCCTTATTTGCTATTTTACAAAAAATACAATCCATTTTATTACCACCTCATATTTATATTATATCAGTAAAAAATTATTTACTCAAACCATATACCAGTTATTTTGCAGTTATCACTGTTTGGTGCAGGATTTGGCATACTAAACTTAACTAAAGTAGGGATGTTTAATGCGTTTCCAAAAGCAATACAATAACCTGGTTTAACGGTTTTAATTCTTTCGATAATTTCCTTTGTTATATTAGGTACCACTCTTAATACGTATTCAATGTCAAAAGGGTGAGTCATTTTAAATAATAAGAAATTGTTACATTGGCTTAAACAAGTTTCTGAAAGCTCACATGGCCTTTGTGATATAAGTCCTAATAATACTCCATACTTACGGCCTTCTTTAGCGATTCTCTCGAATATATTGTATCCTAGGATTTCATTATCAGAATCATTTTGGACGTATCTATGTGCTTCCTCTAAGAAAAGATTAAATGGAATAGATCCACGATTTTCTAACCCCTTTGCATAAGTAAATATTAATTTTGAGTAAATTTTAACAAGTGTTTTAGCAAATCTATCGTCTAATGTGTCAATACTAATATTAAGAATTTGTGCTTTTTTACCTTGTGATGTAGTTAACAAATTATTGATATAATTTGTTTCACTTATATAAGTTGGGTATTCAAAATATTTACGATTATCACTGTTTAATAAAGATTTTAAACGGACTCTTAATATATTAGCATCATCATAAATTCTTTCGCTTTTCCAAATTCCTTCATCAATTAAAGCAAAGTCCAAACCATCTGCGAAATCATCTAAAGTATATTGATAGGTACCATCAGGTAAAGTACTACAAATTTCATCGGTTAGAAAGGTTTGTAAAAATTCAGTTATTAATTCAATTGCATTAATTTTTCCGTTATCATCAATAATTAGACATTGGCGTAGTGTTCTGTTATAACCAGGTTGCGAAATAATGGTTTCTAGATTTAATTCTCTTGTATTAAATTTAGCAAGAGCAGAGAAGATTTGATCACGAATTTGTGAAGCTGGTCTTCCGCTTAGTAAGATATCTAGGATAGCGTTTGCAATAATGCTATTTTTATATTTTAAAACTTCTTCTTCGGGTCTTTTAAATAGATTGACATTACGAAGGGCTTTTTCGATTATTGTAATTTGATTTCTATTTTGAACTCCAAGTAGTAGAGCATAGTCATCGATATCTAATAGCCAGGTAGGAATACATATTGTTTCTTGTGTACTACTTGTGTTACTACTAAGAGCTTTAAATGCATATTTTGAAGATTCGTTTAAATGACTAAATGCATTATAATATTCGCCATAGGCATCAAAGATAATTAGATTCATTTTAGTAGATAAATTTTGTTTTTCAAATAGATTTTGCATAAGTCGTGCAAAAGAACAAGATTTACCAGAACCTGTAGAGCCAAATATTGCTAAATGAGATCCAAATAATGCATTTATATTAGCGTTTATTTTTACTTTATCATAAAATGGTGAATATCCGAGTAAAACGCTAGTTCTTGGGTCTGTCGAACTAATTAAACTAGGTACATAGGCAGGGGAGATTAAGTCAATTTTTGAACTAAATGCTGGCTTTTTTACAAAACCACTTATTAAATTATTATCTTTATATTCGCCGATTAGATTAATGATAGCGATATCTTTTTCAATGTTTAAAATTTCTCCGATATAAGAGGAGTTATTATCTTGAATTAAAACATACAAATTAAGTAAATTTTGTACTGAATTTATATCTATTGCCAGCTTCACATATAACTGACTATCTATTATTTTTTCTATCTTTCCTAGCATCTTCAACACCCTTTACTATACTAGTAATATTTTAGCATAAAAAAAGTTCTAAGACTAGAACTTTCTACGTGAATATAAATAATCTGTATAAGTACTTCTTGGGATGAATTCTAGGTGCTCTAGTAGGTCTACAGGATTAACGTTAGGTTTTGTTTTTGAATAAAGAGTAATAAAGTTACAAAGAATGTCAAACGGATAACCAAGGTCTTCCAAATAGGCGATGTATTCTAACATTTGTCCTGGATTTAGACAACCTAGATTATCTTTGGCTATAAAATTTAAAATCATTGATGTATATGAAAATATTTCTGTGTCATCACTAGGTACAATATGTGATCCAAAAAATCCGTTACTATCATATTTATATTTCTCTTCATAATGTCTAAATTTGGCAACCGGCCTTAGATACATAGAGCGGTCTAAATCATTGCCGCGAATAGCACAACTATCCAAATCAACATAACGAACCATTCCTGTTTCATCCTCGATAATAAAGTTGCCTTCATGAATGTCATTTAGATAAAAATCGTTAAATGAAGTTTCTTCGCGACAAGCTTTCATTTGTTTTAAGATGTTTCCTACTTGAATTAATGCTTGTTTCTTTTTTTCATAAGAAACTTTGGGATCATTTAAATATGTTTTTAAGTTTGTTCCTTTAACTAAAGGCATTGCGAATCCTGCTAAATCACCATCGATAGTAACTAATCCTTTTGGATAGACTAGAGCAGGGATAGCTCTTTCTTTTTCTTGTTCCATTAAATGGACAATTGTTTCTACTTTATTTGCAAAATATTCGTCATCAAGCACAGTAATTCTTTTAAATACTAGCAGTAGTTCATCTGCGTCTTTAGGCATGTGATAAAGTTCAGCCATTGTATTAACAACGCCATCACCAATTATTAATTTTTCTAAAGATAAAAAATCTTTTTCAGACAATTTAAAAACTTTCATAAGCCACCCCCTCATAGATACTATAATTATAACACAAAATACCATAAATGTCAAAAAGTGTAAATGCTGATGTGTGTACTTTTATCCTTATTATGCATAAATTAGATTAGGAAGGTGAATTAATGACTAGCTTTAAAGAAATCGTGACAAAAGCCATTATTGGTAAGTGCAAAAAAACTACAACAGCTAATTTTGAAGTGGAATGTGAAGAAAGCCCGAATACAGTTTTAGGGTGTTGGGTAATCAATCACGCTTTTAGTGGAAATACCAATCATGGGAAAGTTAACTTAAATGGGTCTTATGATGTAAATGTGTGGTATTCATATAATAATGATACAAAAACTGCAGTATGCACAAGAAAGTTTAATTATAATGATGTCATGAATGTTAATTTAAAAAATAACTCTAAACTTGATGACCATTCAGAAATTATTGTTCAATGTTTAAAACAACCGACAGTGACTGATGTAAGTATTAAAAATGGTCTAGTTAATTTGAAAGTAGAGAAGGAACTAGGAGTAGAGATTATTGGAAATACCACTGTTAAAGTAGCTGTCGAGGATGATTTTGATGATTACGAAGAAATTTTTGATACTGAGATGGAAGAAGAATTAAATATTAATATTGATAAACTTGATGATAATTATTTAGATAATGGTGTCAACAATTAAAGGTTGACACCACTTTTGTGTTGTGATATATTATTAATGCAAATGAAGGAGGAGAGATTATGGCAGTTAAATTAAGATTAAAAAGAATGGGAAGTAAACAAAAACCATTTTATAGAATTGTAGCTTCTGATAGCAGAAGTCCTAGAGATGGTAAGTTCATTGAACTTGTTGGTACTTACAACCCAATTAAAGGACAAGAAGTTGTAACTGTTGATGAAGAAAAAGCATTAAAATGGTTAAATAATGGTGCTGAACCTACTGATACAGTAAGAAATATTCTTAGCAAACAAGGCATTATGAAAAAATATGCTGATAGTAAAAATAAGAAGGCATAATTTATGGATATAATTGGATATACTGAATTTATCGTAAAAAGTATTGTTAAAAATCCTGATATGGTAAAAGTACAATTATTTGAAAGCGAAGGGGAAGACCCAATCGTTGAAGTTATTGTTCACAGTGATGATATGGGAACAGTAATTGGCAGAAGCGGTAAGATGGTATCTTCTTTAAGAACTTTAGTTCAAGCTTATGCTTTTGTTAATAATATGCCAAAAGTTAAAGTGAACGTTGATTCATTTTAAGACATAAAAAAAGAGTTTCACAAAATGTGAAGCTCTTTTTTAGTTTTTAATAAAGTTTGCAAATAGTTTAATAGCTTTATCAAATTCTTCGTCACTATCTAAACTTTCAATATATTCTTTTCCGTTTTCAATAACATTTTTTCTAATGCAGAAATCAGTTTCATCTTCTGAATTAATTAAAAGTAAGTAATTATCAATTTCATGAGCTACTATATATTTAATTCCATCTTCTAAAGTTACAACTTCGAAATTTTTCATTTCTTCCATGTTATCTTCCTCCCATAGTAGGTTCTTCTTCTGTGGTAAGTGCAGCTTCGTTTCTATCGTTTGCCATTTGCTCAAGTATATTGTGGTATGCATTTACCGCATGTTTACCATGTTCTATGAATGCTTCAACGCTTGGTTCGCCAGCTTCGTCAACCCAGCCATTTTTGATAAGATATTCTTCAAAATTACTGCAACCATTAGTTCTAGCAAATGTTAAAGGATTTTTTGTAGCGTCAGCATATATTCCTAAATAATTTATAACATTACTCCAATTGTCGATATAACCATTAGATCTATTAATTCCCATTTCTTCATAAATTGAATACATGTAAGCATCACAATATTCATCTGGTAACTTTAATATATCTTCTGCAATTCCTGAGTTATCAAACCAAAAGTTTTGATAATCTTCAGTTCTATGAGTGTGGCGAGTAACGATGTCAGGAGAATATTTAGCATTTGGTGGGACTAGCATTTCTGCCATAGCATCTCCAACTTCATATGTATTCCAATTTGTTGAAATTTCAGTTGTTAGTTTTTGGGCTCCCCACATCATTGTTACTCCGGCGATTACGCCTAGTGCAAATACCAACACACGGTTTGGTCTCATTGTATATTGATTTCTAGGTCTTTCTTGTTTGTGTTTAACTGGAGTAGCAGATTTTTGTCTTGCTCTTTGTGTACTTTGTTCTATTTGTTCTGGTGTCATAGTAGTCCTTTCTTGTTTTTTCTCTTCTTGAAGTTGTGGTTGTTTATCAAATATTGCCTGAATTGGTGCATATGTTTCTCTATCAAATTTTCTATCTGATGCAGTAGGCTTTTTTCGTTTGTCTCTAAATTCATCAAGGATGATATCGATATCAGACTCGCTTTTTCCTGAATCTGCAACACGTGATATTGTAACATCACCAACATCTGCAAAAAAGTTGTGAGAAGCAGAGTAGGCAAATGGATCCCAAGACCAAGAAGTTGGTATCATATTGTTTTTACTTTCGGTTTGTGATTGGTCAATACTTTCCTTTGGTGTTCCTGTCATTCTTCCAATGTATTCAGGAGTCTTGGTAACAACAATTCCGTCTACAATAACATCTCCCTTAGTTATAATCCCGATGCCATGATATAAACCAGTGTTAGCTTTAACTCGTCCAATTTCATCTAGCTCGGCTTGCGTTAATACTTTTCCTGTAGCGGTCCAATAGAAACGCGAAGACAATGATTGATCATTTTTTTCTTCCATATTTTTCTTCCTTTACTTATCTATTATACCTAGATTTTACCATTTCTTTAGGGATATTGCAATTATAATGTTTTTTTGCTTTTTATAAATTCCTTTAGGATTTTTGTTAAAGCTCTTTTTTCGATTCTTGATACATAACTTCTTGATATATGCATTTCTTTTGCTATTTCTTTTTGTGTTTTTTCTTCTTCGTTATTAAGACCGTATCTTTTAATGATAATTTTCTTTTCCCTCGGAGTTAATAGATTCAAGTATTGCTTTAAATCAGACAGATTATCTTTGATTGATATTAGTTCATCTAAATCTACGGTATTATCTTGAATGACATCAATAAGATTTATTTCATTTCCTTCTTTGTCAAAGCCAATACAATCGGACAAAGAGACATCATTGTTGCTTTTTTTATTAGCTCTAAAATACATTAGAATCTCATTTTGAATACATCTAGCAGCATATGTTGTAATTTTAGTCTTTTTATCATCCTTGTAGGTATCAATTCCTTTTATAAGTCCAATGGTTCCAATAGAAATTAAATCATCTGTGATGTTTTCTTTTACTTCAAATTTTTTTACAATGTGGGCGACTAATCTTAAATTGTGTTCAATTAATTTGTTTCGGGCGTCGCTATCACCGTTTAACATTAACTTGACGTATTTTACTTCATCAGCTTCGCTTAATGGTTCTAAAAATACAGTGTTAGAGTAGCTTCCGGTGAAGAAAATCATCCCTTTTAAAATATTTAATAATTCAAAAAACAATTTATCACATCCTGTTAAATTATATATCTCAGTAGAGGACTTTATGATATACTAAAACTATGGAAACAAAAAGATTTAAAATGATAGATGAAGAGTTTATGTGTGTAGTGTGTGGCAAGAAAGTTGAACCATTAAAATATAGTGCAAGAGATCATTGCCCATATTGCTTATGCAGCATTCACGTTGACATTAATCCTGGTGATCGTCAAAATGAATGTAAGGGAATACTTAGACCAATTGAAATCGATAAATTTAAAGATACTTATAAAATAGTTTATCGTTGTGAAAAATGTAATCAAACACATCGTAATGTTATGGCAAATGATGATGATTTTGATAAAATTATTGAAGTTATGAAAAATGTTCGATAATTACCGAACTTTCCTTTACAAACTGCTTATTTTATATTATTATTTATTTAGGGTAGTGGTTGTAAATGAGCGAAAACAAATTAATATTAAAATATTGTCCAAATTTTTATAAAATTATAAACTTTAATCCTATCATGGGTGATGAACTTAGTGAGAGGATTATTCATATGTATCAAGATTATATTTTTAGAATTAATATTCATAATGAAGATGAAGTTAATGAAATAAAAGAACTTGATGCTGCGGTTGCTAAGTATATTGATGATTATTCTTTTAGAAAAGAAGTTCAAAGACAAATATTATCAATCAAAGTAAAAAATGATTGCAAGGATATCGTTAAGTACTTTATCGATGCAATCATTAAAATATTTTCAAATTATGAAGATTATACGACAAGAGTTATTTATGTCTCTAGATGGATATAACTAACTCTTTTTTAATGCACTGGTTCCTAGTAAAGTAATTAATCCTAAAAGGATATATGGTGTGTAATGGTATAAAAATATTACTCGGTAATAGTCATCCACAATAAAGTAAGTTGTAAATATTACTATGGCAATAACTATAGGAAAGAATAATAACTTACTTTTTATTATGTTATAAATTCTTTTTGACAAGAGAGTAATGAATACAAAAATATCGATATACCAAATAGAGGATAAAATATTTTCGATATTCTCAATAAAAGTAAAAATCTTAATTCTTTTTAATACCATATATTCTGGGAAACTATATATTTGAGCAACGTTTGGAGTTAGGGAGCCTAATATGATAGTACATACTAAAGTATGAATTATACAAGAGAAAATATAATATCCAATGTGCTTAGATAATTTAATGTTTTCTTCTTTTAAAAGAATATTAGGACAAGCAGAAAGTGAAGCAAAAACTACTGCAGACTTTAAAATGTTTGTTGTTTTATGTGTGAAAAGGGGCGTTATGTTGCTGATAGTAAAGAAATTACCTAAAGAGAGCGCTGCAATAGAAAAAATAGTAATACTTAAGAAAAATAAAAGAAAAGTAGTTCTTTTAATAGTTTTCATCTTCTTAAAAGAAGCATATAAACAAAGAATAATGGAAGGCGCAATAATAAGTAATTTCGGTGTAGTAGTTAGAAAGAAAGAACTAATAAATGCCTCTAAGACCATGATTGATAACACAAGAAGATATATATAAATAATAAGCTGTATTATTTTGAAATTATCTTTAGAAAAGTTCATTTTGTTGATAAACCAGATTAATCCAATTCCAAGTAGTGTTCCTAGCAAACAAGCAATAATTGCATCGCTACCACTTTGGTTAAAAAGAAGTGAAAATGCGATTCCTAAAAATAATGGTCTTGATAAAAAATACACCAAACTAAAATGTTCTTTATTCATATTCCACCTCAAATATTAACCCTTTTTTATTGATTTCTAAGTTAACATTTACCTTTATATTGTAATATTTTAATATTGAGTCATTTTCTTTTCTTGTTTTTTTATAATACATATTTTCTAATCCTAGAACATCAAGATTTTCTTTAGTTAGTGATGAAAGTAAATCTTCAATATCGCTTTTAATAGTTTTTTCAAAATCATTGGCCAAATCAATGTATGTTTGTTCTTTTCTGAGATTAAATTCAGGCATATTTTCTCGGATTTCACCTTCGATGCTAATATCTATTGTTATTGTCTTATTTTCAAAATTATAATCTGACTTACCATCTGCGATATTGATGATGACTTCTTTATCGTCATACTTTCTAGAGACTAAAAAGTTTGTCTGTTCATTTAATAAAAGATTAAGATAGGATGAGTCTTGGGCTGAAAGAGTATAAACATAATCAAAATCTTGAAAAGTAGCTATACCTTCAGCTTTTAATTCTTTGTTAGAAATTGTTATTGCACTGGTAATTGGGTCTATTTTGTTATTTAAAAACTTTTCTAAAACATCTTCGAACGCTTTAGAGAATGTAATATTATAGCCTTTAGTGTTAGACTCAATTAATTTAGTAATCTGGTTCCCAACGATGGGATTGCTTTCTGTAGAGTTTTCAACTATTTCTTTTGCGCTAACATCTTTGGCAACCACTAAATAAAAACCGTTTCTAATTTCAGGATCTCTGGTTACAAATTCAATTAATTCTTTCATATGGTCTTTAGCTACATCTTCAGAGATTACGATTGCTTTTAAATGATAAAAATAGGGTTTTTTAGCAATGTTTAAAGATATGTTATTAAATGCTTTAGCTAAAGATTTTCCACTCCCATTTACTGTATATCCCTTTTGTGAAGCTTGTTCTGAACCTGTTTTTGTATCGTTTAATATTTCATAGGTTAATTTATAACTATCATTTTCATAATCAATTCCAATGCACGATACAAATGATAGATCGTTTATTTCAACGTAATCGTAGCATCCAGTCATTAATAGTAACATTATTATTAAGATAACTTTTTTCATTATTGCTCCTTTGTGATGTTGTCTGATAACATTTTACTTCTTTGTTTGTTTCTACTTTTAAAAACAAATTCTTTAAAATAACTTTTATCGTATGGAGATGCTGGGAATGTATAAGGATAACCCATTGAACTGGTGTCTACAAGATTAACTAAGAAGAATAGTAATGTAACAAATAGACCGTATAGGCCCAAAAAGGCGCTCATTGCTAAAAATAGGAATCGATAATTTCGAAGGGCGTTTCCAATTTCAGTTTCATTAAATATTAATGATGATATATAAGTGAATGCCGTAATTATAATCATAATTGGGGATACAAGTCCGGCGTTAACCGCTGCATCTCCGAGAACCAATGCTCCGAGAATTGATATTGCAGAACCATATTTACTTGGAAATCTTAAATCACTTTCTCTTAGTATTTCGCATATCACGAGCATAATGATACATTCGACGATTGCAGGAAAGGGGACCCCTTCGCGCTGGATGGCAAAGTTGATTATTAAACTTGTAGGTATTGCCTCTTGATTATAGTTGATAATGGCAATATAAAAAGCAGGTACAATCGCCGATAGAAAGAAACACAAAAAACGAATCAATTTAGTAAAATTAATGTTTAAATTTTTAGCGTATTTATCAGTAAATGGATTAATAAAGTCTACTAAAAAAGCAGGTATAATTAGCGCATATGGTGATTCATCACAAATGATTACAATTTTCCCTTCGCTTAGAGCTTCTGCACATCTATCAGGACGTTCTGTAGTTATGACGGTAGGAAAATGTGATTTATCACTTAAATAACTCAAAAGACTTTCGACGTCATTTAAAATATCTAAATCAATACTATTTAATTTGTTGTAAACTTCTTTTACTAGTTTTGGTTTAACAATATTATCTAAATATAAGATTCCAACAGGAGTATTGCTTAATCTTCCTATATTTAATTTTTTTGTCTTTAAGTGCGAAGAACGAATTCTTCTTTTGATTAGCCCAATATTAGTTTGGTAGCTTTCGACAAAGGCATTTTTAGGTCCTTTTAAAGCGGGCTCAGTTTCATTGGTAGATACACTTCGTGTAAGGTCGCCTTTAGTTTCAACGGCATAAATATTTTTGCTGTCAAAAATAAGAGTAAATCCATTATATAGATAGCTTTCGCATAAATCATATTGTTCTAAAGTTTTTACATTACCACCAGGTATAACATTTTCTAAATTGCTAGTGAAATTTTTATTAGTGAGATTTTTAAGAATATAATCATTAATTTTATCTTGACTGCATAAAGTTTCTAAAAAAACCACATAAATTTTATGCAGAGGATTTATCTTGATTGGTTTAATAATCAAATCGGGGGTTTCACTAAATTCTTGTTTTAATCTATCTATATAATTTTTCATATTTATAGTATTGTTCAAAATTAAATAATTATGTTATTTAAAGTATGTTATAGTATAATTTAGATATGAGGTTATTATGAAGTGTATTATAGAAAGAATGGATCACATGGGAAAGGGAATTGGATATATCGATGGTAAGATTATTTTTGTTCCTAAGACAATCCCTGGTGATGAAGTTGAAATTACAAATTATGAGGAACATAAAAAATATGCAAGAGCTACTACATATGAAATAATTAATTCTAGTAATGATAGAAAAATAGCTTTTTGTCCATATTATGATAAATGCGGTGGATGTCATCTTCAGAATTTAAGTTATGAAAAGACTCTTGAATATAAAAAAGATAGAGTTGCTAATATTTTATCTAGAGCAAATATTAATAATGAAATTGAAGTTATAAAAAATGATTTTCCAATAAATTATCGTAACAAAATAGAGCTTAAAGTTATTGATGGAAGAATCGGTTTTTATGAATCTAAAAGTCATGAATTAATTGAAATTAAAGAATGTAAAATAACAAAAGAAGCTATAAATAAATTTATCCCATTATTAAAAGACATGGAACTAAAAAATGGTGATGTAACTTTAAGGTGTAATTATAATGATGAATTATTAGTGTGGATTAAAACTGAAGATGCTCTTATAATTAACGAGAAAACATACCCTGATTATAAAGTTGTAGGAATTATAAAAAATAACGAAAGATTATATGGAGAAGACCATTTTTTAGATAAAGTTGGTAATATGTTTTTTGAAGTATCTTATGATTCCTTCTTTCAAGTAAATCAAGGTATCAATGAAAAATTATTTGGTTTAATTAAAGATAATGTATCGGGTGATGTTGTTTTAGATTTATATTCTGGAGTTGGTACACTTTCGATTATGGCTAGTCAAAATGCAAGTAAAGTATATGCAATCGAAAATATTCCAAATGCAGTTATTAATGCTATCAAAAATGCTAAAATAAATAATGTGAAAAATACGAATTTTATTTTAGGAAATGTCGAAGATAAAATAAAATATATTGAAGATGAAATAGATACTGTTATTGTAGATCCTCCGCGTAGTGGACTTGATGATGTTACTATTAATAAAGTGTTAGAATTAAGCCCGGATAAAGTTATTTATATATCTTGTGAAACTCAAAAATTTGCAGAGGACATTAAAAAGTTTAAAGATAAATATGAAGTGTCGAAGTTATATATTTTAGATATGTTTAGTTTTACTTATCATGTTGAAGTATTTTGTGTACTTACAAAAAAGATGATTAAACAAAAGTTATGATATAATTACGTAGAATATAAGAAAGGGTAAAATATGAATAATAAAGTTGTGATTGTTGGTTGTGGTAATGTAGGAATGAGTTATGCATATGCATTATTAAATCAAAGAACATATGTAAATAAATTATATTTAATTGATGTTAATGAACAAAGGGTAGAGGGGGAAGTTATGGATTTGAACCATTGTCTTTCTTATGCTCCTTCGAAAATTAGTATTAATAAAGGTACTTATGCGGATTGTAAAGATGCAAGACTTGTTGTGATTGCTGCAGGAGCAAATCAAAAACCTGGAGAAACAAGAACCGATTTAATTAATAAGAATGCTTCAATATTTAAAGAGATTGTAGGAAATGTAATGGCCTCAGGTTTTGATGGAATATTTTTGGTAGCTACCAATCCATTAGATGTGATGACTTATTTAACTTATAAGTATTCAGGGCTTCCTGCGAGTAGAGTTCTTGGAACTGGAACAAGCTTAGATACCGCAAGATTGCAATTGATAATTGGTAAAAAATTATGTATAAATCCTAAAAACATTCATGCGTATGTAATCGGAGAACATGGTGATACAGAATTTATTCCATGGAGTAATGCAAGTATAAGTCTTCAGAATATTAAAGGATTCTTTAGTAAGGAAGAAATGCTGCAAATCGAAGATGATGTAAGAAATGCTGCGTATGAAATTATCAATCGTAAGGGAGCGACCTATTATGGCATTGGAATGGCTATGGTAAGAATAACTAATGCAATTTTAGGTAATGAAAATACAATTATGGCATTATCTATTTACGATGAAACAAATGATGTTTATGTAGGAATGCCGGCAATAGTTAGTGAAAATGGAGTTCAAAGAAGGGTTCCGTTAAAACTGACTGAAGAAGAAACTCAAAAACTACAACATTCAATAAGTGTTATTAAGGAAAATATTAATAGTTTAGGAAATTAAAATGTGGGATATTGTATTTGAATTTATACTTGAAATATTTTTTGAGGGTAGTTTAGAACTTACCAAAAACAAAAAAATCAGTAAATGGATTAGGTATCCGTTAATGTTTTTAATAATCTTGCTTTTTGTGGGAGTAATTGCATTAATGTTAGCAGTTGCAATAGCTATGTATAAGACTTCGATATTAGCTTCACTTTTCTTAATTGGGTTAACGATATTTATGTTGGTAGGTAGTGTAGCGAAATTAAGAAACGTATGGATGAAGCAAAATGATAAGACTAATTAAATATTATTAGTCTTTTTTTATGCTATAATATGAATGTATTTAAGCGGAGGCAAAGATGAAGAAAGTAGTAATAATTGGTGGTGGAGCTGCAGGAATGATATCTGCGATTAAAGCTTCGGAAAATAATGAAGTCATACTTATCGAAGGTAATGATAAATGCGGTAAGAAATTATTAATTACAGGTAATGGTAAATGTAATTATTGGAATGAAAACATATCTTTAGATAATTATTTTACTGATGACGAAAATAATTTAAAAGAAATATTAAACCATAAAGATGAAGTCTTAAATCTTCTATATAAATTGGGAATTTATCCTAAAATAAAAAATGGATATTACTATCCATATTCTTCGCAAGCCTCAAGTGTAAGAGAAATCTTAGAAAATGAGATTGAAAGACGTCATATAAAAGTTATGTATGAAACTAGAGTTGTTGATGTTGATAAAGTAGATGGCAGATTTATGATTAAGACAAGTGCTGGAACTGTTGATGCTGACAAAGTGATAGTGGCCACTGGATCTAAAGCGGCTCCTAAAACTGGGAGCGATGGATTTGGATATCAAATTGCAGAGAACTTTGGTCATCAAATAAATTGTGTTTTACCAGCTTTGGTTCAACTTAAAAGTGACGGTTGGTATTTAAAAGAGTGGAATGGCGTAAGACAAGATGCAAGATTAACTTTATATATTGATGATGAAAAAGTAACTGAGGAAGAAGGGGAACTGCAAATGACGCAAGATGGGATAAGTGGCATTTGCACATTTAATATTAGTTCTCTTGCTTCTAGAGCTCTTAGCAAAGGCAGTAAAGTTAAAGTAAGTATAAATTTCTCTCCATTTTTAAATGGAAGCTTTTATGATTTTTTTGATGCTAGATCCAAAGATATTCCTAATCAATCCATCGGAGAACTTTTAGAGAGTATTTTAAATTATAAATTAATAAATGTTATTTTACATAAGTCACATTTATCTCGTGGTGTTTATTGGAAAAGTTTAACTGAAAAAGAAAAAATAGAACTATGTAGTAATGTTGATAATTTTGAAGTTGATATTTTAGATACCAATTCTTATGATAAGGGTCAAGTTTGTACTGGTGGCGTTAGTTTAAGTGAAGTTGATGAAAATATGCAGTCAACAAAATGTGATAATCTATACCTAGTTGGAGAACTATTAGATGTTGATGGTAAATGTGGTGGTTTTAATTTAGCTTTTGCTTTCATTACTGGATATTTGGCAGGAAAGGGTATTTAAAATGCTTAAAGTAAGACAAGTCAAAATTGAAGTATTATCAGATAATGAAAATAAAAGAAAAAAAGCCCTTAGTAAAAAGTTGGGGATTCGTGAAGAGGAAATTGTAAGTTATAAAATTACTAAGCAATCATTAGATGCTCGTGATAAAAATAATATATTATATGTTTATGAATTTAATGTAGTAATAAATAATGAAGAAGATTATTTAAAAAGAAATAAATGTAATGATATTGTGTTATCTTTAGATGACAAGTATATATTTGAAAAAAGTGGTAAAACAACACTTAATAATCCAATTGTTATTGTTGGTGCAGGACCAGCGGGATTATTTTGTGCATATACTTTAGCAGAAAATGGTTATAAACCAATAATTATTGAACGAGGTAAACCCGTTGAACAAAGAATAGGGGATATTCAAAAATTTTGGGAAGAGGGATTATTAAACCCTGAATCCAATGTTCAATTTGGTGAAGGTGGTGCTGGAACGTTTTCTGATGGTAAATTAAATACTTTAGTAAAAGATTCGAATAATCGCATGAAAAAAGTGTTTGAAACGTTTGTTGAATGTGGAGCTAATGAAGATATTTTATATAGCTATAAGCCTCATGTAGGAACAGATGTTCTTCGTCAGGTAATTGTTAATATGCGTAACAAAATAATTGAAATGGGTGGAAAATTTTTATATGAAAATTGTTTAACTAATATTTTCTTAGAGGGTAATCATATTTCTGCAATCGAAGTTAATAACCAAGACCAAATATTATGTGATGCTTTAGTGCTAGCAATTGGTCATAGCGCTAGAGATACTTTTAAAATGTTAAGTGATAATAAGTTTGAAATGATAAGCAAACCTTTTGCAGTAGGTTTACGAGTTCAGCATTTGCAAGAAATGATTAATACTTCTCAATACGGAGAAAAATATGCGGACAAATTAGGAACTGCTTCTTATAAACTAACATATAAAGCTTCAAGTGGAAGAGGAGTATATAGCTTTTGTATGTGTCCTGGAGGTTTTGTGGTTAATGCATCAAGTGAAACCGGATTACTTGCTATCAATGGAATGAGTAATCACGCGCGAGATGAAAATAATGCTAATAGTGCGATTGTGGTCACTGTTGATCCAAAAGATTATGGAGAATCTGCATTGGGAGGCATCGAATTTCAAAGAAATTTAGAAAAACGAGCTTATGAACTTGGTAAAGGACATGTGCCTATTCAATTACTTGGCGATTATAATTCTAATACTGTAAGTAAAGAATTTAAATCTATTAGTCCAGTAATGAAGGGGAAATATACCTTTGCAAATCTTAATGAATTATTTAACGAAGATATTAATAGGTCTTTAAAAGAGGCGTTTGAACATTTTGGATCTAAGATTAATGGATTTAATAATCCTGATGCAATTTTAGCGGGAGTAGAAAGTAGAACGTCCTCTCCAGTTAAAATTGTTCGTAATGAAAACTTTGAGTCAAATTACAAAGGAATATTCCCTTGTGGAGAGGGAGCTGGTTATGCTGGTGGAATAACTTCAGCTGGTATTGATGGAATTAAAGTTGCAGAGGCAATTGGTAAAATCTTTAAATAAATTTTAAACATAAAAAAACTCAGTTGTTTAACTGAGTTTTTATTTTGTTATTTATAATGAACTTCTTCAACTGGAGTACATGTTGTAACGAACTTAGCTACACCAGTTTTTTGATATCCTTCTAAATATGTTTCTTTACTATAAACATATTCAGTATTTGACCAAGATGGTGCAGTATATTCTTTAGTTGTTTTAACACAGATATTACCAACTAATTCATAACCTTCATTACATGTATTACCAATAAATTCAGCTTCTTTAGTATAATAACATTTATTTCCTTTTAATGTTGCTTTTGCATTTTCACAGTAATATTCGCTATCACTGATTTCAATGTAGTAACATTTAATGTTTTCTCCAGAACCTGATTGGTTAGCTCCGCTTGGACAAGAATATTTCTTAGGAGTTGTACCAATTGAAGGATTTGATCTCTTATAACAGTTTTTACCATTATCTAAGTATCCTGCTGGACAATATTCATCTTTAGTTACAATTAAATCTTCTTTCATGTAACAGATGTTTGTTGTACCTTTTCTAGTGTAACCTGATGGACAATAACTTTCTTCATCATAAATCATATCTTTTTTGATGTAGCATGTATTACCACTACGAGTATAACCAGAAGGACAGTAACTGTCTTCAGAAATAGTCATATTCTTTTTAATATAACATGTATTTCCATCTCTTGTATAACCTGATGGACAATAAGTTTCAGATGATTCATTTTTAACTAGATTAGTATAGATATTACATTTAGAACCACTTACTGTACCTTGTGCACAATAGTAGTATGATGTTCTAGAATATTTTGCATAAGTATAAGTAGTAGTTACACCAACTTTATTAGTACCTACTAAAACCTTTTTAGAAAGCTCATATTCATATGTACTTTCTTTTTTAGTAGTAGAGTAGATAGAATCTGGATTTCCCCATTCAGTATACTTCTTAACAGCAGATACAACTTTTAGACATTTATCTCCGTCTTTAGTATATCCGTTTGGACAAGTATAAGTACTTGTATCTTTTGCGATTAAATCAGCATATTTATAGCAGTAACCGTTCTTTTTAGTAAATCCTGAAGGACAAGTTGATTCTTCCTTAGTGATTAAATCAGCGTATTTATAACATGCGTTATTTTTAGCTGTAAATCCTGAAGGACAAGAAGTAGTACCTTCAACGATTAAGTCAGTATATTTATAACAAGCATTACCTTCACGAGTATATCCAGCTGGACAAGTTTTGTCTTCAGTAATAATCTTGTCTGCATATTGGTAGCAATAACCATTAATTAGTTGTCCATTTTTACAATAAGCGTATGCATCGCCACCTGTAACGATTGGATTAACATATCTATAATATGGTTTACCATTGTTTATCTTAGCATCTTCAACAATTAATTGTTCTTGTGAATATTGTGGAGTAGGGTCAATAGTATGAGTTTTTTCACTTACACAAGTACCATTTACGTATGTACCAGTAGTACATTTAACGTTTCTTTTTACAAATTCATATTCGTAAGTAGTTTTACATGTAGTTTCAATTTCTACGAATGTACAAACAGGACCAAAACAGTTAACAGTGTTATTTGAAGAACCTGTATTGCTGTTATTATTGTTTGTATTGCTATTATTTTTATTATCGTTAACTTCTAAATTAACATCGTCTTTGTTATCATCAACGATAACGTTGTTATTTTCGTCTTCAACGATTGTATTAGTTTGGATTTTCTCAACGATATTATCGCTTTTTGAACCACAAACTAAATTTGATTTTACTTTAAATTCAGTAGCATTAATTTTAGTAATTGAAATGTAACTTAGTGTTTCGTCACAAGTAGTTTTTCCGTATGTGAGTTTGTCGCTTAAATCAAGTGTATACATTTCTTCTAGAGATATTAATGTAGTATCTCCAATTTCTTCTGGTAATTCATTTGCAAAATAATTTTTTGCATTTTCTTGCATCGTTTCTAAATTAGCTTTAAATATTTCATCGTAATTTGAATTGTTAGCGCCTTTGTTAACTATCCAAGCGATGATAAAGATAATAATGAATAGAGCAATAACACCAAGAAGAACGTTTAAAATTTTTCCGTTTTTATTTCTTCCGTACATAATTTTCTTCCCCCTGACTTTAATTATCTTCCAAGATTTTCTTCTTGAGAATAGTTTGTAATATTTTGATCAATGATGTCTGTATAGAATACGTTGTTTGGATTTCCTACATGTAAGTAAGCTTCTAATTCCTCTACACAAGTAAATCCGTAGTAACCGTCAATTCTAGTTCCGTCTCCATAAACTGAAGTAAGTCCAATACCTGAAGTTAATTCTAAAAGTCTATGGCTATTTTGGTGATACATACCAAGTAGAGCATAGTATGTAGATACTGGTGAATCTGGAGTAATACTAAATGCACAAACTTTTCTAGCTAGTAAGTCATTAAATACTTTAGCGAAAAGTACATTGTTTTCTTCTTCAGAATGGATTCCTTTAATACATACATCCGCAATTGCATAGATATCATAACCATTTTCAGTTTTTGCAGAAGCGAATTCATCAATTGATAATTTGTTATCTGTAGCACATAGAATAATGTCTGATAATTCAACGTCTTTTAAATAAATGTCAGTTAATGGATCTTTTTGAATAATACTATCAGAACCTAATTCTGAAGTAACTTTTCCAATTACATTTGTGCTGTAACATACTTCGTCACGATCCTTGAAAACAGCTTTTTCATCTAGACGATCAAAGTTTGCAAGTCTAATTGCATACATAATATCTTCGATAGCAAGGTCAGTATCTTCTCCTAATAATTTTTGAATTTCAGAAGCATAACCAACTAATTGTTCATAATTATCTACATCGATAGAATTGATATTTAGTTTGCGTTCGTCTTCTTGTTCAATACCAGGTTGTGTATCTAAAGTGTCTTCTTTATCTTTAACATCACAACTTCTTAAAGAAATTATAAGTATAGCAACTAGTGCAGCAACTCCTAGAGTAGCTAAAATGTTTCTAATGATTTCCCAGGCTTTGCTTTTGTCCTTTTGAGTTTTGTCTTTTTGTTTTTCTTTAGGAATAACTTTTTCGACTTTAACTAGTTCGCCAGCTTTGCGTTCTGCAATTGAAATTGGTTGTTCAAGTTGTTTTAATTGTTGGAACATTGCTTGGAATTGTTCATGAACATTCTTAAGTTCTTCAGTTTGAGTTTCTTCTAAATTGTTAACATACATAGTGTAGTGTTCGATTGCTCCAAGACAACCATCTAAATCTTTTTTTTGTTTTTGAGTTAAATCTGTACGTTCTAAAGCTTTTAAAGCTTTCTTTTTGCAAGATGCTAAAAGTGCTAGTACCTCTGTTTTATTCATACCAAAACCTCCCTTTTTGTTTTGTATGGCGCCTATCCTACCATAAAACGGGGTAAAAGTCAATTGAAAGTGTCGAGTTTTTGGAAGGAAAGTATATATAATGAAAAATAAAGTGAAATAATTGGAGAACCAATATTAAAAATTAGAGTGGTTTACAACCCTTGATTTTTTTTTTTTTTTTGATAGTATGGGGAAAATCGAGGGTATTGGAAATTTTGAGAGGTAAGTTGTATGTCTTTAAAAAATAAAAGAATCACACTATCATTATTAATTGTTTTTACATTATCGATAATAGTAATTATCTTTTTTAGTTATGATAAAAAAGAAGAAACGCAATATTCTTTAAAAACTCCGGAAGCTTTAGCAATTTATATTTATAATGAAAAAACTCAAAAGTATGAACGAAAAAGTGAAGTGCCACATGGTTATGAATTAAATGTAAGTAAATCATATTGTAAAAGTGGAGGAGAAGTAGTTAATTATGATAGTTATTATGAATATGTTAATTATGCCTTAGCTACTGATGATAGATGCTACTTATACTTTGATGTTTATTTACCTGAAGGATATACAAAATTAGAATATATAGAAAGTACAGGTACACAATATATTGATACGGGATATGCTCCAAATGAAAAAACAAAGGTTGAAGCGGAAGCGATATTCCCGGTCACATCAGCGACGCAAGTGTTATTTGGTGGAAGACCATCATGGGATAAATCATCAATAACATTTTTTGCGATTAATGGAGGATATAGAGCAGATCATAATACGGTTCAAAATTCTACCAGTAAAGTGAACTCGGATTGGTATACACATGTGATAATAGATACAACATCTGCAACTGTAAATAATCAATCGACAGCTACATATAGTAATGCGGCGTTTCAATCTCCAAATAGTATAACAATATTTGCAGTTAATGAAAATGCTGGGGTAACATATAATTCTTCTGCAAAATTATTTTATTTTAAAGTGTATGAAGAAAATGAGTTAATCCATAGTTTTGTACCGTGTCTAAATGAAGGTGGAAAAGCAGGGTTATACGATCAAATAGGAAAAACATTTCACGGGAATCTCGGCTCTGATGAATTTTTATATGAAATATCAGGAGATGAATTACCATCAGACTATACCCAACTAGAATATATTGAATCGACAGGAACCCAGTATATAGATACTGGGTTTATCCCTAATCAAGATACTAGGGTAGTTGCTGAAATGGAATTTGTAGTGCATTCAAATGCTGATTGTGGATTGTTTGGGCAAAGAACCCCGGGTGGAACAAACCAATTTGAATATTTGTACTGGAATGGTAAACACTGGTTTTCTTATGGTTCTTATCAATATAGCGCAACGGGTTCTTCGCCAGTTGGTCAACGTATGCTTATTGATTTTTCTAAAGATAGTGCGACAGTTGACGTGAGTGGAACGATTGTTTCTGTAACACCAACTGTTGTGGAAACCTTTACGGGCTATACTACACTGAAACTTTATGCATTAGATAGAAATGGGATTTCGTATAATTCAATATCACGAATTTACTTGTTCAAAATCTTTGATAATGGAAATCTTGTAAGAAACTATATTCCTGCATTGAATAAACAAGGAGTACCAGGATTGTATGATACAGTGGAAGATAAATTTTATACAAATGCAGGGACTGGCCAATTTAAATATCATGTTAATAATAATAGATTACCTCAAGGTTATATAGCAGTTCCGTATATAGAGTCGGTTCCTGATAGCGGAAAACAACATATAGATACAGGATATAAACCTAATCATAAAACAACTATTGAGACAGTAGTTAAATTTCCGATAGTAGCAACCCAATTCCTATTTGGAGCAAGACAAGCACATACTACGAATACATTCTCCTTTTTAAGTGCTGATTTTTCAGGTTCATATCGAGTGGACCATAATAATGTTCAGCAAAATATAAATGCTGGCACGTCCGACTACTATCATATAACGATGGGCCCCACTAAAACTACTGCAAATGGCACAAGTGTTTCCTACGGAGATACAGCATTTCAATCACCGGTTAATTTATATTTATTTGCGGTAAATACGAATGGAACGACTGAAATGAATGCAAATGCAAAAATGTATTATTTTAAAATATATGAAGGTGATGTTTTAGTTAGAGATTTTGTTCCGTGTATAAATCCGTATGGCGAAGTGGGAATGTATGACCTAGTGAACGATAGATTTTATGGAAATGCTGGAACCGGTACTTTAAGAGCAGGTGTACCTGATGGATATGCTTCCGTGAATTATTTGCAATCATCTGGAACCCAATATATAAATACAGGATATTATGCAAGTAATAATACGATGATAGATGTGGTTGCTAGTTATACTGGTGGATACAGTATTTATGGCGGAACATCAGCATTTATGAATTTTACTGCAAATTCCGCGGGAGGTTATTTTTACTATGATGGTTATACAAATAGCGGGGGCCAAGGAGCTTCTGCGGTAAGTGATTTAAAAAATGTAGTACATTCATTTAAACAGGATAATAATATTGCGTATATTGATAATTCAATATTTCATACTTTTAATTCTAGTACATTTACTGATACGCTTCCTTTATTTTTATTCGGAAGAAATGCAAATGGTGCATTAGGTGATGCCGGAGGCAATGTAACTATTTATTCTGCCAAGATTTGGGACAAATATAAATTAGTAAGATATTTTGTTCCTTGTCAGGATTCTTCGGGAACCTTAGGAATGTACGATTTGGTAAATGATAAATTCTATACAAATGCTGGAAGTGGAACGTTTGCTAGTGGATAAAAAATAAATTGAGAAAATTTGCTTTGCGGAGCAAATTTTTTTGTGTTTCAAATCCCTTGATTTTTTTTTTTTTTTTGATAGTATGGGGAAAATCAAGGGTTTAGGGTATGAAAAAGAATCATAATAATCTTGAATGATGATTTTTAAATGCAAACCTTTTTGCAATTTTTTTAGTTCAAGAGAAATAACCCAATTATGAAT
>JAFSGC010000003.1 GCA_017434825.1 Bacilli bacterium | reverse complement strand
TTTGCTTTTTGGATTGTCAACTAATCCAGTCGTACATAAAACTATATAACGTCCCTTTAGTTCTGCATCATTTTCTATTTTATATGCAAAACAGTCCCCTTCTTTTATTTTTAAATCATGTTTTATTTCCATATTACTCCTTTAAAATCCGCCTCCAGTTGATATAATGATTCCCCTGTGGCTAAATAATACTCATAGTTCTCACGTTTAGGACTAACACTATGTATTTTGTTTAGTCCTTTCGTTATCATTTCATGTTTAACTATTATTGTTTCTTCCAAAGCCCTTGCCTCAAAATAACTTTTATTACTCAAAACAATATGCATTTTTAATCCTACTTTTTGTGGATCTTTCCCATGTTCTTTTGATCTACGCTTAGGATCTTTGCTTATTCCAACATATTGAACAACATTACGCCTATCCGCTAAAACATATACTGAATATTCTCCAGTTTCCTCCTTAGCATCTTTTTTCTTCTTGTTTTTCTTATTTGAATTGTCAGTTTTATTACTTGAACTAGCATATTCTTTAACTTCATCTACGAGCATTGCGCCTAATATCAAATTTGCAGTAATACCAATAGCGTGATACGCAGCTTTTTTAACAGTTTCCTTAGCCAACCAACCAATCGCAGCTCCTGCTAATGCAGAAAAGGCAAAGTTTCCATTTGAGTCTTTATGGCTAATTGGATTGTTATTACAATATTCAAACAAGTTATAAGTTAATCCAGATGAAACTAGCATTCCATCAGCGTTAATAAATCTACCAGTTAGAGGTGAATAATACCTAGTATTTAAATAATATAAATTAGTTTCACTATCATAGTAATAACTACGATATCTTAGCCTATTAATATAAGCTATATGACTAGAATCTATTATTTCAGCGCCATTAGAATCTTTTACAGATATCAGATTTCCAAAAGAATCATACTCGTATTTACAAAGAACATTATTATTAGAATCAGTAATACCTATGACGTCATTTTGATAGTTTTTGATAAAGTAATATAAAGAATCATTATATTTGAATCCATATGCATTACTTTTGCTATCTCGTAAATAATATATCACATCATTTCCAGCGGACTCAAGAATAATATTATTATAGTTTCAATGACATTATAATGATAATCATGCCTATAGTCACGCACAGCTTCATAAAGAGTTATTTTTTATATAGGAAAAAAGGGACTTAATGAATTTGCCCCATTTTTAGTTTTATTCACAAAAGAAGATTTTACTGTTGCGTAAAATCTTCTTTTAATTTATCAATTAGACTAGTTTTTCTCGTCGCTGAGTAATTATTTTGAATGCCCGTAATAAATGATTTAGGTTCACCAATTAATGTAAGACTTGTTTTAGCTCTAGATACTCCTGTATATAAAAGTTTGTTATAAAGCATAATGTAATAAGCTCTACAAACTGGCATAATTACGTGTTCAAATTCACTACCTTGACTCTTGTGAATGGTTATTGCATAAGCATGAGTAATATTTTTTAAATCTTTCTTTTCATATTTGACAATGTTACCATCAAAATCAATTTGTATTACTTGTTTATTTTGAGCATCTTTATAAATTGCAATAATTTTACCAATATCACCATTAAATACTGAATTATCTGAATCATTAACAAGTTGTAAAACCTTATCACCCTCACGATATACTTTATCTATATATTTAATCTCTTCTTTATCAGGATCTTCGGGGTTATAAATACTTTGTAAGTGATGATTTAAATTATCAATACCATTAATACCTTTATACATCGGAGCTAATATTTGCATTCGATCTTCATTTATCCCCTTATTCAAAGCATATTTAACACTAGCAAGAATTTTTGGAACAATTTCTTCTTCCCCGCACGGAATAAAATTATAATCATCTCTTTTATACATAAATTCATCATCAATATTTTGAGCTTTAATATCTTTTGCCAAAAATGGAATATATGAATTATCACTTTGACGATAAATAATATTTAGCGGCGTAAAAGAAAATAAGTCACTATTAATTAAATCTTGTAATACTAATCCAGGTCCTACCGAAGGAAGTTGGTAAATATCTCCGACTAAAATTAGTCTCACATTATAATTTAAAGCACAAATCAAACTTTTCATAAGCGATATATCAATCATTGAAGTTTCATCAACAATGATTAACTGTTGTACTAATTTATTATCTTCATTGTATTCAAATTCATCACTATCTTTATGCCATTTTAAATAACGATGTATTGTATAAGCAGGAAGTCCTGTTGCACTACTTAATTTCTTACTTGCTCTTCCCGTCGGTGCTAAAAGCGCTATTCGACTCATAATATCCGCGGGACTCAAACGATACTCATTAATATAAATTTTAACTATCGCTTTAATAATTGTAGTTTTACCAGTTCCAGGTCCTCCGGATATAATTGATATGTTATTATTTAGTCCTTCCTTGATGGCTCTTTTTTGTTCATCATTATAAGTAATACCAAGTTCCGTCTCAATATTAGCTATTTTTTCATCAAGTTTAGATATCTTTTTAACCTTTGTTTTTGAAATAAACAACATATCTCTTGATACACTTTTTTCTTCATTATAGTATTTACTTAAATAAAATCTTTTATCTCTTTTAGTAATCAAATCAAGTTCTATTAATTCATTGACATAATCTAAAAATAAATCATTATCAATATTTAAATTATATAAAACCGTTACTGCTTTATAAATTTCATCAAGCGCATAATAAGTACTTCCTTCATTAAAACTAATTTGAGTCATTGCGCTTATAATACATTCCTTACATCTTAAAGGGCTATCAGCTTCATAATTTGTTATATAAATATCATCAATTTTCTTAAAATCAAATATATCTTTTAAAAGGTATAGATTTCCTTCCATTATGGCCTCAATATCATAATTATGTTTATTTAATATTCTTGAGGCATCCTCTAAGGTAAATCCCATTTCTTTTAATCGTAAAATTATTTGATCGTTTTTTTCATAATTTAAAACTGAAGTATAAATCTTCATTGCTTTAGTCATCGTCATGCCCTTAATAACCATCAAATTATTAACATCTTCTTTTATTTTATCTAAAGCCTTTTCTCCATACTCAGCCACAATTTTTTTTGCTGTAGCTTCACCACAACCCACAACAAAAGAACTGGCTAAAAACTCTTCGATTCCACTTTTAGTCGTTGGTTTTTCTAATTCAAATGAAGTAAAAGAATACTGCCATGAATATCTCGGATGCTTTATATAACTTCCTTTTAAAGTATATGGTGCCTCCAGTTTCAAATTTGGTATTACCCCAGTTGCATTAATTGTTTTATTAATATGTTCTACCATACTAGGATCGTTAGTTTCTTTAATACGAAAAAGAGTAACTGCATAATTACTCTCTACACTTTGATAAACAATCTTTTTAAACTTACCTTTAATATAGTAATCCATTAGTTTATTTTCCTTTGATATATTTTATTTACTTCCAAATCTTCATTTAACACTACTCTCAAATAATTTGAAGTATGTCCAACACTTTGTCCATTTTCATTAGTTTCAATAAGAACATCTAATTCTTTACCAATAAACTTATCATAATAATTTTTTTCTAATTCATCAGATATGTTAATTAAAGTTCTAGCTCTTTCTTTTTTTACTTGCTCACTTACCTCTTCAGGCATTCTACTGGTAGCAGTTCCAGTTCTTTTAGAATATGGAAAAACATGTATTTTAGCAAAATTTATCTCTTTACAAAAAGCACATACTTTATTAAACAATTCATCAGTTTCATAGTTATGACCCACAATAACATCAGTAGTAATTGAAATATCAGGACAAATTTCTCTAATTTCTTTTATCTTATTACGATAATAATCAGTATCATACTTTCTATTCATCACTTTTAATATTTCATCACAGCCTGATTGCAAAGGGACATGTAAATGATTACAGAATTTTTTATTTGTCTTAAGAAGATTCATAAATTTTTCATTAAGCTCAGTTATTTCCACCGAAGACAGTCTTATTCTTTCAATACCTTCGATTCCAGATATTCCATCAATTAAATCACATAAATCTCTTCCATTATCGTTATAAGAACCGGTATGAATTCCCGTTAAAACGATTTCTTTATAACCATTTTTAGCAAGATTAGTTACTTCACAAATAACTTTTTCAAAAGACTTACAACGAAGATCTCCTCTTACATACGGGATTATACAATATGAGCAAAAATTATTACAGCCATCTTGAACTTTTATAAAAGCTCTTACATGATCAAATTTTGTTATTTCCATATCCTCAAAAGGTAAACTACGCTCTTTAGTAATATATTCATATTTTTCCTTATCATTAAGATACTTAGTTACTAAATCTACTATTTTAGATTTATCTTTATTTCCCAAAATAATATCAATACCTAAATTTTTATATGGCTCAATATTATTTTGAGTTGAACAACCACATACTACTAGTACCGCATTAGGATTTTCTCTTCGCGCCCGTCTGACAGTTTTAAGACTTTTTTTATCTGAAGTATCAGTAACTGAACAAGTATTAATTACGATTAAATCGCACTTACTTGTTTCCTCACAAAAAGAAAAACCATTAGTAATTAATGATTCTTTCATAAAATTAGATTCATAAGTATTAACCTTACAACCTAAAGTAATAATATTAAATTTCATAGAAATTCCCCCTTAGTTTAAACTGCGTTGTAACTCCTTTAGTGCTTGTAAGAATTCTTCCTCTCGTTTTAATGAAATTAAATGAACTTCAATCTTCGGAGGATCAGTTTTAACCGCCCCGTTAATTAAATTATTTAAATCTATCTTTTTAACTGATAAATCACCCTTCTGTTCTTCATCAACATAATTAAGTTGAAATTCACCAGTATTAGACAATAATTCATCATAACTAATTATTGCCTTCTCCTCTTGCTCTTGTTCATAAGAGGTAAATGTAATCGGTTCTTTAGGTTCATTTTTAATCGAAGAAGCAATAGCCCTTAAATTATCTGGATCATTTAACTTCTCATCACTTTCAATAACTTCTTCATTTATCTTAATAAAATAAATTAAACTAACAACAAGCACAATTAAAAAAACTACTGTAAAGAAAAATACATAGTCAATAAATGTGACACTTTTTAAAAATAATAAAATATCATTAAACATGACTTATCACCACATTTTTATTGTAACACATTTAAATTGATATGCAAACGCTTGATAATCGTTTTACTCATTCATTTGTCAACACATACGGATTATTGACAGTTCCATCTCCACTTACAGTTGCCGTTTTAATAATGGTAATTACTGGTCTTACCGAACGGAAATGAGTTCCAGTATCATTAACAATAACTTTACCTTTATTATTTAACATAAACGGATAATATGCACTACTTGTAAGTGAGGCAGAAGTCATTAAATATGAATTTGCTGTTACATTAGCATTATATAAATAAAATTGATCATTATATTCATTAAGTGTTGCTCCTGCATAAATAACTTCATCTGCAGTAAGTAAACCGACTTTACTTAAAGCTTTATCTCCTAAACAAACAAATGAAGGAATATTGTCTTTTTGTAATCTAGATAATGCTATAAAATCGTCACCATCTATATTATTATCATTACAATATTTATGATTAGCTAAGTAACTTGTATAGTCTTCTAAAGCTGAATTCGCCCAAGAAAGTAGATAATTACTAATACTTGCTTCTTTAAATTTGTACTTATCTACACTAGCATAATACTTTTGTAACTCTTCTGTTTGGCCATCTAAAACTAGTCTAACTGTTCCATCGCCATTAATACGCACAATTTTAAATTTTACCCCATTGATTTCAACGTTATTATTTGAACTCTTCCCACGAAAATAATATGTTGTACCAAAATCATCAGTAGACTTGATTAATCCTTCTTCCGTAGTGGCTATCTCTGCCCCTGGAATAGTAATTGGATTATCTTTAATTTCATTGTTTCTTAAAACCACTTCCGCAAAAGTATTTGTTTCAAGTAATTCACTATTTATATTTAACTCTAAACTATAAGAGAACTCTTCCGCGGTTGTAAACGTTAAAGTGAAGTTTTCAATTTCTCCACCCTTAATAAGAACATAACTAGTAATAATTGAATTATAATTATCAAGTTCATCAGTTATATTTATATCATCGTTATTGGTAAGGTTGTATGTAACCTTACCTTTTATATTCTTGGGATTTTTAAATTCAATGTAATAATAAGCATCCTCTTCAGAGTCATTAATCACAGAAAATTTAACCTCTTCATTACCTTTTAATCTTAGCTTGCTGCCATTTAAGTAATTTATAGAAAGTGGCCCTGACACTTTAATATCAGCACCATAACTTATATAGTTTATATATACAAAGTAAAAAGCTCCTAAAACTAATGATGCAATTAGCATTAACATAATAAGAGACAATGTACTTTTAAATCTCATTCGCATATTATCTATCTCCTAAATAATTATATAATCAAAAGTTAGATTTTAGCAAGGAATATTTGTTATAATTCCCTATTTATTCCAATAATTTTAATGTTAAGTATAAATTATTATATTTTACAAACCTTATTAATATTGATATGATATATATAATAGAAAGGAAGTTTAAAATAAAAATGAAAAATTTAAAATTTTTTATTCTAGCTATTGCCTTATTTATATTTAGAATTAGCAATATCGCAGCAGTCGAAGAATCTCAGATTTTGTACGAAACAGGGCTTACTTCAATAACTTTTGAGTTAGCCAATCCGTCTGATCCCGATGTCAGTGTTCCTATTAAATTATGGGACGGAGAGGATTATGTTCTAGTATATACTTTAACAAAAGATACTCCTAGTAAAGAATTTGTCCTAGAGGATGGAGTTACATCCTATTTTCTAATTAATGAGCACATAATCTCATATAACCTTGATTGGAACAAGGCCGTCGTAACAGAGCCTGAAAACATCACAAAAGACGAACCACCAATAGAAGTTGATCCCAAATACGGAAAATATGAAGGCGGATTTTTCGGCATATCATACTGCTATATAGAGGAATCTACAATAAACACAAAAGGAGAAATTGCTACAAATGTTAATGTTGGAGACATAATAGTTTGTTCACCAACATTTGAAACCTATGTTGACGACAAAGTTGCTACCTTTCAATACACATTAGAATATGGTAATGGATTAAAGTTAGTTAAAGAAGACGTTGAAGGATCAATTAAACATGAAAATACATATAGATTTGTTTTAGATGAACCAACAAGCGTCGGAGACGATATTGGACACTTCACTTTCGAAGTTGTGAGCACAGAAAATCTAACTTACGGCATCAAAAACATTAGGTTTATTACTGAAGCTAACAAACACTATTATACCGACGATGACACTAATTCTTTAAAATACATTTGGAATGAAACATTTGAAAAATACCAAACTGACGCATTTAACATTCCGCAATGTTATTCATTAGAATCAGTTACAGCTAATAAATATGAAGTAGTTAAAGAAGTTAAAAAAGGTGACAAAATAGTATGTGACGTAGTATTTGAAACATACGCAAATGATAAAGTAAAAGCATTTAAGTATACTCTATCATATGGAAAAGGTCTAAAACTAATTAAAGAAGAAAAGATTGAAAATGCTACTAAAAAAGACAACACATATACATTTATATTAGAAGAACCAACAAGCGTTGGGGAAAAAATTGGATCTTTCACTTTTGAAGTAATTGATTCAAATCAAGTAACATACGGAATTAAAGATATAAAATTTATTACTGCAGATAATAAGTATTATACTTCAGCAAACATAGAAAACAAAATAGATCCTGCAGCATCAGAAAAGCCAAATCCTGAAACTGGTGCGATTATACCAACCATTACAATCATTTCTCTATTCCTTGCAGGTTCATTAATAATAACTAGAAAAAATAAAAATATTAAATTATAATTTTAAACAAATTAAAATTACAATAAAAAAAAGATAGTTTTTGAAACTATCTTTTTTCAATTACTATAACCGGTCTGATACCTAATTTATAATCGTCGTTTAATGATGATTTCACAAATACAGGTACAATTTCTGCTTGTGAATTATTAGCCACTACAGCATACGCTCCTTTGGAATACAAAGTTTTAGCAACTGTGGCAGAACTTAAAGTCCAAAATCCTTCATTATGCTTTAAATTTTCCACTAACCATTCGGCATTTTGTAATTTTTCTAATTCCTCAATTGTAATCATTCTTGCTCTTAATTTATGTGCAGTTAAATCAAATTTTTGCACCACATCTTCTTCGTCTTCGTCGGTTATAGGTAAATTAAATTCCAAATAAGATTTATTTTCACCAAATATAATCCCATTGTAACCTCTAGTGTTTGTATACAAATCTTCGCAATTGTAACTAGGTTCTTCACCTTTTGCACAAAGTTCATCGCTATATTTTTTACCATAGTCAGCATATTCATAGTTATTTAATATATCAACGTTAGTCCAATCATTACAATTCTTGTATATTTCTATTAGGCTATATATTGGACCTTTCATATTAATTAATTCATTATGCCAATCAACGTTATTTACAATATTTTTATTCATAATTAGAGTTAATGTATCAGCATTATTATCAATTACATAAAAATCATACGAATCTTTATCATTTACTTCATACTTGACAAGCATGCCATTTCTGATTTGCTCATCTGTACATATATTTCCCTTTTTTAAACAAGCGGCATTTGAATATATATTATCACCTGCGTCTTGTCTTTTTATTTTGCTTATATGCCATCCTACAAAAGCCAAAATTAAGACTACTAATATTAATAAAATTATTATTTTTGTCTTTTTCATAAATCTCCTTATTAACCCACACAGGCCGTATTTTCTAACGTACAAGCCTTATCGTGTTTTGAACCTGTACAATAATATCCTGTACCACGTTTAGAACTGCTACTGCATTTATAAGTATTCCAGCTTATTGATTTATAAGCTGTATCTCCCCATTTATATACACCAGAAATTTTTACATATATTCCACAGCCACTACCATAAGAAACGCTCGAATATCCCGCTTTAATCCAGCCAGTACCGTTCCCAGCTTTCGTACACGCACCAGTGCTATATGATTCAACAGAACATCCGGAAGTCACAGTGAATTTAACTGTCCCGGATGAAACTGAATAAATATATGCATCACAATACTTCGTTGGATCCTCGCTTTTTGTACAAGATGATGGTAAAGCAGTTTTTAAATTTCCTCTTCTAATTGTGCCAGACTGAGATGCCCCATTCTTTTGAGTATAATTACACGTCGATGTATCACTATTTCCATCACATGTAGTTATGTAATATGAATTACAATCACTGTCATACCTAGTGCCAATATTTCCTAATGGACTAACAGAATCTTCTTTATCAATAGAATCAGTTTCTTCTGGTGGCTCCTCACATGTATCATAATCAACTAATTTATTACTATATTTTGTTCCGCCTTTGTAATAATCACAATATTTATATGTCCACCCATCTTCACAATCTGTCCATTCACAATTGGTGTAGCTAGATTTGCACGATGTCTCTTTTCTTGTCTCATATTCGTATTCTTCGGTGCATCCATTCCATCTTTTATACTTTTCATAGCCTTTGCTTGTACAAGAGTAATACTCCCAATCTTCAATGCTACAACATGCTTGAGTATTACAACTCTCTCCCGTATTTACAGTAACATCAGGACAAGTCGCATCTAAATATGCATCTTTGTAAGATTCAACATAATATTCTGTTCCTCCGCCACATGTAACTGTACATTGAGTAGCGCT
>JAFSGC010000009.1 GCA_017434825.1 Bacilli bacterium | reverse complement strand
AGCTACATTATATGATTCTTCACTTAATGTTAAGTATACTAGTACTCTATCTCCGTTATTTACATAACGTACATAGTCAGCAGCCATTTTTGCATTGTGAGCCATTATTCTTAATGATTCTACTGCTGGTGCTGTTCTATCTACAGCAAGTGTATAACTATTTTCATTACCTGCTAAATCAGCAAAATTAATTGTATAATCTTTGGTTTTATAGAAGTATGTATAATATTCTGTTTCGCTTACTTGTCTCCAATTTAATGTATCAAATGGATAAGCTACTTCTTCGCTAAATACAACAGTAAGTTTAATTCTTCCGCCTTCTTTAGCTTCATATAATTGTGTTACTTCATCAACTTCAGGTTTTGTTGAGTCTAATGTAAATGTTACTTCACTTTCATTTAATGCAGCATCCATAGCTATTAAAGTATAAGTACCATCTACTACTTCTAAACCTTCAGTAACTGGAGTTTCAACTCCATCTTTGTCTACTAGTATTAATGAAATAATTACATTTTCTTCTGCATCTTTTACTTCAATTGTAGTGATTGAATTTAATAGTGCTCCGTCTTCAATATTAAATTCTGGTCCCTTAACGTCATCAAGAGTCTTAGCTAATTCATCTAATACGTTAGCTAGAACTGTTCCTAAGTCGTTTTCTAAAGCAGCAACTTTTTCAACTACTTCTTTATCAGTTCTGTAATCTCTTGCTTCGTCTAAGTCTTCTTTTACTTTATCTTCTAGTGCATCTAGTGTCATTTCTTTTAATGTTTCAACTAGTGCTACTATCATTTCGTTGTTCACTTCAGATAATCTTGATTCAAGATTTTCCTTATTTGGATTAGTTTCATCCAATTCTGTTACTAATCCCATTGCAGTTTCATAAGCTTCTTCAGAAAGTTTTTCTTCTGCTTCGATTACTGCAGCTAAAGCTTTATTATAAGCTTCATCAATAATTTCTTCAGCACCATCATCTTCGTTAGTATTTTCATTGTTGTTATTGTTGGTGTTGTTTTGAGCATTATTATTGTTATTATTTTGATTAATAGCTACATCAGAATTATCTTTATTATCGTCAGTAGTATTAGTTGTAGTGTTATTTGATGTTTCATTTGAGGCTGCACTATTACCACTAAGTTCATTTGTTTCTCCCGCAGGGTTAGCAAATGTAAAGATTCCTAAACCAATGAAAAGTAATAATACAATAACAATAATGTATCTCTTTTTATTCATATAAACCTCCTACATAAAAATCCCATTCTCTATATGCTATACGACGAAAATATAACATATATGAATTAGCTATATTATAAGACACTTTGTCGATTTTTGTCTATTGTTTTTTAAACAAAAAAGCAAGAAATGTTTAATATTTCCTGCTTTATCTTACAAATTTCATCTGATTTATTGGCCAAAGTCTAATTCTCACCTTACCAATAATATCTTTTTTTGACACTAAGCCGACATTTGGATCTCTGCTATCTAAAGAGTCTGATCGATTATCTCCTAAAACAAAATACATATCTTCAGGTATGGTATTATATCCTAAAGAACTCAATGAAAACTCTACGTTACTATCATCTTCGATGTAGGTTTCTTCAATTAACCGATCATTAATATATAAATCTCCATCTCTTAAATCAATTTTTTCACCAGGAAGACCAACTACTCTTTTTACTAAATATTTTGTATCTGCATAATATAGCGACACAACATCTCCTCTTTCAATATCTTTAAAACGATAAGTAATTTTATCAAGAATCAAAATGTTTCCATTATCTAGAGTTGGGCTCATTGATGGCCCTACTACTTGTTGTAATCCTACAATATACACTGCTATAAATATTACTAAGAAAATAAATGCAACATACTTGAAGGTATCTTTTAAAAATTCTTTAATATCTAACCAATCCATATACCTCACCTATATATTTATTTTAGCATAAATATTAGAATTCTCTTTTCTACCTGATAAAATTTGACAACATAACTGTCAAGACTATTTTCAGAGAAAAATCATGTCCATTTAATTATATTAAACTTTTATATAGATATTCTTTTATATACTTAAATATATTTCATAAAGTTTATTAATATTTTCATAGAAAAAAGATAATTCTTCAATCATATTAATAATATCATGTTCATATCCACTAGATAATAAATATGAAAGCCATTGAAGCTTGCCATTTACACTGACATAAAGTATATCTTTGAAGTCCACTTTTGGATATTCCCTATTCTCAAAATACGTTTTTAAATATATTTTGTAATGGCTTAAATTCATATTTCTTTTAGAATAAGTAAAATTAAATGCGCTTTCTGCCATAGCACAATACGGATTAACTAGCCCAACTGCATCAAAATCAAGCAAAACCGGAGTTTCTTTCTCCCATATGATATTTGAGCTTTTATAATCATTGTGACTTATACACATATTTTCTTTTACACGATTAATTCTTATATTACATTCTTCGATAAGTCTTTCAAGACTATATTGATTTTTCTTTATGCAATTTGTTATCTTAAAATTCTTTTTATATTTTTTAATAGCCTTATTAAAATTAATATTCACTTTTTTATATAAACAAGGAAGACTTGCTACAATTTTCAAATTATGAATATTAGCCTCTGTTTGAGCAAGATGCTTTAAATGTTTAGTTGTATATAATTCAACAGATAATTTATCAGCAGCACTGTACGGAAAAGCTAAATAATAATGACGATTATATAAGATAAAATATTTATTATTTTTATTTATTGGTAAAATACACTTTATTCCATTATTATTAAATATTTCACTAATATAAATTTGGTTTCTTCTTTTATTTAAATGATAGTAATTCTTAATAGCGTCATAACTATATTCTTTAATAACATAGATTCCTTTTGTAGTCATAACTTTATATACGTTATTTTGACTACTCTCCTCTTTAATGTATGAAGAAACTGAACCTAGATTAAATAATGCGCACACAGCATTAAGCTTCCCTATCATTTTATTCACCATATAAATTATAACATATTCAAATAAAAAAAGAACCTACTTAAGTAAATTCTTTTTTTCATTTATTAAGTCAAATATTAGTAATATAGTCGTACTTAAAATCATTCCTCCGAACACATCCGAGAAGAAATGTGCTCCAAGATAAATGCGTGATATTCCTACCATAATAATTAATAAACCTAATATACAAGAATATATAATTTTGTACTTATTAGATACATTACCTTTTATTAATAAGTAGATTAAAAATCCATATAACGTAGTTGCTGCCATTGTATGTCCTGAGGGATAGGAATAAGAATGCTCAATTACAGAGATATACTCTGGTCTAGGCCTTGCAATAATCAATTTTATAACATTATTAATAACCGTTGAAATAATAATTATACTCGCAGCACTAAATGCATATCCCTTTTTCTTTTTAAATAAATAGATAAAGAAAATTACACATGAAGCAAGTATAATAAACTTTGTACTCCCAAAAAAAGTTATAAAATGCATAAACTTACTAGTAATTTCACTTGAATATCTTATGATAAAGTTACGCATAAATGTATCTACTGCATCATAAGAACCTGTTACTACTAAAATTGTATTGACAATAAATAATATAACTAAAAATCCAATAATATATATTTTCTTATTTTTCATATTTCTTCCTTACAAAAATGAATTCTCTTTGAATAATAAAATTAATGACAAAGATAATCATATCAACAATTAGTTTAATAACCACTACATTTATATTAGTAAATAACTTAGCTAAATATTGTGATGAGTATCCAGATACAAACATTTGAATCACACATAAGATTACATATTTAATGAATGATGATTTATTCTTAGTTTTAAATACCATATTGGCATTCATTAAATAGTTATAAACACTTGATATTACCCTTGCTATAATTGTAGCAATTAATATTGATGAAGCTCCTGGTATCACTTTATTAAATAAAGCAAATAGAACTATATCAATAATAAACGATGATAATGAAGCAAAGATATACTTGATAAACAATTTATATATTGCTAGAGAATCTTTAATTGGATTAAAGTGACTTTCAGTATTACCATTTACATAGATTGTTTCAATTTCAATCTCTTTAATAGGAACTTCTTTGCTAATGGTATCAATTAATTGATTAGTTTCATATTCAAAACGGTCTCCTTGAGTAGTTAAGAATTTAATCATAACTTCTTTAGATAAACCTCTTAAACCTGTTTGAGTATCTGTTACTCCTACACCTACGAATAATTTTAAAACGTTTCTAGTAGTTTTATTACCAAAACGATTACGCGCAGGTACATGTGCTGCATCAAAGTTACGACAGCCTAAAATTAATGAATCTTGATGTTTTAAAACTTCTTTAGCACATTTTTTTATATCTTTAACGCTATGTTGTCCATCACTATCTGCTGTAACTACTCCTTTTAAATCAGGATACTCATTAAGTAAATAGTTAAAGGCATCTTTCATTGCACGACCTTTTCCTAAATTAACATAATGATGTAGTACAGTTATCCCCTTTTTCTCCATTTGTTTAAAATAATCTTGATATTCCTCACGGCATCCATCATCATAAACTAAAACATTTTCAAATTCTTTAGTTAACTTTTCTAAAAATTTATCTAAAATTTCTTTATTAGGATTTAGTGTAGGAACTATTACAAATATATCTTTCATTTTATACCTTTCATTACTCTGTTACTGATTTCATATGAACTAAACGATATGCACCATCATAATATACATAATAGAAAATATCGTGTAAAACATCTTTTTTCTTTTGGCCATCAATTAGAGTCATATTCTTTTCTAAATATACTTCTACTGAGAATGCATTTTCATTATAGATAGTATAATTAGATACTTTAGTATTAGTAAATGTTTCTTTATCTAATGTATGTATTGAAGTAAATGTAATATCTACTTGAGTAGCCCAGCTATAAGCTTTCTTGTACATTTCTGTTCCTTCGATTAAATTTGGAGTAAGTGTATACAATCCCCATCTTGTTCCTGGAAGATCCGCAGTTAAGAATAAACTCCAATTTTTAGCAAATGGTAATGGATCATACTCATTATTAAGTTTTTCCATCGCTTTATCTGCATCATCTGTATTAAAGAAGTCGTTAGCATAATATGCACCATCTTTAACTTCATATTCTACCTTTTTACCTTTTGCATCTTTAATAGTCACTTCTGGTTTGTAAGTTAAATTACTTACTTTATAATGATTTAAAGTAGGAAGATCTACTAAATCATATACTTCACTAAATTCTTCAATTTTAGCTTCTTCTTTCAAAGCATCATTTTTTACTTCTACATCATTAATATATAACTTATATTCATCTTTAATATAGAAATCTAATTCATATAGACCATCTTTATTATAACTTTCAATTTCTTTTATTTGATAATCAGTATATGTTAAAAGTCCTAAACGATGTTCTACTTTTGAATCATCTAATGTAACGCTTGCTATTAGCATATCATCTGCATAAATATCATATTTTGCTTTATCATCAGTTTTCTTATAAGAAATTTCTGCTTCTTTAAAAAGTTCTTTATAGCCTTTTTCTAATGATGAATTTTTCTCATAATCACTTTTTACTTCAGATAGTTCAAAATATTCATCGATATTACCTTTTTTAGCAGCCTTTCCCATATCTTTAATTAAGCTGTTCATGTAATTATCAACATCGCCTTTTTCATAAGCTTTTAAAGATTTTGTTACATAAACAAGAGCAAATTCTGCTAGAATCAATAATAATAAAGTAAATACTATTAATGATTTTTTATATAATGACATCTTTTTTATTTTTCTTTTAATACCCATTTGACTCACCTACTTTGATACCACGAATGCTTCAGGTAAACGCCAAGATGAATTTGAATAATATAGTGTAACAGATGTCATTAGATATTTATCTTCATAATACATTGTTGATGATGAACCGCCATCAATATTAGCTGCGTTTACTGCACCATATTCTTCCATAATTTCAATTAAATCATTTGCAGTTGCTCCAAGGTGGCCTGAAGCTCCACGTCCATCTGTTACTAGCAATAATACAGCTCCATCTTCTCTTTGGCCAATTGCAGTACGCGGATTTGCCCCACTACCTAAACCATTAGATTCTCTTTTTTCACCATTAACTATTAATTTAACAAAATGGTTATTTGCGTCACTTGCTTCTTCTTGGAATGTTACTGCATCACGAATTTTTTCTTTAGCAACAAGTTCTTCAACTTGTTTTGGACTCATTCCGTCTACTGATAAAATCCTTAAAATATTATTTTCATCAAATCCAACCATATGGTATCCAACTCCATATGGACTGTTCCATACAATTTTCCCTTTTGAAACAACAACACCCATTGGATATCCACCTTTATTACCGGAAGATTGATAAATACCACCGTTTACGCCACCAATAGCATCATTTTCTTTAACAAGTACATCTAGTGTTTTTCCATATTCAGAAAAAGGATAAGTTGTAGCTACAGATACTCTCGAAGGATCGTGAACAATCATTAACGTAGCAAAGAAATTACTTCCTGAGATTTCATGAATTTCAATTTCTTCACTAGTTGAATCAACATCAATTAAATCAGTATTAACATCTTGTTCCATTTCTTTTAACGAGTTACTATTAACTATTTCTTGAACTTTAGAATCCGGTAAGACTAAACCTACTACAAATTTTAAAGCACCAGTTTCCAAAAAAGTTGTAACGAAAATATTACGAGCTTTAGTTGAGGGGCCATAACAAATTAGTAATAAGACACTATAAAGCGTCACCACTGCCATTACGGCAAATACCCCAACAAATGATAGTCCTTTAAGAACTAATTTTAAAGATTTTTTCATTTTCTACTTCCTTTTACTTCTTTTCAAGTTTATTTTCTTATAGCATTTTAATAATATCATACTTCAAATTTATTAACAATATCTATCTTGTCGGAGGTGCATCATTCGGTTCTTCAGTTGCAATTGCAATCGCTTTATCCAAGAAATTTACAAATGAATCACGATATAACATTAATACTTTTCTTGCAGTTTCAATTACTTCCATGGCTTCTATTCCTAAGAAATTAGCAATAGCATCTGTAGAAAAATATTTACCATCCACATATCCTAATTTTAGTGAAATAATAACTGCTTCTTTGGCAGAAAGTGTAGTCATCATTTGTGCAAAAGAAGGCGTTCTAAGAAGCTCTAAAACTTTTACATAATCATCACGAGATAAATCATTTTGGATAGATTCTTCGATTGGTTTAGGGGCTTCTGTCACTGAAGCGTTGTTGTTAACACTTGGCACCTCTACCACAGGTTCTGCAACTAGTTCAGGAACGCTTTGAGGTGCAACAATCTCTAGCTCAGCTTCTTGAACTACAGGTTCGGCTTCAACTACCGGAGTTTCCTCTAACATATCAGGTACAGGTTCACTAGTCTCTATGATAGTCGCTTCTACATTCGAAGTCTTCTTCTTTTTTCTTTTTCCTTCTTCAATCACGTAATTAGGATCATCTAAAAGCGCTTTCATTCTCTTAATGACAATGCGATAATAACGGTTAATCTCAGAATTTGAGAGTGTACCATTAGGCCCCTCACTAATTTGTCCAGCATAACGTTTTAATACTAAAGCTCTATCTGCTTCAGGCAATCTTGTTAGCATTAAATCTACATCTTCTTTAGAGGCATTTAAATATTCATATAGTGATTTTTTATTTCCTGCTTTCGCTCTTTCAGTTACCACTTTTGTTCTGGTTTCAGGAAGTGCCTTTGGTTTTTCTTGCTTTCTAGCTAAACGTTTAATTTTCGGAATAATACTTCCATAAAATTTCTTAGTTTGATCCGTATCTAACTTACCAGGAACTGGATTAGCTAAATCAGCACCATAACGCAAATGAACAAGAGCTAACTCCTCTTCACTTAATCCTTGAAGAGCTATATCTACAGTTTCTTTTTTATATTCAGATAAATATTGATATATTGACATTACTTCTTTTGGCATATCTATTTCCTTTCTTTCTACAACCTTTGGTTTGGGTTTATCTGCATCTATATTTTCTTTTTTTACTTTTCCGTTTTTCGCATACTCATCGCGGTATTTATCGATTTGAGCAACCGCCTTGTCTGGATTATCTAAATACGAAGCCAAACTTTTAACCGCAGATGACTTACGTAATTTTTTTAAAGCCTTAGCCTCAATTTGACGGATTCTTTCTCTTGTAAGATTATATAATTGTCCACAAAACTCCAAACGTCTAACTCCGCCGCCATCTAGGCCATATCTTAAAATAATAATATTTTTTTCTTTCTCAGTTAATACCCTATCAAGCAATTTGCGAACATCTTCTGCTAAAGCTTTATCAGCGTAATACTCTTCCGGAGTTGGTTCATCTGCTGCAACAAAGTGCTCTAGTTCCGTATCTTCATCCCCAACTATTGTATTAAGACTGACTGTATCTGTATGCATAGTTTGTAGTTCTTCGACTTTTTCTTTTTTCCAACCTAACTCATAAGCCAGTTCATCTACTGTAGGTTCACGTTTTAAATGTTTTTCTAACTCTCCATATATTTTATAGTAATTGGATAATTCCTGTTGTTTATGGACTGGTATTCTTACATTCTTTCCTTTGTCCATTACCGACCTTTGGATTGATTGGCGAATCCACCAAGTTGCATGTGTAGAAAACTTTGTCCCTCGTTCAGGATTAAATAATTCTACAGCTCTTGATAACCCAATGTTACCCTCTTGGACTAAATCCATAAGTGAAAGTCCTCGATTTTGATATCTTTTAGCAATTGATATTACTAATCGGAGATTACATTCTGTTAATCTATCTCTTGCAGCTTTATCACCTTCGCGGACCCGTTTTGCCAGTTCTAATTCTTCTTGATTCGTTAATAAAGGATATTTTCTAATTTCGACCATATACGCTCGAACAGAATCTGATATAAACTCACTATTACCCTTTTTGTCTTTCGAAGAAAGCTCTTCTTCATCATCCTCTGAAACTACGTCTTCGGTTAAGTTGTTCATGTCACAATAGGTACTAACAAAGTTTTCTTCGTTTTCATTTAGAAAAACGTCTTCAACCCCACGAGCACGAATTGCATCAATATTATTATCAACTATAAATTTTAATACACCAGAAAGCACATCGTGTTTTTTTATGACAACCGCACACACATCCGGAGGTACTGAAATATCTAAAGTTCTTAGAAAGGTAATAAGTTTATTAAACTCTGCTTGTGCACTAGAATAGTTATTGGCTTTTTGCAAGTTTCTTGTAATAAATTTTGTTAAAACATCAATACATATAGAATTTTTATTCATTGCTTTAACAAACTTATTTTCTAACATAGTTATTATTTGAGATAAAAGAGCTTGCTCAAAATTTGCATTTTTAGGAGTTTCAGAAATGATATTAGGTAATTCTTCAATAACTAACGATTTATAATCTATTTGCAAAAACGATAAATAAGGATGTCGATTATACATTTTATTTATCTTATTAATTACGTCAGTATATATTTCTTCAGGTGTACATTTGCTGAGATTATCATATGATAGTTTCATTACTTAATATCCTTTCTATCGGATAAAATTATTATATACTCTAAATATAAACAATGCAATTAAATTTGCATAAAAAAACTCAAATCCAATGATTTAAGCTTTTTCTTTATTAATACTATTTTCAAGGGTGATTGTTAAAGTGCTATCAGAGGTTATTTCTTTACCAGGCTCTATTGATTGCTCAATAACATAACCATAACCTGTATAAGTAAATTTTATTCCCATGATTTTTGCAAGAGTTTTGACTTCTGCAAGACTCCAACCTTTTATATCAGGCATTTGATAATCAGTTTTATTTGTAATTAAGAATACTTTAGATCCTACGACTACTTTTGAGTCTTTCTTAGGGTACTGACTAGTAATATAATCTCCAGTTCCTAATACAACTACTCTAAGATTTTCAGATAAAGAATTTTTTACTTCTTCAGTTTTCTTAGAATTATAATTATCTAAAGTTATTATGTTCTTTGTATACTCGGTATCTACTTCCTCAGTAAGGTTTGCATAGGCAGCAATTTCATCTACTGCTTTAGTGGTCATATCTGCTACATTTCTTTGTGAACCTACAATTCTTTTAACCGCTACATAAATAATATATTCTGGATCTTCTTCAGGGAAAATTCCCGCTACTGAATAGATATTATCATATTGTCCATCCAAGTAACCGCCATTTGGCGAAGGAATTTGAGCTGTACCAGTCTTAGCTATCATAGTAACTGTATCAGGTTGCCAAATCTTACTTAGCCCATCGTAGTTAGCGTTGTACATTAATTGTCTCATTTTTTGAGCAGTAGCGCTTTCCATTACTTTACCTGCAATTGTTTTGCCACCTTCATAAGTCACGTTACCAGAACCATCTACAATCTTACTAACAATATAAGGTTTTAGCATTACGCCGTCATTTGCAATCGCAGTTAACGCTTGAAGCATTTGAACTGGAGTAATTGTTACACCTTGACCAAATGATGCTGTAGCAATCTCACTTTTATATTTAAACGATAAATCTCCTTTTAATTCTCCGGATAATTCAATTCCCGTTTTTTCTCCGAAACCAAATTTACGATAATAATTATATAGTTTTTGACCACCCATGTTTTCATTTAACGCAAGATTTGTTGCACCAGTATTTGATGACATTGCAAATCCATAATCATATGTAATATTACCCCATCCTTTTTTAATGTGGTCACATATTTTAACATCTGCTACTTCAACGCAGCCAGATAGGTACTTCTCTTCGCCTTTATAATATCCTTCTTCCATCGCTGCTGCCCAAGAGAAAATCTTCATTGTAGAACCTGGTTCATAAGTATATGAAACTAATGGGTTTAAATAAGATGTTAAAGTATTTAAATCATTTGGATTATAATTTGGACTTGTAGCTGAAGCCACTATTGCTCCAGTCTTAGCGTCCATTACTGTCATAATAGCAAAATCAAAATCATGAGAGTCTTCAAGATTATGTATTGCATTTTCAGCAATAAGTTGAATACTACTATCAATTGTTAAGTGAATATCACTTCCTGATTTTGCTTCTTCAGTAACAGATGGTACGTATGGTAGCTGATAGCCATAGGCATCACTTTGATAAGTAACAAATCCATCTTGTCCTGAAAGCTCTTTATTAAAATAACTTTCTAGTCCCAGTTCACCAACAATTTCTCCAGAATCATTAGTTTTAGCATATCCAATTATATAAGATGCAAAGTTTCCCATCTTATAATATCTTTGGGTACTTTCAATAAAATCTATACCCGGTAATTCTAAATCATCTATTTGTTTTTTTACTATCTCCGTTAAGTTTTTTCCTTTAGATCCAAACTCAACTTGATAACGATTTTCATAATTTAAATACTCTAATATCTTGCTTTCTTCCATCTCTAATATTGGAGCAAGCATTTTAGCAGTATACTCTTTATCCACTACATGCTTAGGGTTATTCATATCGGTAGTTCTTGAATCACTTAAGTAAGCGATTAACGTATATGAATTAACTGATAAAGCAAGAGCTTCTCCTGATGCATCATAAATAGTTCCTCTTGATGCATATAAAGTTTTTGTCTTGGTATTTCTTGAGGCTGCAAATTCTTTTAGGTTAACTCCATCAACATCGCTAGCTACTGCGACATACAAAAGTTTAACTATTGCTGCACACAAGAAAAAAGCAACAATTAATAATACGTACATACTAGATTTAACTGTTACTCTTTTTTTCATAATTATTTGATTTGTAAGATGTTTGTATTATTGTATGAAAGCCCATATTCTTTAGCAATTGCTTGAATGTTTTCTAAAGATGCCAATTCATCAATTTGCATTGATAAGCTTTCATTTTCTTCTTTTTGATTTTCGATGTTATTTTTTAATTCTTCTACAGCAATGTTAGTTCTTGTAACAATCGCAGAAGTGTAAACATTTAAAATTGGAATCAAGGCAATTAAAAGGACAATAACGCCATACATTATTTTTTCACCCTTTAATAATTTTAATTTTTTACCTTTATTCCTAGCCATCTTATATCCTTTCTATTACTCTAAGTTTTGCACTGTGACTACGACTATTTTCTCTCAATTCTTCATCACTTGCAAGGATTGGTTTTCGGTTTACAAGTTTTATTTTCGGTTTATACTCATCTGGTATTACCGGAAGACCTTTAACCATATCATCCACTTCACTATATTTTCTAAAAATATTTTTTACTATTTTATCCTCTAAAGAATGGAATGTAATTACACATATTCTTCCACCTACTTCAAGCAAATCAATTGCATCAGGAAGAACTTCCTTTAGAACATCTAATTCATTATTTAACTCAATTCTAATTGCTTGAAATATTTTTCTTTCAGGATGTTGTTTATAAAAGTAATTTGCTCCCACAGCAGCTTTGATAACCTCAACTAGTTCTAAAGTGGTTTCAATTTCTTTCTTGCTTCTTTCCGAAACAATCTTTTTAGCAATTACTTTTGATAACTTTTCTTCACCATAATCGAAGAATATTTGTGCCAAATCATTTTCTGAATAGCCATTAACAATATCCTTAGCACAAACGTCAGCATCTTGATTCATCCGCATATCTAGTGGTCCATCCGCCATGAACGAAAACCCCCGGCGTTCATCATCAATTTGCGGTGAGGAAAACCCTAAGTCAAAGACTATCCCATCGACTTTATCGATACCCACATCACTCAAAACCGATTTCATGTTTACAAAGTTTTCCTTAAAAATTTTGAAGTTATCACTTATACCATGCAAAGTATCTTCTGAATAACTTACGGCGTTTGCATCTTCATCGAAGGCGAACAAAAATCCCTTTTTACACTTTTCTAAGATTTTCTTAGAATGACCAGCATATCCAACTGTGGCATCGACATATTTACCAGTCTCTTTTATATTTAAATTTTCAATAACCTCTTTATTTAAAACACTATAATGATATGTTGTTTGCAAATAAACTCTCCGCAATTTCTTCCATATTATCAGCATTTTCATTCATTAGGTTATTGAATAATTCCTCATCCCATATTTCAAGTCGGTCATTTACGCCGATTATAACACATGCTTTTGTTAAACCGGCGTAACTAACCAATGGGGAGGTAATGTTAATCCGACCATTTTTGTCGAATTCACAGACAGTCGCACCAGAAAAGAAGGTTCTTATAAATGTTCGAGCATCTTTTTTTGTAAAAGGAAGTTCGTTTAGTTTAGCTACGAGTTTATTCCATTCAGTTAAGGAATAAGCGTATAGACATTTTTCCAGTCCTCTTGTAATAACAAATGACTCTCCAAGTTCTACACGGTAATTCGCAGGAATGACTAAACGGCCCTTATCATCAATGTTATGATGAAATTCGCCCATTAACATTTGCATCCCCCACTTTCTACCACAGCGTACCACTGTCTACCAATATATTACTATAAAGCAAAAAAAAAGTAAATAAATATTTACTTTTTTCCTGTTATTCTGTAAAGCTTTACAGCTTATATTAGTTTTCTTCTTTTTCTGCTGTTGAAATAACTTCTTTACCAGCATAGAAACCACATTTTTTGCAAGCTCTATGAGGACGAATTGTTGCACCACATTTTGGGCAAGTTGTTAATGCTCCAACTTCTTTCTTTAAATGAGTTCTTCTCATTCTTTTTTTAGTTTTACTTGTTCTTCTAAAAGGAACTGCCATTTTTATTCACCACCTTTATAATAATCATATAATTTTGCCATTCGAGGATCAATTTCTTTCTCCTCTGATGTTTCATTTAATACTTTCCAATTATCACCTTTTAAATCTTCAGCATCACTTTTGGTATACCTAATTGGAACCTCTAGTACAATATTTTCCCACAAAAGTTCCATAATATCAAGCACATTTTGCTCATTTATGCACCTTTCATCGATAATATCGTCAAGAATAAAGTCAAATTCATAAGGTATTTCTTCTAAAGTAACACTATCTAAAAGGATCATTTGCCCGCTTACATTAAGACGAGTTTTATATTCATTTAAATCATTTTGATATAAAAATCCCTCTACTAGGACATTTTCAAGTTTTTGAATATTAGATGTCCCTAAGTATTCTTCAGAAAAACTAAATTTATCATTAATCTCAATTTTATCTTTATAACTAAGTTCACTTAAATTAATTTTCATAATACCTCCATAACAATTATATCAAAATATGAGCAAATACTCTAGTCCATTACTCTTTTAAACATTTTTTCTAAATCATAAATTGTAAATTTAATAATCGTAGGTCTTCCATGAGGACAATTATATGGATTATCGCATTTAACAAGTTCATTTAAAATGTATTCCATTTCTTCATGAGATATATGCATATTAGCCTTAATACTCATCTTACAAGCTAAAGTAATAGCAATTTTTTCTTCGAATTTAACTCGATCAAACTTATTATCTAATAGTAATACTAAGTCAATAATCTTACGTATACTTTCTTCTTCGTATCCTTCTTTTAACCAAGTTGGATGCGATTTAACTACTATTGTATTAATACCAAATTCTTCAATATCAATATTTAGTGATTCTAAGATATCTTTCTTTTGCATTAAATCTAAAAATTCACTTGGACTAAATTCAATTGTAACCGGAATTAACATACTCATTTTTGAAACTTCTTTTTCTGCCAAACGCTTCATATAACGTTCATAGTTGATTCTTTCATATGCAGCATGCTGATCAATTATATACATTCCATCTTCATTTTCTGCAATAATATAAGTTCCATGAGCTAGTCCTACAGGATATAATACCAAACTTTTAATTTCTTCATTATGGATAACTTCTTCAGTTTTAAAATCCATAAATACTTGTTCTTGTTTAACCTCAGGTTTAATATCTACTTCTTCTTCGAACGGAACTTCAATTTCTTCTTCCTTTTCCAAAGTCTCTTCCAAAGGTTTAATAATTAACAAGTTATTATATAAAGCCTTCTTTATTGCATCAGTAATTAAAGTGCATAATTCATTTATCTTAGATATTTTAACATCTTGTTTAGTCGGATGAATATTCACATCTACTATCGTTGGATCTGTTTCAATATTTAATATTACAACTGGATATTTACCATCTGGTTTATATGTATAATACGCATCATTAATCGCATTATTTATTTCATTATTTCTTACTACTCTACCATTAATTAACGTAATCATTTGATTACGATTAGATTTTAATATATGAGGCTTACATGCATATCCAGATATTTCAAAATCATTATTTCCATTTTTAAATTCAAGCATATTACTCGATACTTCCATACCAAATATTTCATGAATAGTTTTATGTAAATTATTAGAACCACTAGTCTTAACAATTACTTTGCCATTATTGGTTAAAGTAAATCCTATATCAGGTCTAGATAACGCTAAACGCTCCATAAACGATGTGCAGTTAGCTAATTCTGTTGCATCACTTTTTAAATACTTTAATCTAGCAGGTGTATTATAAAAAATATTAGTAACTGCAATAGAGGTCCCTTTCCTTTCAGGACAAGGTTTAACCTCTACAATATGTCCACCTTTGATTTCAATGTATGTTGATTCTACTCCATTACATGTGGACATTTTAACTTCAGATACCGAAGCAATCGAAGCTAGCGCTTCACCACGGAATCCTAAAGTATCAATAAAATATAAATCGTCTTCTTTATATATCTTTGAGGTAGCATGTCTTAAAAATGCAGTTTTTGCATCTTCTCTATCCATTCCTGCCCCATCATCTACTACTTCAATCGATTTAATTCCAGACCCAAGTAGATTAACTTTAATATTTGTACTTCCAGCATCAATTGAGTTTTCTACAAGTTCTTTAACAACTGAAGCGATTTTTTCTATTACCTCACCAGCAGCAATTTTATTGGCAAGTATTTCATTCATTACTTTAATTTTACTCATTTGACACCAACGATACTTTCTCTTACATCAATATAACCACTATTAGATATATGTAATGTGGTTGAATCTTTAAAATATATAAACCCTAAATTACTAATAACTAAATCACTTTGGTTTTGCAAATCTACTTTTGTTTCAAACGTTTTCTTTACTTTTCTTGTAATTGGTAAGATGTTTTTAGGAAAGAATAATGTTACATTTAAATCTTTGTTTGCATAAATTTCTACATTTCCTATAGATAAAGAATATCCTTTTTTTACAATAACTGTCTTTGGATTAATATAACCTTTTTGTTTAACATTATCATTTAGGTAATCTTCATTAAATCCCGGAGCATCAATTACTTCATACCCACCAACTTTTAAAGAAATAAATTCTTGAGTTGTATTTTTATAATTAGATACAGTTAAATCAGTATCAAATAGATAGTTTATTAGACTACTTTTACCACTACTGGTAGGACCTGCGAATAATACTTTCCCAAATTTATCTAAGTAATCCCAAACAGTTCTTTTACCATAACCATTTAAACTAGATACAAAAAGCAAATTTTCTACATTATATATTCTTTTAATATTTTTTTCTAATGTTTCTAATTTAATATTCTTAGGAATCATATCACTTTTTGTTATCACAAGTACTTTAGGTTCATTAATAACATCATAGATTTCCATCATATTACTATTAAGATTTAAAATATCACATAAAAACATCGTTGCACACTTCTTATGATTAATCCCTTTAATAATTTGATTATTATCAATGGTCTTACTTTCTTTTTCGTGATAATTATAATTAGTTATTTTAAAACAACGTTCACAAAGTTTGCTTCCCTCTTTTGGAGTATATCCAACTTTACTAGAGTCTAAACTTTGTAATGTAATTCCACACCCCTTACATTTACTCATAATATTTTCCCTTAACTAAAATATTTTTCTTTTCTAAATGTTTTAAAATAATCCCTTCCCAAATACGATTAAATCGTGTAGTAAACGGTTCTTTAGATCCCATAGGGTTAACTAGTATACTGATGCAACCATTTCTGTTAGCACCAAAAATATCAGTCATTATTTGGTCTCCAACGCAAGCAATTTCTTCAGGTTTAAAACCATAAGTTTTCATAATCTTAAGGTATTTTTTCTTACACGGTTTACGAGATGAGAAAGCAACATCTACATTTAAGATTTCCTTAAATGGGGTTAATCTTTTCTTTCCTGAGTTCGATAAAATAATTACCTTAAAATCTGCAGATAACAAATGAAATAATTCTTTAACATCACTCGTAGGTACTCCTTCAGTATAAGGAACCAATGTATTATCTAAGTCAAAACAAATACATTTAATCTTTCTTTTCTTTAATTTTTTATAATTAATATCATAGATACTTTTTTGATAAATATCTGGTATAAATTTTTCCACTACATCCAACTTCTTTCTTACAGGACTATTTTAACATAATTTTGTTTTTCTTCCTATATAGTTTCATAAAAAAAGAATATTCAACAAGTGAATATTCTTAAAATAAACTTAATTGAGCACTTTCTGGCATTCCATCAAAGACATGTAGTTCGCGAAGTTTATCTACAGTTGTCTTATTAACTTTACCACGTGCAGCGAAATCTTCGATACAGAAGAATTCTTTTTGCTCTCTTTCTTCGACTATCTTAAAGGCACAGTTTTCTCCAAGGCCATCTACCGCCATAAAAGGAATAACTAATGCACCTTCATCTTCTTCGATTACGAATGTCTTAGCTTCGCTCTTTTTGATATCAATGTTTTTAAATTTAAAACCACGAGCATGCATTTCAAGAGCAACTGCTAAGGTATCTGCAACAGCTTCTTCTTTGGCAGTAACATCAAATTGTTTTTCTTTAATCTCTTGAAGTCTTGCTTTAATACCATCATATCCTCCAAGCATTGCATCAATATCGAAGTCACTACGACGAATTGAGAAATAAGCTGAATAGTAATAAAGTGGATAATAAACTTTAAACCAAGCAACACGGTAAGCCATCATTACGTACGCACACGCATGGGCTTTTGGGAACATGTATTCAATCTTACGACAACATTCAATATACCATTCAGGAACATCATATTCTCGCATTAATTTCGCATGCTCTAACCATCCTGCAGGATCTTTTTTGGCTTTACCTTTTCTTACAAATTCGGATATTTTGAAGGCACTTGAGGATTCAATACCATAGTTAATTAATGATGTCATGATGTCGTCCCGACAACCTGGTACGCTATCAAAAGTTGCTACATTATTAACAATTAAGTCACGTACGTTTCCTTGCCATACGTTAGTACCATGAGAAAGTCCAGCGATTTTTACAAGGTCCGCAAAATGAGTTGGTTTAATTTCAAGTAACATGCCTATTGCAAAGTTTGTACCAAATTCCGGTATACCCAAAGTTCCTGTTGGACATAAAATTTGATCTTTAGTTACTTTTAACGCATCAGGACAAGTAAATAAGCTAATTATCGCATGGTCATCAAACGGAATTGTTTTTACATCCACTCCCGTTGTATCTCCTAAATAACGAAGCATCGTCGGATCATCGTGTCCTAGTATATCTAGTTTTAATACGTTATCATGAATTGCGTGGAAGTCGAAATGAGTTGTATACCATGTACTGTCCGGTTCATCCGCAGGGTATTGATATGGTGTAAAATCAAATACATTCATATACTGAGGTATAACGATGATACCTCCAGGGTGTTGTCCTGTAGTTCTTTTTACTCCAGTACATCCCATTGCAATTCTCTCTATTTCATAATTATTCATTATAATATTGTTATCTTCACAATAGCCACGAACATAACCAAATGCAGTTTTAAGTTGAACTGTCGAAATTGTTCCGGCACGATATGCATTTTGTTCACCGAATATTTCTTTAACGTGATTATGCGCTGAAGCTTGATTATCTCCAGAGAAGTTTAAGTCAATATCCGGTACTTTTTCAGCTTTAAACCCTAAGAATGTAGCAAATGGCATGTCTTGACCTTCTTTGCTCATTGGAGTACCGCACTCACACGTATAATCTGGCATATCATAACCACTATTATATGTTTCTGCAAGTCTTTTACCATCTACCTCAAAGACTGATTTTTTACATTTTGGACAAACGTAATGCGGAGGTAATCCATTAACTTCAGTTATCCCCATCATTGTAGCAACTAATGAAGAACCTACGCTACCACGCGAGCCTACGAAGTAACCTTGCTCGTTACTACGTTTAACAAGCATTTGAGCAATCAAGTAAATTACGTCGAAGCCACCAGTGATAATACCATTTAACTCTTGTTCAAGACGAGTTTCAATAAGCTCTGGTAATTGCTCTCCATATATTTCATGTGCTTTAGTATAAACCATGTTTTTAGTTCTTTCAGCAGCATTTTCAAGTTCTGGAGTATACAATTTATCTTTAATGATTTGAAGTTCATCAACCATGTCTAATATCTTATTAGGATTATTAATTACTATGTCTTCTTTTTCTTCAAGGAAATCAAATTCCTCTAACATTTCATTCGTAGTTCTAAAATATTCATTAGGAACTTCAATGTCTTTACGATTTAAATAGTGTAATTTACCATTGGTCTTTTGGTTAACAATAACCTTACGATAAATTAAATCTTCTTTCTTAAGATTATGAACATCGCCAACTGCACAAACCATCTTGCCTGCACGTTTAGCAACTTCTACAAGTTTTTCAATATAATTATTATACTCTATTACACTTCCAAATTTTTTGTCTGGTCCAATTAAATGCGTTGCACAAGAATGTGGCATAACTTCGATATAATCATAGAATTTCATCATATTAGCTAGGCCTTCATCATCAGTATTTAAACCTTTGTCAAAGACTTCTCCAAAAGTACAACCACTACCAAATAATAAACCTTCACGATTATCAATAATATCTTGTCTTGGAATTTTTGGTTCTTTTCCTTTTAATAAATATTTAGTATTAGCTAAAGAAACAATTTTAAATAAATTCTTTAACCCTTGTGCGTTCTGAGCGAGAATTGTCATATGGAACGGTCTTGCAAACTTAATAATATTTTCTTTATCAACCATGTTTTTTAAATCTTCAGTTGTAGCTTTCTTTTCATTTTTTAAAGTTAAAAGCATCTTATGAAAACATTTAGCAGTACCTTCACTATCGTAATCAGCTCTATGGTGTTCATCTTCATTAAAGTCTACTTCTAGATTAGCTACCAAAGTAGAAAGTTTATGGTTACGCCAACTTGGGTACATATTACGAGCTAAGTTCATTGTATCAATAACAGTAAAATCAAATTTACCTAAATTATATTTATCCATTACCGAAGAAACAAAGCCCATATCAAATTCAGCGTTATGTGCTACTAAAATAGAACCCTTAGCAAATTCTAAGAATCTCTTAGTTACATTTTCTTCGTTATCTTTACCTTCAAGCATTTCATCAGTTATATGTGTAAGTTTAGTAATAAATGTAGGAAGTTTTCTTTTAGGATCAATTAATTCATCAAAGCGATCAATTATTTCACCATTTTTATACTTAACTCCCCCGATTTCAATTAAACTATCAACTCCAGAGTTTAATCCTGTAGTTTCTGTGTCGAATACAACATAGGTTTGATCTAATAAATCTAAGTTTTCTTTTGGATTATAAATGATTGTCATATTATCATCGACAACATTCATTTCTGCTCCATATATTATCTTAAACTTCTCATGATCCTCTTTACCTTTATTCATATCTTTAACTGTATTATAAAGATCAGGATATGATTGTAATACGGAGTGGTCAGTTATAGCAATCCCGCGATGTCCTAAGGAAGCCGCATATTTAATTAACGCTTTAGTATCACATACTGAATCCATCATACTCATCATTGTATGAGCATGTAGTTCCACTCTTTTTACAGGAGCTTCATCAACAATTTTTTCTTCGCGACTTGGAATAATTTCAATACTTCTTGGACTAATAATTGGACTTTTTAAGAACGTATCCATTTCTACGTTTCCACCAACACGAATCCAAGTTCCTGGTTTAAGTTTCTTCATAATGAAAGCATTTTCTTCTTCATTAAACTTAACCAATTTAATTAAATAACTATCCGTTTTATCACTTACTTTTATACTAATAATAAAGATTGGTCCTTTTTTACCTTTCTTTTCAACACTTTCAATATCAAAAATAAAACATTCAAATATAAGATTTTTAGCTTCTCCGAAAATATTGTTTAACTTAGTTACTTCACCATCTTTATGAACACCAATTACCATAGGGGATTCTTCTTTTTTTACTTCTACAGTCTTTTCTTTTTCAATTTCTTCTTTAACAGATTGTAAAGCTTCAACATTAAGAGCAGTTTCCATATTATAAGTTCCTACTCCATACACTTCAAATAATTTATTTAAATTTTTAAAATCACGATTGACAATAGCCTCAGCCATTTTTGAATTAACTTTAACTGTGATAGTATCACTACTAATATCTAATGTAAGTTTTCCTAAAGATGGTTTATCTTTATAGAAGTCTTCTAAGATAGTTTCAACGTATTCCTTTTTTTCTTCATCAGAAAAAGACTCATATTCCATTTTTACGGAACAAGCCTTTTCTCCTTTAATCTTATTTTTACTAGCTTCGATTAATTTATCTACTTCAGTTTTTTCAACAATGCTTTTCGATATAATAATTACTTCATACTTATCTAAAGATGAATAATAAATTACCTTCTTAACTTCTGCATCATTAAACTTTTCACTAGTAAACTTAATACTATCAAAAAATCTTTTTAATTCATCATTCATTGTTTACTTTCACTTTCTTTTTATATTATTGACTATTATCTGATATTTGTCAAACCTCTTTGATGATTTTCCATTAACAAAAATTATATCATTGTTTTTTAAATCATTATGTTGTTTTAAAACTTCAGGAAACATTGTTAGCTCTAAGCTACCGGTTTCATCTGAGGCAGTTACAAAAGCCATTTCTTCATTCTTTTTAGTTTTAATTTTAACTATTTTTTCAACCAGTAAAACCATATTAATGTTTTTAAATAAAAAGTCTTTTGTGTTATTTGCTTTTACTACATCCTTATAAACTGAACAAGGATGATTACCTACATAAAATCCATAGTATTCATTTTCATGACTGCGTAGTTCAGCAGCTTCATATTCATCATATATTTTTAAAAGTGGCTTTTCTGCACTCTCATCATTCAAAGATGCATAATTAAATAAGATATCACTATTTTCAATTAATGTTTTCCGAGTATATTTAAAAGTATCTAAACAGCCTGATAAAACCAATAATTCATAAGTTTTTGGATTTAATTTATCCTGGCATCTTAGAATAAATTCATAGATATCTTTAAATGAAGATGTTCTTCTTTCTAAAATGTCATTTGCAAGATTTTCAGTAAAGTTCTTTATAATATTAAACGGTAATAATAAACTTCCATTTTTATATTGGAATTCATTATTTGAAAAATTAATATTTGGTTTTAGAATTTTAACTTTTCTTTCTTTTAAATTATTAAGTAGTCTTTTCTTCGTTTGATTATCCTTAGCCCCTTTTAATAAAGAAGATGTAAATTCAATTGGATAATGTACTTTCAAATATGCAAGCTCATATGCAATTAAAGCATATGATACTGAGTGAGCTTTATTAAAGCCATACTCTGCGAATTTTTTTATCTTATTAAATAGATCTACTACAAAATCTTTTTGATATCCTTTTTTTAAAGCATTATTAATAAATGTTTGTTCCTCTTTTAAAATGATGCCTTCTTTTTTCTTACTCATAGCAATTCTTACATTATCAGCTTCATATTGAGTATATCCTCCAATTACTTCAAGAATTTTCATTACTTGTTCTTGGAAAATGATTACACCATAAGTACTTTTTAAAATTGGTTCTAAATCAGGATGCAATTTAAAGCTTCCTGTTTTTTTATTTTTTACATATTCATCTATTTGATTACTTGGACCAGGTCTTACTAATGCCGTAGCAATTGCCAGTTCATTAAATGAAGATACTTTTAACTTCAATAAGTTATTTTTAGCGTAGTTAGACTCAAATTGAAATATATCATCGGTTTCAGCATTTTGAAATATCTTGTATACTTCTGCATCTTCGAGATTAATCTCTTCGATTTTAAAATCAGGGATTTCTTTTACAATATCACCGATTATTCCTAAGTTACGTAATCCTAAGAAATCCATTTTTAATAAGCCTTGCATTTCCAAATATTCCATCGCATATCCAGTTCTTATTAAATCATTCTCTTTATATATAGGAATTATTTCATCTAATGATTTTGAGCAAATTACTACTCCGGCAGCATGTGTAGAAATGTTTTTCTTTAGATTTTCTAAATGTAAGCAAATATCATATAAATGATTAAGTTCTTTATATAATTCTAAGTATTTTTTTACCACTTCATTTTTTAGATTTTCTTTTAAAGTTTTATTACCATCAATTACTTTAATAAATTTCTCTAATAAACCATTATCAATTTTTAAAACTCTAGCAATATCACGAATAACTAATTTGCATTTTAAAGTACTAAATGTTATCCCTACAGCTACTTTATCTTCTCCATATTTTTCTTTAACATAGTTAATTACTTCACCACGTCTTGAATCTTCGAAGTCAATATCAATATCTGGCATCTTCTTACGATATGGATTTAAGAATCTAGCAAATAGCAAATCATATTTCATTGGATCAATATTAGTTATTCCAATAGCATAACTTACTAAGCTGCCGGCGGCACTACCTCTTCCTGGGCCTACGAGTATACCATTTTTCTTTGCAAATAAAACATAATCATAAACGATTAAAAAGTAATCAGTAAACCCCATTTGTTTAATAACATCAAGTTCTTCTTCAAGTCTTTTTTTATAACTATCAGGAACACTACCATTACACCTTTTTTCTAATCCCTTATTAGCTAAAGTAGATAAATATACATATGAATTTGTCCCACTTTTATACTCTGGAATATATCTTTTATCAAATGGCAATTCAATATTAATTTGATTAGAAAAATTCTCAAGGTATTTTTTATCTTCCGAAGAAATATTTAAATTTAAATAACTTCCTTCATCGAATGTAAATTTACCTCCTAAATCCTGAAGATATTTTAAATACTCTACACCACTTTGTTTTAGAGCACGAAAATCACGAACATAAACAATATTTTCACTAACAAGCAAACTACTATTTTTTTCACGATTATTTTGATATCCTAGATACAAATTTTTCTTATTTTTAAATTCGCCATAAATATCAACACTAGCGTATGGCAAAACTATTAAAACGTTTTCATTTTCTAAATCAGAATAGTTTAAGCCATCATACTTCTTAGTATTTATTTTAAGTAACGTTTGATACCCTAAATAATTTTTAGCATATAGATAAATATGTGCACCATCAATCACAATATCAAGACCAATAAGCGGCTTAATATTTTTTTCTTTACACTTTAAGTAAAATTCCATGGCCCCAAACATTTCATCATCACAGATACCGCATGCATTAATATTATTTTGCACTAAAAAATTTATTAAGTCTGGAATCTTAATTAAACTTTTTAATAATGAGTATTCTGTTGTAACTTTAAGTGGTATCATAAGCTTTTCTCCATTAAGTATTATAACAACTTATTATTTAATTGACAATTCATTTCATTTTATGATAAACTTATAAACGATTAGGAGGGATAACTATGGCTACAAAGCTTACATCTAAAAAACCTTTATCTGGCAATAAAAGATCTCATGCTTTAAACGCAACTAAGAAAGTACAAAAACCTAACTTACAAAAGAAGACTGTAAACGGTCAAAAAGTTATTATTTCTGCAAGAGAAGCAAAAACTCTTAATAAAGAAAACTAATAAAAAATTAACTGGCTTAAATAAGCCAGTTTTTTTGTGTTTTAATTTCGTCTATTATATTCTCTCATCTTTCTACGAGCTCTTGTAGTTACCGCAAAGTGTTCCCACTCTTCCTGAGGGCGTACGCTTAAATCTTGAAATACAATAATTCGATCACGATTACTTAGTTCATAGTCCAAAGGAACTTCAGACCCATTAACAATAGCTTTAGCCAAATGATTTCCAACATCACTATGAATTTGATAAGCAAAGTCTACCGGAGTGGCTCCAACTGGCATTTCAATTACTTCACCCTCAGCTGTATATACATATATTTTATCTGCGAACAATTCGCTTTTTATTTGCAATACAAACTCTTCATCATCAACAAATGCTTTATCAATTTGTTTTAAAGAACGATAGAATTGTAATTTTTCTTTTAAATGTTTTTGCATAACAATGCGAGCTTCCCCCGCATTTAAATCCCAATAATGACACAAACCATTTTGAGCAATTGCGTCCATTTCAAACGTTTTTATTTGAGTTTGAACTTTGCCACCTTCAGGAACCATTATTGTGGTATGTAAAGATTGATACATATTAGTTTTAGGATTAGATATATAATCACTAAATTTTCCTACTACAGGTTTTCCAATTTGATGAACAGCACCTAAAGTACGATAACAATCATCAACTTCATTCACTAATATTTTAAGCGATAATAAATCATGAATATCTTTTATTTCTTTACCTTGTTGATTCTTCTTATATATTCCAAAAATAGATTTTACACGATATTTTATTTCATTAGGTATTCCTTTTTGTTCAAGTAGTATTTTCATTTTAGCAAGTAATTCTGAAAGAAGTTCTTTACTTTCTTCTTCAATAGATAAACGTAACTCGCCAAGTCTTCTATATTCTTCAGGGTTTATATATCTTAAAGATAAATCCTCAAGTTCATTTTTAATTCGATAAGCACCAATATAGTATGCTAAAGGGACAAATACCTCTAAAGTTTCTACAGCAATTTCCTTTTGTTTTTCCGACGACTTATAACCTAGTGTTCTCATGTTATGTAAACGGTCTGCAAGTTTTATAATAACGATTCGTACATCATCCATCATTCCAGTAATTATTTTTCGGGTATTTGTACAATTTAATTTATGTTTAGATACATTAGTCATTTTAGCAAGTTTAGTTACCCCTTCGACTAATTTAGATACTTCAGGATTAAAATAAGCTGCTAGCTCCTCTTTTGTAACATTAGTATCTTCAATAACATCATGTAAAAGACCAGCACACAAAGTATCGCCATCAGCATGCATTTGCGCAAGAATATAACACACATTAAGAGGATGAATGATATACTCTTCACCACTTTGACGATATTGACCTTTATGAGCCTGACTAGCAAATTCATAAGCCTCAGTTACTCTTTGTACTTCATCAGGATTATAAGCTTTAACTAATGATATTAAGTCCTCAAATGTTATATTATTCATACTTCCTCCACAAAAAAACGCATTTAAAACGTAATTAGTTTAAATGCGTTACTTTCAGGCATGAAAAAGTGTTTGGTTTTATGTAATTCAATAATGGATTGTCTACATCTTAATTCTTTCATACCATTCCCCTAAAAATAATATGAACTAATTTTATAATACTAATTGTTAAAAATCAAGATGTAAAATAAAAAAGATAGCTAAAGCTATCTTATAAATGCAATATAACATAAGAATGCAATAAATATTAACAATAATATTATGCCATTCGTAGAATCTTTTGTTTTATTATCTTCAGGAATGCCTACTGCCATTGCTGCTAAGAAACCTCCAATTAAACCACCAATATGACATGCATTATCAATTCCCGGAACTGCAAAGCCAATAGCAATATTGATTAAGATAACAGGAAGAATTCTAGTTCTAATAGCATCTTTCAAATATAATCTAAAGCGATAACCAAAGTATAACATCGCTCCAAGAAGTCCAAAGATAGCTCCACTAGCACCAACTGAAACATATTCTGTAAAGCCAGCACTTAAAAGACCACCCACTACTGCACTTATCAAATAAATAGTTAGGAATCTTCCTTTACCAAATTTTGATTCTATCTGAGGTCCAATAACAAATAGTGAATACATATTACAAATAATATGTTCTAGACCTCCGTGTAAAAATGCATATGTAATTAAACGATACACTTCTCCATTACGTAACAATAAAACATTATTTGCACCAAGGTTAACTAATGTTAACGTATCTAAAACAGAGCTTTTTGCCATCACATAACTTACAATCATCATAACTACACATAAAGCCATAATTATATAAGTTAAATATGTTTTCTTCGGCGAGAAAATCTTTTCAAATCTTTTATTTTCTCTTTCTGTTTTAGCATTGATGTCCTTTGTTACATTAAATATTAAATCAAGTCCGTTTGTGTCCTCTAAAAGATTATTTTTAATATTAGGAAATACATCTAAAATTAACTCATTATCTTCAATCTCTGATAATTCATGTAACTTAATATTATCAATATTATTATCGGATCTATCATCTACTCTATCATCAGCATTTAGATTAATATTTAAAGCATTAATACTAAATGACATTGTTTTCTTTTTTATTTGTCTTAATATATCTCGTATACGATATTGATCAAATTTAAATTGTTCTTCATTAAATATTCGATTACTATTTATTCTAATAACACGATATGGTCCATCTAATTTTTCTAACCAAATTTCATCTTTAACACCATGAACATATATTGGTGAATAATTTTCTTTGGTCACAAAATAATGAACTAAACTCATTAAAATTTGATCTTGTTTTCTTACATTAATTGAATCCATATAATCCCTTCCCATTTTTATTATAACTTAATTTGACTATTTAGTAAATTTTCTAACTTGTCTATCTGTCAATCAATATTATCTATAAAAGATTTAAATTCTTCAGGCAAATCACATTCAAAATGCATCTTTTCTTTAGTTATAGGATGAACAAAATCTATACTTTTTGAATGTAAAAATTGACCAAATTCAGTAGCTTCTTTTTTATTATATACTGGGTCATTATGAATTGGATACCCTATATAATTCATATGAACTCTTATTTGATGAGTTCTACCTGTTTCTAAATTAAGTTCTACTAAAGTGTAATCTTTAAATCTTTTAATAACCCTTAAATGGGTAATAGCATCTTTACCATCTTTGAATACGCCCATCTTATTAAAGTTTGCTGAATCTCTTTTGATTGGAGCATCTATAGTAGCGCTTTCGTACGGAAGATTACCGCAAAGTAGCGCAACATACGTTCTTTTAACATCGTGATTTTTAAAATACTCCGCTAAGATTTGATGAGCTTCATTAGTTTTAGCTACCATCATTAATCCTGAAGTATCTTTATCAATACGATGAACAATTCCTACTCTAGCACTACCGTTAATATCGCTAAGATTATTTGTATAGTGCATAAGTCCATTTACAAGAGTTCCCGTATAATTACCACTACCAGGGTGAACAACTAGTCCACTTGGCTTATTAATAATCATTATATGTTCATCTTCATACACAATATTTAAATCCATTGGAGTTGGAACAATATCGGTATCGATCTTATATGATTCATCAATATCTATTTCATCATTTAATTTTACTTTATAGCTATTTTTCTTAACATCTTCATTAACTAATACAAAACCACCTGTAATCATCTTAGAGATTAATTCTCTAGAATATTCAGTTGTACTAGCTAAATATTTATCTAATCTTATTCCATCATTTTCATTTACTACTATTTTCATTGTCTTCTCCTAAATATATACTATAAAGTAATAATATTACACCTATACAAATAAAGCTATCTGCAAAATTAAATATTGGATAATCATAATTAAAAATATAAAAATCTATAAAATCAATTACGTATCCATATACAAATCTATCAACTAGATTACCAAAAAGGCCACCAAATACCATTCCAAACGCAATAGTATTTCTTTTGTTTTCTTTAAACTTTTGCATGTAAAAATATAAGAATACCAAAATTGCCATGTTAATAAGAATAATTAACCACTTATGGCCAGCTAACATACTAAATGATACCCCATCATTATAGGCTTTTGTAATATATAAAAACTTTTCAAAAATTGTATAACTCTTTCCAAGAATTAATACATTATCTAATATTAACTTACTAAGTTGATCTACTACAAATAATATAATACTATACAATATAACTTTCTTTTTCATACTATTTATTTTAACACAAAGTACTTAAATGATAAATAAAAAGAAACCTAAACTCTAACTAATATAACATCTTTTCCTATTTTTTCTATTTCACTAAATTTAAATCTTATTTCATCCTTATCTAATGATTTTCGAAAGATTTTCTTGTTTTCCGCAATAAAAGAAACTATATTACCTTGACTATCTAACTGCACATCAACAATATGGCCATAGTTAAGGCCTGTAGCTATTGATATAATTTCTTTTTCTTGCATTTCTGATAAAAAAACATTCATACTTAATTGTATGAATGTCTTAAATAATTATTATTTTAATCGATATGGATTACCTTTGGTTCCACCGCCACCAACAATCGTTACATCATAATCTAGGTAGACAGTTGGTCTAACGCCTCGCTTGCTTGTTACTGGCCACCATTGATTACCAATGTGCAATCCAGAATTAGACACATTTTCAGTTTCAACATATATTGAAAGTACCATTGAATACGAAGCTTCACGTCGCGCTGTTATAGTCCAATCACGCTTACCATATATTAACCATCCAGCGGTGTTAAAACATCTGGTATCATCTCCATAACCAGATATTATGGTATTATCACAACTTTCACTGTAAACTGAATATAAATAGTCACTTGGATAGACCAATCCAACACGTCCCGCCGTCTTCACAAGATTTGGTGCTGACGGAGAACCAACAGTACCTCTTTCACCAGCATATAAACTTGAAACATTACCAGTTTGATTCTGATTTACTGCCCCAATCGACCAACTAGGGTTAACAACCATATCTCTAGATACTGACCCAATCGAATTGTAATATTCACCATTTAAATATTTGTATAAACTTGAAGAAGGCCAACTATTGGCGCTTACAGTATTCCAAGCATAACTTCCAATGGAATCAGCTCTTATTATTTTTGTATAATATTTTCCTGAAAGCATGCCTATTTCGCCACCTTCAAAAGCGCCTATAATTCTCCACACTTCCCCATTGAACATTACATAATTATCTGGATCCTTACCTTCATATCGATAACCATTTTGATCAGCCACTCGATATATACTACCATTTTGAGAAGATGTTCCAGTTGTTCCTGCAAGACCTACAATAGTTGATGAAAGGTTTGCGTTTGTACCTCCGGTTGCTGATATTTTAACATATATATCACAACTGAAGTTTCCAGTAGCAGAAATATAAATTGCTCTATTTTTAAGTGTAATGCTACTTGGAGCTGTACCTGTACAGCTAGTTTTAGTGGTATCAATTGCATAAGTATTAGTGTTATCCGGGATTCTACCCATTAGAACATAATCACCAGCACCACTATTTTGTTCAACCCATAAAGTATGTGTTACATCTGCAATTACACCATCAACTGCATCAAAGTATACTTTACAATATCCTTTTTTAGTTGCTTGAATATCTAAAGTATCAGTACTTACCGTTTCACCATCTACAAGACCATTAATTTTAATTCCCGTTGTACATACCGACTTGCTAGCATTATAAGTATAATTCGCAGTAGGAACAAAGTATTGTCTTGTGTAAGAACCAGTTCCTGTACCACTTGTATTTCTATTTTCTGTGTATATTTTAAGAATAATATCTGCATCAGAAACGAATGCTACTCCGCCGATAGCTAAGTTATTATCAGTATGCACTTCATAATAACTATGAGAATAGTAAGATGATGTAATCCCTATTGCAACTGCAAAAAATCCAATAAGTAGCCATACTTTCTTGGATTTAAAATTGACTCTAGAAATAGTTTTCTTTATATATGCTATAGCCTTGTTCATACTATCTCTATCCTATTCTATATATAGAATATCATATTTTTATTTTTTAGTCCACCACTTTATCTCAAATAAAAAGTGGTGATACACCACTTATTGTAAATACCATAGACTTTCGCCGTTTTTATAAACCTCTTTAATGAAACCACAGCCTAAACATTCTTCTCCTTGGTATAGTACACACGCTTGTCCTGGAGTTACACTTTTAGCTCCGCCTTCATATTTTACTCTAATTTCATTATTATCTAAATACTCAAGAACTACTGGATGATCTTCTCCGCGATACCTAAATTTCGCAGTACAAAACGCTGGTCTTTGACTTGAAATAAAGTTTACATTTTCAATAATACATTCATCTGAGTATAAGTATTTTGAATCACCATACGCTACATATAAGATATTATTTTTTACATCTTTACCACAAACATAATGACGTTCAGCATCTCCAGATAGTCCAACATTTCTTCTTTGACCTATTGTATAATTCATAAGTCCAGTATGTCTTCCAATTACTTCTTTAGTCTCAACATTTAAGATGTCTCCGGGATTAGGTTTTAAATAATTTTTAATAAACTCTTGATAATTTCTTTCTCCAATAAAACAAATTCCCGTAGAATCTTTTTTATCAGCAACAATTAAATCTTGAGCTTTAGCAATTTCTCTTATTTCTGGTTTAGTATAATCTCCTACTGGAAATAAAACATCTTTAAAAGCTTCCGCTTTAACATCTGCTAAAAAATATGTTTGATCTTTATTTAAATCTTTAGCTCTTAAAAGCTTACCATTTTCACATCTAGCATAATGACCAGTGGCAATGTAGTCCGCGCCTAGTCTTCTTGCCTCTTTAATAAACAAATCAAATTTTATAAATTTATTACATAATAAATCTGGATTTGGAGTTCTTCCTTTTTTTAATTCCTCTAAAAAATATGTAAATACATAATCCCAATATTCTTTAATAAAATCTACACGATGTAATGGAATATTTAACTTTTCACATACTTTTAAAGCATCATTATAGTCTTTCTCCTGAGGACATATATCATTAAAATCATTAGGATTACCTAAAAAATCATTATTAATATTACTGTCCCAATTGCGCATAAAAAGACCGATTACTTCATAACCAGCTTCTTTTAAAAGATAGGCTGCAACAGCACTATCAACGCCTCCACTCATTCCAACTACAACTTTTTTCATTTCAATCACAATCTTATTATATTTTAAGAAACTAAAAAAGTAAATAAGAAGCCAAATAATTAATAAGTTTGTTTCCAAACGTTACACTTAACAAATTAAAGCATATTACTATACTACTTATAATTAGCATTTTCTTAAAATATAATTTACTGTTATTTTTATTTTCACGATATCTTCGAAATAAATACTTATAATTATTTTTAATAAGTTTTAAAGAGTAAAAACCATTTAAAATAAGCAAAAACCAATATACTAACTTAAATATTAATATGTAAATTAAACTAAATAATAATCCCTTTAAAAGAAAGTTAGAAAAAATAAAATATGTAACCATACCTAAGGAAATAAACTCTAATAATAAGAGGAAAATAAAAAGTGGTATCCCAATGTAAGATAAAGCGATACCACTTATACACATAATGATTATATAAAGAAAATATTTATAGGAAAAGCTCACAGATACAACATTCGATAAATCTAAAGGGTTGCTAATTCCAATTGTAATTCCTACAATAATTAATGATCCAATTAACGCTACAATATATTTTTTCATAGTTAATTATATTGATAATACCGCAATAATATGATAAATTAATACAAGAAAAGGATTGGTATTATGAATAAAAAAGCAAAGAAAATTGTCGCATGGATTTTATTAATCTTAATGGTAGGCTCTGTATTAGCAAGCGCAGTTGCTTATATGTTATAAGCTTACAAATATTAAGTTTAATAAACTATTAAATTTTTCTATAAAGACAAAAACAACGAATAATGAAGAGGCTAAAAACGGGCCATAAGGAACTTCATTATTTTTTTTGAGCATTAAAGCTGCACATGAATATGGAAGCGCTAAGAATGTCGATAAAATTAAAGAACACAATCCTAAACGATATCCTAAAATCATTCCCATTACAAAGGCAAATTTAATATCTCCACCACCCAAGCTTTCTCTTTTAAATAGAACATCACCTATTATTTTAATTAAGTACATTGAAGCAAATAATCCTAAGCCACTTATTAGACTGATTAATGCATCATTTATTCCTAAATAATACCACTTAGTAGCAAACACTAAAATACTTCCTACAACCAAAGGAGAATCTAAGATGATGTAATATGAGAAGTCACTTATAAATATAATTAATGTAACTGAAGATACAATTAAGAAAATAAGCATTTCATAACAAACACCATAATATAGATATGCAAAAGAAAATAATCCTCCGGTTACAACTTCGATTAAAAGATGTAACGGATTTATCCTTTGATGACAATAGTGACATTTGCCACGTAGTATCACATAAGAAAAGATTGGTATAAGTTGCCACCAACCAAGGACATGATTACAATTATCACACTTGCTTCTTGAGTTAATTGCATTTTCCTTGATTGGAAGTCTTTTACCAACCACTAAATAGAATGAACCTAAAATAGTTCCAAGAATAAACACTAAAACTGCCATAAACCACCTACATAATTTGGTTATACATTGAGAACATTGGAACGATAACCGCTAATATAATTAAAGCAACCATTAAAGCTAAGAAGATAATCATAATTGGTTCTATGAAACTTTTTAACTGATTAACGATACCTTTGTGCATTTGTTGATAATAATCGCTAACCTTTTGCATCATATCTGCAAGTTGACCAGTAGATTCCCCTGTAACAATCATATAATATGCTACATCTGGGACTGCCCAGTGATTATTAAATGCTTCTGATATTTTTTCACCTTTTACGATATTATTAATTGTCTTAAACATTATCGCTTTATATACTTCATTTGAAGTAATCTTACTTAAGATATCCATACTTTCTGTAATAAATACGTTATTTCTAAGTAACGATGCAAAGGTCTTTGCAAAAATAGATATTTCTTTATAAATTAATACATCTTTAACAACCGGGATTTTCATAAATAAGATTTGCGCTGGCACTCTAAATCCCTTAACATATTTGTATAATAAATACAGCATAATCATAACAAATACGATAATTAATACTACTAAAACTAAATTGTTTTGTAAGAAGTCACTAAGAACAATAATTGCTTTAGTTAATCCCTTTATTTCAATTCCAGAGTTATCATATATTTGAGTAAACTGAGGAACTACATACACAATAATAAATGTAACAACAGCGACTGAGAAAACCATGATAATTGCAGGATATGTTAATGCCCCAATCATATCTTTTCGTGTTTGGTTTACTTCAGTATAATAATTAGCCATATCCTCTAAAGTTTCTTGTAATGTACCTGTAGCTTCTGCCGCCTTAATCATATTAATTAATAATGGAGGGAAATAATTTCCTTGTTTAGCAAGCGCATTTGAGAAAGATTCTCCCAAAGATAGTTCATATCCAATGGCTTTATATATCTTTTGTTGAGTTTTCTTCTTACTCATTTGAATTGATAATATTCTTACTGCTTCACTAAGCGTAATACCTGATTTTAAATAAGTTGAAAGCTGAGTAAGCCAGAATACTAAATCTTTTACACTCATCTTCGAGCCACCAAGTGATGACTCTTGATACATAAAGTTTATTGCTTTTGAAGTTCTAATATCATATACTTCATAACCTTCGTTTACTAAGAACGAATTAATATCTAGCTTAGAGAAACCAGACATTGTATCTTTAATAATTTTTCCTGAAGGAGCTCTAACAATATATTGGTATACATTCGGAGTTTTACTACGTGTTGCTCCTGCCATCTGAAGATCATTTGTAAGTTCAATCTTCATCTTTTCATATTTTTCTAAAGTTTTCTTACTATAATGATATTTCTTTTCTTTTTTCTCTTTAGTTTGTTTAGTCTTTTCATATAGTTCATCTGAAGATGCATCTTCTTTTACAAGACCACTGGCATTCTTATCAAATGACCATTTGATATTATTATATATAGCTATCCACATATCCATTAAAAGGAATTTTACTCCTCTTATTGCATACAAAAGAATATAAAACCACGCAGTTATAAAGTCGACAAAGATATTAGATTTTTTCTCAGCATTTTCTAAATTAAAACTTTCGTCCACTATCGTCAACTCTCCTATTAAATCAAGTATAACACAATTATATTGTGCTTGCTAGTACTTCCTAAATATTTTTACATATAATTAATTAGGTGATAATCATGTTTCCTAGCCCCCAAAGCGGACTTTCTTTAATGAAAATTATCGGTGGCATTTCTAAATCATTAAGCGTCGCCCAACAAATTATTCCTATTTATGAGCAAACAAAACCAATGATTCAAAACGCTAGAAAAGCTTTTTCTGTTTTAAGAGAAATAAATATTCCAAAACCGAAAGCAAATAACTCTAGCTCACAAACAGTTTCTTCGCAACAAAAAACTATTGCTCAAAACAGCAATAGTTTTACGAATAATCCTTCTTTTTTTAAATAGATAAAGCTTTTAATAACGTTAATCTAGGGAAAGTTTTAATTTTATTTTTTAAATTCATTTCTTTATAAATTGCTTTTTCTTTATCATATAGAAACTTATAATATTTTTTATCTTTGCTTTTACCATACATCAGCTTTATTTTAGAAAGTTTTTCTTTTCCCTTTTCATAAGATATGATGTCATATACTTTTCCCTTTTCAAAGCAAATAACCTCTTGTTCAATTTTGTAATTTAACTTATTCATAAAAGTACGTAACTCATATAGATTGTTATTACTACTAAGAATTATATGCTCAGGAAGAGTTTGATTTTCTAAGATATGAATTATGGTTTTAGTACCCATTCCACTTATAATTAACGTATCATATTCATCTTTGATTTTTTCAAGTCCATCACTTAAAACTAGTTTAATATCTGGAGTTTGAAATTTTTCTAAATTCTTTTTAGCATTTTCTAAAGCATTAGGTGAAACATCACTTGCTATTACACTCTTGCATATATTCATTTCTTTTAAATAAATTGGTAAATACGCATGATCTGTTCCAACGTCCAATACTTTTGCGTTTGGTCTTACTAATTTAGCAATTGTAAGGAGCCTATTTGATAACATTAGTCCTCCAAGAAATCTTTAAGTTTTTTAGCTCTTGATGGGTGACGTAACTTTCTTAAAGCTTTAGCTTCAATTTGACGAATTCTTTCTCTAGTTACATTAAACTTCTTACCTACTTCCTCTAAAGTATGGCAAGTTCCATCAATTAAACCAAAACGAAGTTCTAATACTTCTTGTTCTCTCGGTTGTAATGACATTAATACTTGTTTAATTTCTTCTTTTAAGATTTCGTTTTCTGTATATTCTTCCGGAGATAAACTACTTTCATCTTTTAAGAAATCGCCTAAATGTGAATCATCTTCTTCTCCAATTGGAGTTTCTAATGATACTGGATCTTGAGAAATCTTGATTACTTCACGAACCTTATCAACACTTAAGTTCATCTTTTTTGCTAATTCTTCGTCCGTTGGTTCACGATTAAGTTCCAAAGTCATTTGTCTTTGAATACGAACCATTTTGTTAATTGTTTCTACCATATGAACTGGCACACGAATTGTACGAGCTTGATCTGCAAGCGCACGAGTGATAGCTTGACGAATCCACCATGTTGCATAAGTTGAGAACTTATATCCTCTTTCACAGTCGAATTTATCTACAGCCTTCATTAAACCAATATTACCTTCTTGAATTAAATCTAGGAATAATAACCCTCTACCTACATATCTTTTAGCAATTGATACTACAAGTCTTAAGTTACTTTCTGCTAAAATTCTTTTAGCTTCTTCATCGTTTTCATTTATTCTTGCAGATAACGCTTGTTCTTCATCTGGAGTTAACAATGAAATACGACCGATTTCTTTTAAATACATTCTAACTGGGTCATTAATATTAACATCCTTAGTTATTTCTTCGTCATTTAAAAGAACAGGCTCTTCTTCCATTTTCTTACCTTGGCCGCCATCTTCATTATCTACTTCAGCTTGAGATAAAACAGTAATATTTTGCTCAATCAATTTATTATATAGTTCATCTAATGAATCACTATCAATATCTAAACCTTTTAATTTAGCAGCAAGTTCCTCGTAAGTAATGTACCCTTTCTTTTTACCTTCAGCAATTAGTTCTTCTTCTCTTTCTTGAAAAGTCTTAATTTCCTTCATTATTCCCACATCCTTTTTTCAATTCAGTCAATTTTGCAATCAATTCAACTTTTTTTGCTATATCTTGCTCGTTCTTTATCTTAATTTTTAATTCTTTTATTTCTTCTTCGTCGATGCATTTCGAAACAGTATTTAATATATCATAAAATTCATTTTCCGCAAGCGTTTCCTCGTGTGCTTTCATTAAAATATTATTTACAAATTCACTTATTGCATCATACTCAATTATATAATCAATAAAACCAGATATATCGATACCATCATTCTTTTTGATATAACTTCCAATTAGTGAAATAGTATCTCTTTCTACTTTATTTTTAAGATATCCTAGTTCCTTCATATATATGCCATAATAATCTTTATTTAAAAGCATCGCATATATCATTTGTTCAACCGCTAAGTTATATCTACTTTTTCTTTTTGGTGGACTAACCACTCTTGTAACGCTTTCCTTTTTCACTTCTACCACAGGAGCTAAATTATTCTTTATTATCTGTGGATCAATATTATAATCTTTGCATATTTTAGAAATCGCTACTTCACGTTCTAACTCTGATGCTTTTCCAAGTGAAGCAATAACAGCTTTAATGTAGCTTGTTAAATCCTCAATATTATCTAAATTTTTTGTTTCTTTAAGTGCATCTAACTTAAAGTCTAAGAACTTTCTAGCGTGCTTAATATTATCTTTTAATTTATCAACTCCAAAAGCTCTTATGTATTCATCCGGGTCTTTGGCTCCACTTAATCTAACAACATGAACATCTACACCTTCTTCATAAAGTTCTTCACCAACTTTAAGAGTAGCTCCAGTTCCAGCATTATCGCTATCTAACATTAACACTACTTTAGCATTAAGTTTCTTTAATGCTGCTATTTGATTTTTGGATATTACAACCCCCATTAGTGCTACAACATTTTTTATACCACTAACAGCTAAGCTAATAGCGTCCATATTACCTTCAACTAGAATAATCTCTTTTTCTAATCTCGCAGTATCTTTGGCATTGTAATAGTTAAATAAAATATTACTTTTCTTATATATAACAGTTTCTTTAGAATTAATGTATTTATTTTTGTCTTCTTTTTGATATGCTCTTGCAGTGTACCCCGCTAAATTTCCTTGCATATCTAATATCGGAATCATTATTCTACTATTAAACATATCATAGTAATCTATTCCGCTTTTATTTAGTAAGCCAATATTATAAGCGGTGTCTAAATCACATTTCTTATTTTCAAGAAATTCCTTTAATTTATTATCATTTAATGAAAGCCCAATCTTAAACTCTTTAATAATCTCATCGGTTATACCACGACTTAGCAAATATTTTTTAGCTTCTATACCACTTTGTGATGCAATATTATTTTGATAAAACTTTAAGGATAAATCCATAATATCAAATTCTTTTTTATACTTGCTATTACTATGAGTATCAATTGTATACTTAAAATCTATTCCAGATTTATTTGCTACAATCTTTATAGATTCAAGATAAGAAACATTTTCAAACTTTTGAACAAATGAAAAAACGTTTCCACCAGTATTACAAACAAAACATTTAAAAATATTTAGTTTTGTAGATACATGCATACTTGGACTATGATCATCATGAAACGGACAAACACCAACATAATCACTACCACTTTTATTAAGTGGAATATAACTTGATATTATATCGACGATATTTGCCTCATTACGTATATTGTTGATTTCTTCTTCGCTTATAAATGCCATTTTATCCCCTACAACCTAATATATTACCCTTAACCGGGGTATTTCCTTTTTTTTATGGCGTTTTTTTCAAAAAAAGCTTATATTTTCGCATTTTTTGCCATTTTTGCACTAATAATAAGCTGTTTATTCAAATTATATTTATCGCAAGTAACTAGATAAATATACGAATTATCCATAGGTAATTTAATTTTGCTTCCTTTATCAAAATATAATAAATCGATTACTTCATAAGAGATAACACCACTATTTTTAGATATTGTAATAAGATCTTTCTTCTCAAGGGAATCTAAATCATTAAAATAAACATTAGAGCCAAATCCTGAATGCCCCATTATTATAAGTGGATTACCTTTTATTTTTGATACATTATGAATCTCAGGTCCATCTTTCAGTTTACTATTATCATTAAAAGCCACTCTTAGATTAATTTTATCAATAGTCAACACAATATCATTTAACTTTGACGATGTATTATAAGAATAATTATATTTTACTAAATGATTGTTATATATCGCTTTCGGCTGATAAAAAGATAAATAAAATAGAATAATCAAACTACATTTTCTTAAATCTAACAAGAAAGATCACCGCACATATCAATATATAAAGCAATATCTTAGAAATATAAAAAGTATCCTCTACTTCAATAATGATATCTTCTTTACTTTCTGGAATAGGATTTACTATAACTATATCTTCTTTATCTTCTTCAAAAATATCTTTTTTCTTTATATTCAGAGTTATTATATGCTCTCTACTTTGAAATAACTCTATCTTTTCTTCATACATTTCATATTCTTCTAGAAAGTTAGTTAATTTAATACTAACATCATTTTCTAATAAATCTAAAGTAATTAGACCATTTTCATCAGAACAATAATTAACATTATTAATATCAAAGCAAATATTAGGAAGTATTTTTTTATCACTATCTTGGGTAGTTAGTGTCAATGTTTTATTTCCAATTACTATATCTACTTCATAGTTTTTATCAATAACTTTAGGATACCAAAGTAGATAATTCGTTCCATCAGTATATAAAATATCGGTAAATCCATCTTGTGAAACCTTTCTTTTTAGAACTAGTTTATACTTACCAATTTCTCCTGAAACTAAAAGCTTATTATTTTGAATTACAGCATTTAGTCCATCAGAATCTTCAATTTTAAAATATTTTAAATATGGATATTCATATTCATATAAAGTATTTTCTTCTTGATATAAAGTTTCTTTTATAAAAGTTGGCCCTTCATAAATACTATATATTTTTTCTTTCACTCCATCATAGTAAGTCTCTTTTTCTATACGTTCTACTTCATACGTAGCACACATATTAAATTTTTTATCTGGATATAATCTTTCCCATAAAAGCCGATGAATTGAACGATTATAATCTTTTTCTCCAGAATAAATATCTGAAGCTGCAAAATACTTAATATCTTCAGTATATGGACTATCCTCGAATGAAATTAAATAATAATCTTCGAAATTCAGATTATATTCAGTAGATAAATTTAGAAAATACATATGTCTTAAATTATATTGCATATAGTAAATCGGATATTTATTTTCTTCATCACAAATATTACCGGTATCTTTTCGATAATATACATTTTTTATTTCAAGTGCTTGTACTTTAAATCCCACGAAAAAAGTTATTATTAAAAATAATATTTTCTTCATGTTTCCTTTCTCATGTGACATTTTTTGCATAAAAAAACTCGTAAAGATATAGGAACTAATTCCTATTTTACGAGCAATTTAACTATATCATAAAGATTATAATACTTCAATTAAATGTTTATCATTTTTACCCACTATAAATCTATCTAATAGTGGATATACAAAACTTAAAATGGTTAATACTAGATAAACTCCTAAATCGATGTTAATAAAATATGATAAGTAAGTTAACATCCCTAAAGCAAGACCATATATATAGCATGCGCCTTTTGAGTATGGAGTATATATTGAGACGTTACTTAGAAATATAAAACTAAATATAACATTATTATTAAGTAATAACGATTGATCTAAAGTTCCAGTTACAAAAGATGTAATAATAGCTAAAATATAATAACTAGTAAAAGCCATTATTGGAATTTGTTTTTTATAATTAATATTTAAAATTAAAACAATTAGCGAAACAATCGACATAGCCATTAATGTATTTCCCGTGCCTCCGGGGCCTTTACCAATAAGAAAATCGAACAGCGAATAATTGTAATCCACACTAGATTCAAACACATTTAAAAATATTGGATTTTTTAGAATTAAATCAACAATAATCGTTATAACCATAAATACTGGAACTATATTAAATTTAACTAATTTTTGAATTCCATTTAAAACAATAATTCCAATTAAATAAAAAATAATACTTAAACTAGGACTTGCAATTAAAGCAATCATTATATTACTTAACAATGTAAACGATATAAATTTCTCTTTATTTAACTTACTAAATATATATGATACTAATACAGATATTCCAATAAATAACAACGATTTAATCATCGAGAATATTGAAATATAGTCATTTGCATATAATTTAATTCCATTTTTATAAAAGCCATATAATGCAAAGGGAATAAATAGATATAGCATCACTTTAATTAAACTATCTACATTATTTTTGCTATGTAAGTATACTCTACTCATATTCACCTCTTAAAAATCGACGCAAGTTAATATGACTTGGACATATATATGTGCATAAACCACAATCAATACAATTATTAGATATTTTATGACTATCCATTGCTTTTTTAGGATTAACTTTTACTGGGCATACTTTAAAACATAAACCACAGCCAATACATTTGCTTTCTTTAATATCTTCCTTAGGAACTATAACTACTCCCAAAGTATTTTTTGTTACAACTGTTTCGTTGATATCACATTCATGTCCAGTCATTAATCCATTTAAAATATATAAGTTATCTTTGCCTTTAACTTTAATTGAATTATCAATAATATCTTTTATTTTACTTCCAATTTTAACTTTTATAACTTGACTTCTACTTACCGAAGGCCCACTTATAGTAATAAAAGTTTCATGAACAAATTTATTATATTTTAATGCATTGTATATATCTAATAATGTTCTAGCATCTATTACCAAGGTATCTAAATCTTTTAAATTTAAATACTCAAGCAAGAAAAATGATTTTCCTAATAAGTATTTATCATCTACTAAGGTAAGTGCTAAATTTGGATATGTTCCCATTTTAGCTAAATATGTTTCCACTCCCTTAGTATCATTACTTTTCATCGCAATTAGTGTATTTTCAATATTAAAAGTCGTAGATAAAATATCTGCCATTTCTAATATTTCTTTACTAAATTTAGTTACAACATAAACATTATTGGCTATGTATGGTTCATCTTCAATCCCACTGATAACTAAATTGTTTATTTTTTTTGTTTCTAATACACTAGCTATATATTTAAAATAATATTCGTATAATTTACTTACAATAATTTCTTTATCAAATTTTTGTTCTTTTTTACGAATATAATTCTTATTTTTTTCTTTAAAATCATTTTGAATAACTAAACAACTTGCTTTATTTCCATCTACATTTTTAATTTCAATATCTTTGATTATTCCTGATATTGGACTAATTACTTTATTTAAATTATTTTCAATAATTATTTGACCTTTTAGTATTTCCTCTCCTTTTTTTACTAGTAATTTATAATTCTTTTTAATTGGTAAATATACTTCATCAGGATTAAGAAATTCGGTAATTTGAGTATTGAAAACAATAGATATATCTTTTTTTAATTTAATTAATTTTCTCATTACTACCTCTTAAAGATTATACTATAATTAAATTTAAATTCCTAGGACATTTCACTTAAATATTTTTTTAATTCCTCTGCCACATTTAATGGTAAGATTTTACTTAAGTCCTCAATCGAAGCATTCTTAATTTTTTCAAGACTTCCAAACGTTTTAAGAAGTTCTTTCTTACGTTTATCGCCTATTCCTTCGACATTAGAAAGCACACTACCTAAAGCTCCCTTACTACGAATTTGTTTATGATAATTGATTGTATATCTATGAACTTCATCTTGAATTCTAGTCAAATAATTGAAAACATCTTTCTCATTGGTTAAGTCTATTTCTTCCATTGTGTCGCCATTAATTAAAGTTTTTGTACGGTGATGATCATCCTTTTTTAGACCACATACCGGAATATTTATATTTAACTTTGCTAAAGACTCTTTACATGCATTAATTTGATTAATACCGCCGTCTACAAAGATTAAATCTGGCATATTTTTTTCTTCAGTAAGCAAACGAAAATATCTTCGATATATAACCTCTTCCATCATGTGATAGTCATCATTTTTATCAAGCGATATTTTAAATTTACGATAGTCACTTTTACTTGGTTTACCATTTTTGAAAACTACCATTCCACTTACAGAATAACTTCCAAATAAATTTGAATTATCAAACGTTTCAATTGTGTTCAAGAATGGTAAATTTAATAATTCTTTTAAACGATTGTTAGCGTCAATAGTTCTTTTTTCATTTTGCTTAAAGCTTTCAATTTCTCTTTCAAGATTTAATTTAGCGTTCATATAACACATATTTAAAAGTTCTTTTTTCTTCCCCTTTTGAGGTGTTACAAAATTTATTTCTAATAAATTACTTAGGATTTCTTTATTAACAACATTATCAATCAAAATTTCTTTTGGTCTTTCATGTTTTCCATAATAAGAGTAAATATATAGATTTAACTCTTCTTCAAGTGAAGCAACAGTATTAATTATATTACTATGTCCTCCGAGTAACTTACCATTTCTAATAAAAAATATCTGAATAGATAAATATCCATTTAAATAGTAATAACTAATAACATCACGATTTACAAAGTCATGTAATTCTACTTTTTGTTTATCTAATACTACTTTAATATAATTAAGCTCATTACGTAGTTCTAATGCTTTTTCAAAATTTAAATTCTTTGATAAAATTTCTATCTTTTCCATAATTTTATCAATTAATATTTTATCATTTCCTCTTAAGAAAGATAAAATATCTTCTTCCATTTTTTGAACTTTTGCTTCATTTATATTTTTAGCACAATATCCTAGACATTCGCCAATATGATAATACAAACAAACTTTATTAGGCATATTTTCACATTTTTTTAGAGGATACAAACGATTAATTAAATTAACAATTCTTCGTGCAGCATAAGCATTGGGATACGGTCCAAAGATTTGTTTTTTATCTCTCTTCTTTATTGATGTATATCTCGACACTTTAAGAGACGGGAATGGTTTTGATATATATTCAATATATGGATATGTTTTGTCATCCTTTAATAAAATATTATATTTAGGATCATACTTTTTAATTAGATTTAACTCTAAAATAAAACTCTCAGTTTCAGTTTTAGTCACAATATAAGTAAAATGGTCTACTTCACTTACCATTAAAGCCGTTTTACCAGTTACTGTTCCACGAAAATAACTATGTAGGCGTTTATTCAAATCTTTAGCTTTACCTACATAAATAATTATGCCCTCTTTATTAATCATTTGATATGATCCAGGCAAGTGTGGAACTAATTTTAATTCTTCTTTAAACATATCTCTTTCCTTAAAATCTATTATACTACAAAATAAATTAAAAATAAGGTATAATCTAGGTATATGGAGGACATATGCTTATAAGTGAATATGAAATTACAATTAAAAAATCCAAATTTATTGGACTTTTATATGATATTAAAGACGTTTCTGAAGTTAAGCCTATTTTAGAAAATTTAAAAAAAGAACATTCAAAAGCAAGGCATATGCCCTATGCTTATGTAATTGGGAATACCGCTAAAAAGACTGATGATAAAGAGCCACATAATACTGCAGGCATTCAAATATATAATCAACTTGTAATGAACAATTTAGATCATCATCTTTTAGTGGTAATTAGATATTATGGTGGAACTAAACTCGGTGCTGGGAATCTTCTTAGAACCTACTTAAACTGTGCAAAAGGATGTATTTCAAAATAATACATCCTTTTTGTTTCATCAAAAAACACACTTGCGTGTGTCTATTGAATTGATTTAAATGTCTCTTTGATTTCATCAAGACCACGATAACCGATTTCTCTTTCGTGTTCCAATCCATCTTTGAAAAAGACTAATGTTGGAATACTCATAATGCCAAATTTTTTAGCAATTTCTGGATATTCATCAACGTTCACTTTAATGATATCAGTAAAGTCTATTTCATCTAGTACAGGCAATAACATTTTGCAAGGCCCACACCAGTCTGCATAGAAATCTACTATGCACATATCTTTTGCAATAATATCATAAAAGTCTTTTTCACTCTCAATGTGTTTAATCATTATTTATTCCTTTCCTAAGATGCTACAACAACATTTTCCATTCGAAGCTTGCCATTATCTATCGCCTCTTGAACAACAGGTGCATCTACAATTCCATATTTGATTAGCGATCTAATTATTGATAAGTTTGCTTCAACCATATTTCCATTTTCTTGATTGGCTTTTACTGAATGATATATTTCTTCAGAAGCAACAATTGTTTTAGCAAAAACTTCATTTACCACTGGAGTTCTTTCTACTATTTTAAGTACATACTGACTTTCCATAACTAATTTTTGTGTATGTCCAAATTGTAATAAAGCAAATGCTAAAATAAACACAAATACAATTGCCTCTACAGCGCCTAAGATTGCTCCGATAATCTTCGAAGGAAGTTCTAATATTATGGTCATTTTAACTAATAAATCTAGTATGCCAGATAAATTAATTAAAATATTCAAGATACAGTATAGTAATACAAATATTACTACAAATGCAATTCCTTGATATACCAAAATATTTATTGCATAGAGCTCATTAAGTGCTCCTCCGAAATTAAAGAATGGTAAATACTTAATAAAGAAATTACCAAGCAAACCTTTAAATTGATAAGCTACGATTACGATAGCCACTAAGCCAATTAATTGTACTAAACTTTTAATTGCGCCTTTTTTAAAACCTATAAGTGCTCCCAATAATATAATAACAATAGCACCAATATCAACTATACCCATTTTTCTACCTCATCTCTATTTTAATTATATTATAAGTTTGTGAAAAAATAAAGCAAATTATAATTTTAATGTAAATGATTAAAATATATGATAAAATAAGATTCGAGGTGCATTATGAATTGTATTGTCTTTAAAATTAGTGATAACTTGAAAGGAAAATTAAGTAAGTTTTATGAACCGTTTAAATTAGAAAAACATCCACCTTACTCGATATTCCAAGCAAAAAACTTTGATGTAACAATTACCCTATATGAATCTGGTAAAGTTATGTTTCAAGGAATTGGCGCTGATATTGAAGCGAGCGTTTGGATTGATGCAGAAAAAAGACTAAATGGAAAAATAATTGATACAAATAATAAAAAGGAAAAAAAGGAAGACAAAAAAGAAGAATCATTCTTTCTAAATTCCTCTACTATCGGTAGCGATGAAACCGGATGCGGAGATGTATTTGGACCAGTTGTTGTAGCAGCTACTTACGTAACAAAAGAAAACATTGAATATTTAAGAGATTTAGGAGTTAAAGATTCTAAAGCAATTAATGATGATAAAATTAGAGAAATTGCTCCAGAGATCATCAAAAATATTCCCTATTCTTGCTTAACACTTAATAATCAAACTTATAATAGCAATTACCAAGATATTAATATGGTTAAATTAAAATGTATATTACACAATAAAGTTCTTTGTTCGCTTATTGAAAAATATGCTCCAGAATATACTCATTGTGTAGTTGATCAGTTCGTTAACGAAAGAAAATATTATGAGTATTTACAAGATGTTCCGAAAAAAGTTACAAACATATCATTTTATACCAAAGGAGAAAGCAAATGCATGGCTGTAGCTGCAGCTTCAATCATTGCAAGATATATTTTCCTTATCGAAATGGAAAAACTAGAAAAAGAATACGGTTATGTACTACCTAAAGGCGCTGGACAAACTGTTGATGAACAATTAGAAAAAATAAGCAAAGAAAAAGGCAAAGATTACTTAAATAATTTTGCCAAAATGAATTTTAAAAATATTACTAAAATATAGGTTATTCGCATAATTCTAGCGATATTAGATCAAGCATTACACTTTTATCTAATAATCCGCTTTTAACTTTATAATCATAATCGTTTAATCTGATTATGATTTTTTTTAGCTCACTTATCGTGTATAAATCAACATTTTGAAGATATGCTTTCATTTGCCAATCTTCTTTTTTTAGATTTATTTGCAATTCTTTAAGATTAACTCCAGATTTAATCATATATAGTATTTGGAAATCTTTAGCAAGCATAACCAAAACCATCGTTGGTTCTATTTTTAATAGTTCAAAGTTTTTACTAGCTTTGATCGCTGCTTCCAATTCTCTATTAATAATTGCACTGATATATGAGTATACATTACTCGTTAAGGAAACTGATACAATTCCTTTTAAACCACTTATAGATAAAATACACGGTTTTAAAAGAACATATATTTTTTCTAATTCATTAGTCATAATATCATAATTTACATATGAATTTTCTACGATAAAGTTTGCTACATCATAACTTGCAGTATATCCTTTTTGCTTCAATAAATCTATACATTTATATGTTAAATCTTTTTTATTTAAAGTAGGAAGCACTATCGCCTTACCCTTTTCAGCAATTTGCTTAAATATTTTTCTTCTTTTATCGGGAGATTCATATGATATAAATATTATTGTACTTAAATCACTTGGGCTTTCTAAATATTTTTCTAGTAATTTAACATCTTTATTTGAAGAGTCTTCTTTTTCATTATCTTCTTTTTTACTCGCTTTAAAAAGAGAATCACTTTTTACAACAATATATTTTTTCTCATTAGTTAAAGAAAAATAATTAGCTTCATTTATTACATCAGTAAGAGAATCTACTCTTAAATCATATTTAATTACATTCAAAGAATCTTGAAGTATTTTTTTTACTTCAACATCTACTAATTTATAACTATCACTTGCAATCAAATATACATTCATAATTAAATTATACTATTTTTTACGGCAATTGAAAAGGACCTTAAAAGGTCCATCTATAATAAACAATGCTTGCATTGTATTATATATTATGCATTATATTCAAAAAGTCTCATTAGAATTTCAATTGTTTCATCCATAAAATCCTGTTCAAATAAAAGTTTATTTTTATCAATTTGAAAAAAATAATTTTGGTCTTTAATGTTATTTAAATATTCTTCAAAATTATCAGGAAGCATTTCCTTTAATTCATTATCTAAATATTTTATTATCTCTAAAAGTTCTACCGCACACTTTGGACTAACGTTCATTTTACCATCTCCTTGGAATTGCATCTTCAATTTTTTCTTCAACGCTCTGAGGTTTCTTTAAAATATATTTTCTAAATAAATCCTGTAATGCAGATCTATGAATTACATAATTTGGGCCCCAGTCTAAAACTCTATCTTCTGACTTTGCGATTTCTTGACGGTCATATTGCTCGCATAAATAAAGACGCACGGTATCGTAATACTCGTTATGGTTAAATTTTTCCATCGATGTTAGAAAGTCGGAAGCCTCCGATAAGGAACTTACCATATAAGCCTGAGCCTTTTCTGCAAGCCAAGTATTATCTAAAAAGTATTCTTTCCCATCTAATACAACAACGTTAAATGCATGCCAGCTATTTGGATTTTTGTATGAAGGAGCATGCACATTTCTGCACTTAATACCTAAGGAATTTAATATATATCTTGTAAATTCAGAAAAGTGTCTGCATACCCCTTTTCCTAAAGAAATAAACTGAGTAGTATTTATATCTGGCGTAATTTTGCCAGTCTTTTTATCATATTTGAAATAATTAATAATAAACAGCGATATGTATGTAACAATATCCAAGTCACTAGCATCGGCAGGGATTCGCGATTTAATTAGTTCTACTAATCTTTCTAACTTAAATACTTCCTCCATATTTTTGTATTCAATTCCCAAGTACATTATTCCGGCTTTTTCATTTTGTAATTCTGGCCAAGTTAAATCTTGAACCAATAAATCTCTTGCATTATATTGGTTACGACGATCGAATAAATCAGTTGTCAAACGAACTCGCCAGTCACATTCGGGATACATATTAAGTAAAGTATTAAATACTTCTAAAGACTGAGGATCATTAATATCTATAATACATATCAAATTTGGAAATTTTTGATAAAATGAACCAAAGCTGTCCATCATATCGTAATTAAACATGTCAAAAGAAACAACCGGGCTTTTTTCATCAATAATGAAATTGTTACTAATAAACGCTAGGCATTGTACGCTTATACGATCTTTGGACAAATCAATTATACAATTAGGATGGTTGATTTTTTCAAAAAAAGAAATTTCATCTTTTGTAATACCACGAGTTGGAATAATTCTAATAAAGATCTTTTTATCTAACGAATTAATAATATCTAAGCTTTTTTCGTTATAGTCTATTAATAATACCTCTATAGCAAAGGGCGCATCATTTAAGCTATATTTTTCCATAAAGCTATATATGTCATTAACGCATTGTATCTGTGGACAATAAATTATATTTTCGTATTTAGCGCTAAGTACAGCAAAAATATCTTCACCTTGATAAAAAGTAGGTTGTGCCATAAAAACCTGCTTATTAGGAAAGTTATCAATTGCATCTTTTAATTCTTGAATATTCATATATTCACATCCTATGATTTAATTATATCATATACATCCATAACTCAAAAGAATCATATATAAGATTCTTACTAAATTGACCTTGGCTGGTCATTTTTCAACAAATTTGTAATTTTGTATATACCAAATTTCCGCAATTAAAGATTACTTTCTCAACTTTAAAATTATTTATAAGGTTAATAGCTTCCCCGTGTGGTCGTATTCTCCATGTGGTGATTGTCAATTAGTAAGTTGAAAAAAATGCCTTTATTTCAAATAAAAAAAGAACTATCAAATTGATAATTCTACTATAATTTATATGATACTGACTCAACGCCATTTTCTAAATGAGTTGAATAATATAAATCATCGGTTATATTTTGACCAGGCGATTCTTTTTTTCTATCTAAACCTGCAATATATGATGGAGTATCTCCTTCAAAAACATATTCATCACCCAAACTATATAATTGTCTATAATTTTTTTCTGTTTTTGATAAATCTATTTTTATTGGCTGGCCGGATATTAGTTTATCATAATCCTCTCTTCGCAACGCTTTAAAATATCCAAAAGATAATTTTTTCCCATCCTTAACAAAATTAACAAAGAATGACGGATCATATATTACCATTGGCTCATTTCCATAACCATTTGGATAAATAATATTATACGCATGGCGCTCTGAATCTCTATATCCACATACTACTTCAGAGTCAACTCCCAAAAACTTAAACATATTATGTGCCATGCCTGATTTTTCCGAACAAAATGCACAAGCATTTTCTCTAATTTGTTTTATTGATATTCTTTTACCTTTATTTTCTAAATAAGTAAATGCTCGCACTAAGCCAATGTTATCACTAGGCAAATAATTGTATACTTCAAAGAATATTGTAGAAAACAAAGTAAGTTCATCATACCAACTATTCTGCTTAATGGCTTTAATCAAATTAATATATGGTGTTATATCATCATACACTAAATCAGGACATTCTGCATCTTGTAATCTTGCTCCTGCTTTATAATGTGTTTTTGCTGAAATATATTCCTTAAAAGTTGTAGTATAATTCTGACCTACAGTTGTTTCTATAGATTTGTCTTCTAATTCTTGAATTCTCTTTTTAACAAAACCAATTATTTCTTCATCAGTTTGAAGACTTAATACAGTTTTATTAATTTCTTCTTTTGTCATATTATCACATCCTATATTAATTATATCACAATTTCTATTCACTCTTTTAATTTATTAGTTTCTTTTTCTAATTCTTTTAAACTTTTATTTGGTGTTGATAAATCCTCTGGCATAGTACCGCCTAATCTTTTAATACTATTTCTTACTTCTCTTCCTACCTCATAATGAACAGAATTCGCAGTATATTCATTATCTACATTATCTCTTTTTAATTTAGCATCAGTTTGAGCAATTCTAAATATATTATCTGCAAGTTCTTCACTACCCATATTATCTAATATATCTTCTCTATATCTTAGTTTTTTCCTTTTAAAAATATCATCAGCCGTTTCACCATTATAAAGTCCTTTGTATCCAGCATTATGAAATCTAGCTAAGTCTTTTACTCCACTTTTAACTGCTGTTTGATTTAGATTATAATTTCCTTTTCTTGCCTGATTTCTTCTATATAATCTTTTTTCTTCTTCTGTTAGATTATTATATTCTTGTTCAGTTAATTCTTGCTTTCTAGTTTGAATAGCAAAATATGTTTTAGCAATTGCAATTACTTTCTTTCTAGGATCACAATTTAAAACTATTAAATAACATGCATATCTTGATAACCTATAATCTTGTATTTTTCTTTCAGTATTAGAACCAATACCAACCATTTTGTCAGCACCGACAAAATGGTCTAAATCGTTATAATTACTACCTTTGCAGTTAATGATTGCTCTGTTGATTACTCCTTTAAATTTGCGCCATTCAATATATTCAAGCAATGGCATTAGTTCTCTTGCTAACCAATATTCATTACCATTTTCATCTAAACGTTTTATATCTTCAAAAATCTTATCTGTATATTCTTTTATTTCATTCATTTTATCATCTTCCTTTCTATGGTGTACATGTTTCTATCTTTAATTTATTATTTTTAATTTTAAACATGATACTTCCATCTTGATCCGTTCTATATATTTTTGAATCTTTTAAAGTATCTAATACTTCTTTATTTGGATGACCATAACGATTGTTCTTTCCAACGCTAATAATACTATATTTAGGATTCATTTCATTTATAAATTCTTCACTACTGCTTGTTTTACTTCCATGATGTCCCACTTTTAATACATCTATATTTTGTAGATTATATTCTTCTACTAAATCTTCTTCTACTTCTACTCCTGCATCTCCCATAAATAAAAATTTATAATCATTTAGTTCTGTATAAATGACTGATGAATTATCATTTTCATTACCATAATCCTTATTATTTAGAAAATATAATTTATTATCATCTATATTTAATTCTTTGATACAACTGTAATATGGTATTTTCTTTTTATGTAATACTTTAATTAATTCTCGTTCTAAATCATTATGTGGCCCACAATTGAATATTACTTTCTCTACTTTAAAATTATTTACTAAATTAATTGCTTCACCCATGTGGTCATAGTCGCCATGCGTTAATATAAGACAGTTTAATTTATTAATACCTATACTTTTTAAATATAAAATTACATTGTCAGAAATATTGTAATTCTTTGTATTACCGTATGAAATTTGACCACCAGTGTCTATCATTATGTTTTCTTTATTATACGGCAGTGATATTAAACAGCAATCTCCTTGTCCAACGTCTAGATAAGTTATTTGCAGAACCGAATCAAATCTTGGGGCCATTTTTACGATGAGCACTAACATAATAATTGTTGCAAAATAAACCTTTGAGTTAAAATAAATTGCAAATAAAAGCATTAAGTAATAACTTAATATTATTACTACATTCATTTTGGGAATACCAATCACAAAAATATCTATTTTATTAATAAATATAATTATTATTTCCATTAGACCGGTTAGCAATGAAAATATAGGCATTAGAAATGAAAAAACAAAACAAAGCAAAGACAATGGATATAAAATAAAAGTTACATATGGTATCAACAATAAATTACTTATAAAAGTAATCAAATTAATTTCATAATTCATACTTACAGTTATCGGTAAAGTAAATAATAATGCCCAAAAACTAATTATTAAAGTATCCTTAGCGTATTTACCACATAAATATTTTTGAGTAACAATTATGCTATACACAGTTACAAAAGAATATAAAAATCCCGCTTGATAAATTAAAAACGGATTAATTATTAGCATAATTATAGCCGCCCAAAATAAAACTTGCTTATTACTTAGTTTTAATTCAAAAATTTTATTAATGTTATTTATAATATAAAAGACTACTACTCTAAGTATTGATGCAGAAAAATTTACTATATATGCATAAAAAAGCAAAAAAGTTGATATTATTATTTGCTTTTTTGTATTTTTCACCCACTTTAGCAAATAAGAAAGTATAGAAACTAAAACTGAAACGTGCATGCCCGAGACCGCCAATAAATGGGCTACGCCAGTGTCTTTAAAACTTTCATAAATATTTTCATCCAAAGACGATTTGTCTCCTACAATAAATAACTTTAAATATTCATTACCTTCACACCTCTTATAAAAATAATTTTTAATTTTCTCAAAAATATTTGATTCATTATTTTTAATCTTAATTTCAGAAACCGAAAGAGTTTTATAAATTTTATTAGAGTATAGATATTCCTTGTAATTAAACGTATTGGGAATTGTATTTACTGCAGGCATACTTAATTTACCACTTACAGTAACAAAGTCGCCTATTTTTAAATTTATATTATTCAAATTATCGTCGTTGTAATATGTAGACAAAATTTTTTCTTTAGCTTTAATAACAAAACTTAATTTATCATTAGATAATGAATATTTAACTACTCTTCCGCTTAAGATAATATCTCCATCTCCATATTTTGATTGATAATCAATTAACTTAGTAAAGACAATTATATATATAAACAAAAATAAAAATAAACTTACATATAAAAATTTAGACTGTAATATAGTTTTTAATTTTTTCATAAAGATTATCAGAAATACCAGAGACTAGTTTAATATCTTCGATTGAAGTAAAATTACCATTTTCATTTCGATAATTAATGATACTGGTGGCTTTGGCTTCACCAATTCCATTTAATGTCATAAGATTTTCTAATGTAGCAGTATTAATATTTATCAATTCATTTTCATTGCTAGTTACTATATCCTCTTTTATATCTTCATTTTCTTTACTTTCACCATTTTCAATCACACTAGAGCCATTGTTTATACACGAAGATATATCAATTTTTTCACAATTACACTCCACTATCTCAGTTTTATTTTCTTCTTTTTTATTTAATAAAGAATACTCATACTTTGTATAAACATAAATTACTGTTTCATCCTTTATTTTCATACTTAAATTAATATTATTGGTATATGCTGTAGATTTAAATCCTCCAGCCATGCTTATAACATCATTAATAATAGTTTCGTTAGAAATTTCATAAACACCAGGGTTAACTACCGCTCCCTTAACATCCACATATTTTTTCAACACTATATCAGGCTCGGTCACTACTTCCTCAAAATTTTCGATAGGACTTTGAACAATATCTTCCTCATTATCTTTTTGTACATAGTATTTATACCCTTCCCAACAATAAAGTCCTAATAACAGTACAATTATGATTACTAATAAAATTTCAGTTATCCAGCGTTTAAACAGATTCATTAATATCCTTTCTTTTTTTCATTTTTCCTCCTTCACTTTATATATACCGAAAATCTTTTTAATTTCCTTTTTTGGAGCATAAAAAAACTCTAATTTTTTATTAGAGTCTTTTCTATTTAGATTGTTTCAAATTTTTCTTAAAATCTCTAAAAGCTTCTTCGTTATCCATATCTGAATCCAATAGATCTTCTAGCAAAGATTTTTGTTTTCGAGAAAGCTTAGTTGGAATAATTACATTAACAACTACGTACATATTACCTTTCAGTAGTGAGTTTGGAGTTTTAATTCCCTTACCTTTTAATTTAAGTTTAGTATAATTTTGCGTTCCTGGTTTTATTTCTAAAACAACCTCTCCATAAAGTGTTGGAATTTCTTTTTCACAACCTAAAGCTGCTTCAGCAATGTTAATTGGTAATTCTAGGTAAATATCTGTATCTTGTCTTTCAAATAATGGATGATCTTTAATATTAAATTCCACATATAGATCTCCACTTTCAGCACCATTTACACCAGCATTTCCTTTGCGAGCTAGTCTTAATTGATAGCCTGAGTCCACACCTTCAGGAATTTTTACCTTAATAGTCTTTTTCTTATTAACCACTCCGCTTCCATTACATTCATCACACATATCAGCATAAGTAACACCACGGCCAGAACAATCAGGGCAAGTCTTTTGAGTTTGCATTATCCCAAATAAAGATTGAACTCGTTCTAAAACTACACCTTGTCCATTACATGTACTACAATTTTTTTCTTTAAATCCACCTTTGCCATCACATTCATCACAAGTTTGTTTTAAGTTTAACTCTACTTCTTTTTCGCAGCCAAAACAAGCTTCTTCGAAAGTTAAATCAACAACTGCACGCACATCCGCTCCGCGTCTACTTCCGTTTCTAGTTCTAGATGCTCCTCCAAATCCGGAGAACCCTCCAAAACCGCCGCCGAATACATCACGTAAAATGGAATCTAAATCAATATCACCAAAGTCAAATCCGCCAGCACCAAAGCCGCCTGCTCCTGCTCCACCATTTTCAAATGCAGCAGAACCAAATTGGTCATATGTCTTTCTTTTTTGAGGATCAGACAAAATTGCATAAGCTTCGCCAATTTCTTTAAATTTAGCTTCAGCATCAGGTTCTTTATTAATATCTGGGTGATATTGTTTTGCTAATTTTCTAAATGATCTTTTTATTTCATCATCTGAAGCGTCTTTGGAAACCCCCAGCACTTCATAGTAATCTTTTTTACTCATATAAACTCCTTAATTCATCTAGTTTATTTTCAAATACTTTAAAAATATCTTCATATATCTTATTATCTGTCATATCAACACCTGCTAATTTTAATGATGCAACCGGATCTTTAGTCGAACCTAGTTTCAAGAACTTTAAGTAGTTTTCTAAAGCTTTCGGTTTACCATTTATAATATCTGTAGCTATTTTCATTGCAGCAGCATATCCAGTAGCATATTGATATACATAGAAATTATAATAGAAATGTGGAATTCTAAAGCATTCATATTTAATATCTTCATCGACAATTACATTTTGACCAAAATAATTTTTGTTTAGACTATAATACTCATTAGTTATTAACTCTTTTGTTAGAGTATTACCTTCCTGTTCTAATTTATGTAATTTATCTTCAAATTCTGCAAACATGGTTTGACGAATAATAGTTGATTTAAATCTTTGTAATATTAAATCTAATAAATATTTTTTTTCTTCGATGTCAGTAGATTTTTTTAATAAATAGTCAGTTAAAATAATTTCATTTACTTGACTAGCGACTTCTGCTACAAATATTGAGTACCCATAATCTTGATACGAATTATTCGTTTGAGCATAGTAATAATGCATTGCATGACCAAGTTCATGAGCCAAAGTAGATATATCGTTTAACTTCTCTTCATAACTCATTACAACATATGGGTGAGTTAAATACGCACAAGTACAATAAGCTCCTGATCTTTTAGTTTTGCAAATCGTTGAATCAATCCATCCATTATCAAAAGAACTCTTTAATACTTTACTATAATCTTCTCCTAAAATGCCCATTGCATCCAATACAATTTCTCTAGCTTCTTCAAAAGAATATTTTTTGTTATAATCCTTTGTAATATTAGCATACGTATCATAAAGATGGAAATCTTTTAGCCCAAGTACTTTTTGCTTTAATTCATAATATTTATAGAATATTGGTAGTCCATTATGCACACCTTCAATTAATTCATCATAAATATTATTTTTCACTTCATTATGATACAAGCTAAGTTCTCTAGCACTTTTAAAATTTCTTATTTTAGCAATTTTATTATTATTTAAAATTTCAGTTGCTAAGATAGATGCAAAAGTATTTTCATGTGCTTTAATCTCATTATACATAGCTTCAAAAGTAGCTTTTCGAACATCGCGATTAACACTTTCAATATAAGTTGAATAATTTGAGTTAGTTAAGTGAACATCATTTCCATTTTCATCTTTGATAAAACCATAATCTAGGTCTGTATTAATTAACATCTCACTAATATCTTCAGGTTTATCATATGAAGAAGTTAATATAGAAATTATTCTTTCTTCTTCCTTAGATTTAGTAAACTTCTTATTTCTAAATATCTTTTTAATATTTAATTGATATGTTTTTAGTTTGGGTTCAGCTTTTAAAAATGCTACAAACTCTTCATATTCATGTTCTAAAATTTCAGGAACAACAAATGAAGAAATTTCACTCAAATCATTGATAACTTTCATTACTCTACCAAGATAATCTTGATATGTGGAGTTACTTAAATCTAAATCATTATTGATGTGAGCATATATATAAATACTTTCCAATTCTTTAGAAATGTTATTATCAAATTCTAAAAAATCATATAAATTTTGAGCACTTTCAAATAGTTTTCCTTGATATTTAGAATACTTTCTTATTTCTTTAGTTAATTTATTTAAAGCTTTTAAAAATGATTCATCATTTTTAAATAGTTCACTTAAATCTATCTTTGATTGCATTACAATTCCTTTCATATATTAATTAGGTTCTAGTTTCCTAGAACCTAATTTTATTTACTATTTCTTTTCTTCGTAAGTTGCTTCTTCAGCATCGTCATCATCGCTATTATTTGATGATTCGTTGCTTTCAGCTGTCTTAGCTCCAGCTTCATAAACTTTAGCAGCTAAGTCCATCGCTTTTTTATTTAACTTCTCAGTTTTTTCTTTAATTTCTTCGATGTCATCACCTTTTAGAGCTTCTTCTAATTCTTCTTTTAATTTAGTAGCTTCTTCTTTATCATCATCTGATACTTTATCTCCTAAATCTTCTAAAGCACGATCAGTAGCTAAAATCATTGAATCAGCTTCATTTCTAGCATCACTTTCAGCTTTTTTCTTTTCATCGGCTTCTTTATTAGCTTCAGCTTCTTTAACCATCTTATCGATTTCTTCATCAGATAGTGATGTAGATGATGTAATAGTTATACTTTGTTCTTTATTAGTGCCTAAATCTTTAGCTGTTACATTAACAATACCATTTGCATCAATATCAAATTTAACTTCGATTTGAGGAACCCCTCTTCTTGCAGGAGGAATGTTTGTAAGTTGGAAGTTACCTAATGTCTTATTATCTGCAGCCATTGGTCTTTCACCTTGTAATACATGAATATCTACTGCTGGTTGATTATCTGCAGCTGTAGAGAACACTTGTGATTTAGATGTAGGAATTGTAGTATTTCTTGGAATTAATACTGTCATAACATTTCCTAATGTTTCAATACCTAATGATAATGGTGTAACATCAAGAAGTACAATGTCATTTACTTCACCAGTTAGTACTCCACCTTGGATTGCAGCACCCATAGCAACTACTTCATCAGGGTTTACTGATTTATTTGGTTCTTGACCAAGTTCTTTCTTAACTAATTCTTGAATATATGGAATTCTTGTAGAACCACCAACTAAGATAACTTTATCAATATCACTAGCCTTTAATTTAGCGTCTTTTAAAGCTTTTCTAACTGGTTCTAATGTTGAATCAAATAAGTCTTTACATAAATCTTCGAATTTTGCTTTAGTAAGTTCAATTTCCATATGTAATGGTTCTTTATCTTCGTTTTGAGTGATAAATGGTAATGAAATTTGTGTTGTACTCATTGAAGATAAATCTTTTTTAGCTTTTTCAGCAGCGTCTTTAACTCTTTGCATTGCCATTGCATCTTTTGATAAATCAATACCATTTTCATTTTTAAACTCTTTTACTAAATATTTAGCAATTTTATCGTCAAAGTCATCTCCACCAAGTTTATTATTTCCAGCTGTTGCTTTAACTTCAAATACACCGTCTCCTAATTCAAGGATAGATACGTCGAATGTACCTCCACCTAAGTCATATACTAAGATAGTTTGTAATTCATCTTGTTTATCTAAACCATAAGCAAGCGCTGCTGCTGTAGGTTCATTAATGATTCTTTCTACTTCTAGTCCTGCAATTTTACCTGCATTCTTAGTAGCTTGTCTTTCAGCATCATTAAAGTAAGCAGGTACTGTAATAACAGCTTTAGTTACTTTTTCACCAAGATAGCTTTCTGCATCTCTTTTTAGTTTAGCAAGTACTTTTGCACTAATTTCTTCAGGTGTATATTTTCTTCCATTAGCTTCTACTTTTTCTTTAGTACCCATCTTTCTTTTAATAGATGAAATTGTATTTTTAACGTTTGTTACCGCTTGCCTTTTAGCAGTTTCTCCTACTAATTCATCATCCTTTTTAAATGCAACTACTGATGGAGTTGTACGATTTCCTTCAGCATTAGGGATTACTTTAGGTTCCCCACCTTCTAATACAGATACACAACTATTTGTTGTACCTAAGTCTATACCAATAATTTTACTCATTTTTATCTTTTCCTTTCAATTTAATTATTCGTTTACTTTTACCATGGCTACACGAATAACTTTATCGTTATACATATAACCTTTTTGCATTACTTCAACTACAACATTTTGTTCTTCTTCTAATATGTTAGTTGTCATAATGGCTTCCATTTTTGTTGGATCAAACTCTTTACCTAACGCTTCAATTTCAGTTACTCCCATAGCTTTAAGCGTTCCTACCATTGAAGTGTAGATCATTTTAAATCCAGATAAGAATTTTGATAGTTCATCAGTTAAATTATCATCATCCATTTTAATAGCTCTTTCAAAGTTATCAACTATCGGAAGTAATTCTTTAACTAGTCTTTCACCATCATATTTATATATATTAGCCCTTTCTTGTTCAAATCTACGGCTCATATTTTGCATTTCTGCAGTTAGTCTTAAAACTTTATCAGAAAGTTCATTTTTTTCTAAAGTAAGTTTAGTTACTTCAGGATTTTCTTTTTTTACTTTCTTAACTACTTTCTTAATTTTATCTTGCGTTTTCACTTCTTCGTTCACTATTTCTCATCCTTCTTTTTTATTTCATCAAGAACGTAATCTAAAAGTCCCATGACTCTTGCATATTCCATTCTTTTCGGACCTATTATGGCAATTGTTCCTTCTTCTCCATTGATGTTATACTTTCTTTTAATTACTGTAGTATTTTCATCAACCTCTGAGTCTTCGCCAATATAAATCTTGATTTCTTCATTATCTTTATCTTCTACCACATGCTTAATAAACTCTTTATCTTCAAGCTTGTAAGCAAGTTTTTTCATCGCGTTGGTATCATCATATTCAGGTTGTTCTAATATTTTGGTTTTTCCAACAACTCGAACATCATGATGGCGATCCGAAGCAAAATCATTAAATGCATTATAGAAAATATTATATATTGCTTCATAATCATGAATTTGTTTTGCTATTACCGGTTTAATTTCAAATTCTAATCTAGAAGCTACTTCATTAATTGGAGTTCCAATCAACAATTTATTAATAATTTCACTAGTTTTAATTAGCTCATTTACATCTGTACTTTCTGGCAAGCTAAACTGTTTATTTTCAACAATACCTTTATTTGTACAAACTAAAGCAACGACTTTATTATTCTCAATTGGAATAACACTTACCTGTTTTAAGAGATTACCAGCACTATTATTACCTAATACGACGGAAGCATAATTCGTTAAATCACTTATTATTTCCATACATTTATTGATAGCGTCAGATAATACTAAATCTTGGTTTTTAACGATCGTTTGTAATTTTAACATATCACTACCAGTTAACTTTTCTGGTTCCATCAGATATTCAACATAATATTTGTAACCAAGCTCACTTGGAATTCTACCTGATGATATATGATTTTTTTCAATATATCCAAGACTTTCTAAAACGGCCATTTCATTTCTTATTGTTGCACTTGAGCAATGAAACTTTTGGCATAAAGATTTACTACCTACAGGCTTAACTGTTTTAACATAGTTTTCAACAATAGCTTTAAGTAGTTCTTCTTGACGTTTATCCATAATATCCCTTCCTAGCACTCTTCGCTTTCCAAGTGCTAACATTATTATATTATGCAGATTAGCACTTGTCAATTCACAAGTGCTAACATTTCACAAAATTTTTACAAAAAAAATAAAAAAATAAGAAGATAGAAATATCTTCTTACAAATATTTTTTGATAATTCTTTCTACTTCAGATTTTATTTTACTTTTAAATATTACGTCTGCAAAACCATCAGCGATATAATGTTTTTTTATTCTTTCTTTTGGCTTATCGACCATTACTACAACAGGGACTTTATTTCCAAGTTTCTCTAATTCTTTAAACGTTGTATAAGCACTAGTTAAACGCATTTCATCTTCAATAACTATTAAATCGAAGTATTCTTTATTATTAATTTTATCTATACAATCTTTTCCATACATTGATGTTATAACTTCAAAATCATTATTACTAAACATTGGTTTTAAGTAAGCTAAATCATCTTTAACATCTGACACTAATAAAACTTTCTTAGCATTAAATATTGATTTACTATACTTTTCGCTCGCGGGAATATTAACTGTTTCAGGATTATAAATTTTTTGTTCTAAAATTATAGTAAATTTACTTCCTTTATCTTCTTCGCTCTTAATTAGAATAAGTCCTCCAATAAGTTTGGTTATTTTACTTACAACTTTAATATTTAAATCAACTTTATCTAAAAGTTCAATTTCTTCTTCATTAAGACTTCCTTCGTAGTTCATTAGGTCATTAACTTCACTTAAACTCATACCACAACCAGAGTCTTCAATCGTAAAAATTAAACGACATGCATCATACTTAACAATTGCACTACAATCAATTTCGATAAATCCCTTTTGTGTATATTTTACTGAATTTAAAATTATAGTCATTAGAATTTGTTTTAATTTAACTTCATCACCGAAAAGTACTTCAGGAACATTCGATGCAATGCTTAATCTTAAATCAACATCATTAGATAGTTCTTGTTTTGCCCTTACTTCGATAGAACGCAAGAGATTATGTAAATTATATTTATTTTTAATAATTTTAATATTATGAGTATCTAATGTAGATACATCAAGTAAATTAGATACAATGAAATTTAAATCATCAGAATTTCTCTTAATAACTTGAAGGCCTTTTTTCATAACCTCTACATCATTTTCGTCCTTTAAAACATTGTATACTTCTGAAATATTATCTACAGGATTTTTTACCTCTTGAGATATTTTAAAGATAAAGCTTGCATTAGATTCATAGTTTTTCTCAATTAACTGACGATTTTCCTTCAGTTCGTATAACATATGCAAATCAGGATTTTCAATTGTAAAATACATTAAAATTGTAACAAACGTTAATAACGTTCCTACTAATTGAATCTCCGGATCTATTGACTTAATTACTACTATTAATAGCACAGCAGCAAAGAAGATAAATACCGGAGCATAACGTTTAAACTTCGTTTTCTTAAATCCTAATATTACATTTAAAAGTCCAAATACTACTCCAATTGTAAATAATGCTACAAGTGAGTCTATCGAAGGTCCCCATGTATAAGCAGATGATCCGTCATTGTAAAAATACATTGGAGCCACACTAATTATTGTAACAAATGTTAAAAATGCAACTACACATAATGCAGTAAATGCTAGTCGGTGTTTTTTAACAAAAGCATAAAACCTTTTATTTTCATCAAAAGAGATACTATATATGTAAGCCATAAAGAATGATATCCATATAAGTAAATATAATAAATAAAATCTGGCTACAAGCACAACATGAAAGGCCTCTTGTATTTTATCTCCGACTTGAGTCATTTGGCTTGCAAAAGTCATACACATAAACTCTAAAACGGTTCCAAAAAGACAAGATGTTAAAAGCACTTTGTAAATATTGTTTTCTATATTATTTAATCTTGATCTTGAAAAATATATTATAGATAAAAGTAATGCATAAATAAAACTGCATATTAAAAGTCCTTGTATTAATACCATAGCTTACTCCCTTTATTATCTTGTATTTATCATAACATATTCCAAATAAAAAAACAATTTGTTATTGTTTTCTTATTCTTGTTAAATCTGGTTCTAAATTTGTTTCTGTTTGAATCTTTTTAAGAGTCATAAAGTCCGGTTTTCCTAATGCAGTATATGGCATATTAGGAATTTCTTGATAAGCAAATGGAACCATATAATCTATTAAATTTTTATTACACAACATTGCGATTTGTTCAATTACCTCAGGATTATTTTTATATTCATCTTTTAAGACAATATATGCTTTTGGAAGTTCTCCTTGTTCGTGAGCAGAATCCCTTACACCAACAACCGCAACTAAAGCTACAGCAGGATGCTTTGCAATTACGCTTTCAATATCTGCGGGATAAACTTTCGTCCCATCAAACCTAATAACAATTCTTTTAGTCCTTCCCTTAATAAATACTCTTCCATCCGGAGTAATAAGTCCCAAGTCTCCAGTATGTAGCCATACTTTTCCATCAGAGTGCATTCTTAATGTTTTAGCATTTTCTTCAGGACGATTGTAATACCCTAACATTACATTGTCACTTTGAGCACAAATTTCACCAATTTCATTATATCCAAGTTCAATTATCTCGCTTGGATCAACTTCTCCAAGATCTGCGGATATTGGTTCAAAAACGCTTAACGTAGTATGAACTAAAGGAAAACCTACACTACTAATTAACAGCTCATTATCTACAAGAGGACTTGCAACACATAAAGCTGCACAAGTTTCACTTAATCCATACCCTTTTCTAAGTTCATCTTTTGACCCTTGACTCTTTAATATACTATTAATTTGTCTTTCAAGTTCTGGATTAATAGCATCGCCGCCCTCGATTGGATGAATTATATAAGATAAATCTTTTCCTTTAATTTTTTCACTTCTAGCAAAATATTCCCAATGAGCTGGAGAGCAAGCTAAACGATTTGGTTTGTGTTCTAAAATCATTTTATCAATCTTATCCGGTTCATAAGTTGGAATTAGTATAGATTGCATACCACAACTTAATGATAAATGCATTCCATTCGCAAGCCCATAAGCTACACACGGAGGCATTAAACTTAACCATTTTTGTCCACGATTAAATTCTAATTCCGTATGTCTCAATTGATGAACTAAAGAATTCAAATTGTCATTTGAAAGAACTGCCCCTTTTGGTATTCCAGTTGTTCCACCAGTGTGAATAATTGCTACAGGACGATTCTTAACATACGGCTCTTCATGAACATATCCATCCTTACCAGCTTTCTTAAATTCTTTAAATGTCATATATTTATCACTATCTGGAAGTTTTACAGTCGGAGGAGCCGGTTTATTTTCCTTTTTAGCTTCCACTACCATTTTAGCAATTGTCACTGCTTTATGCGGAACTGGAAGCGCCTCAAGTATTGGCAAGCTAACTACCTTTTCGACATTAGTTTGATCAATAATTCCATAATATTTTGGTAATGATGGTTCTAAACATAAGAACAGTTTACACTTAATATCATTTAAATATTTAGACATTACAACTTCGTTAATTCTTGGGTCTATAACATCCGCCACAGCTCCAATTTTACTAATTGCATAAAATAAATAAACTATCTCTGGAGTATTAGTACAACAGATACCTACAATATCTCCTTTTTTTACTCCAAACGCAGTTAAAGATTTCACCATTTCATCAATTTTGGCAAACAACTCTCTATATGTTATCTTGTATCCAAAATAATTTAAAGCAATACCATTTAAATTATCTTTATTATTTTCATATAAATAACGATAAGCTGTCATCTCAGGAACCGGCACCATAATATCACTATCCTTATAAATAGCTAACCAAGGTTTGTCTAATGATGGTTTACCAAATTGTGGGCCATTTTCTTCAACCACTCTTTTTAAAGCTAAATTTCTTTCTTGCTCTTCTCTTGTCATGTATCCTCCACTGTAATTATTACATTTTAATAGTACCACCTTGAAAATAAGAAATAAATAAATTTGACGTTTTATTTACGTTTTATTTCGTTTATTACAGAAGTCAATACTTCCATCGATTTATCATAATCTTCATCAGTAAATTCAACTCTAAAGTTATGAATACCTAAATCTAAATACTTATTTATATCATTTATCTTATTAGTTATTTCACAATTTAAAATTGTTGTGCTATGAGTTACCGGATTATTAATTAATGGATATAAAGCTTTATTACGATCCTCAAGTTCATACTTATTTCCTTTTTGACAAACCTGACACACCTTATCCTTATTAACAATTCTATTTAAAGGGCAATACTTCATAAGCATCAACTCAACACGACCATATACTAAAATTTCACTAGCATTACCGTAAGGATAATATTTCATAAATTCTTGAATTTGATCAAATGACATTTCTACGGAAAGCATCGCAGTTCTTAAATGTGGTTTTATATAATCAAATGTATAATGATTTGTGATATTCAAATGGTAATCACCAATATTATTTGGATAGATACTCATTGAAGCATAATCAGTAACTAAAAGTTCAGCAAAAGAATACTTATGTTCTATTTTATCTCTTGGAACTTTATAAATAAAATATGGTTCCATAAGTTTTGGATTTTCTACAATAATATTCTTAATTCCCAAATCTTTACAAGCTTTTATTTGTTCTTCACTACGAACCAAAACATTAATAACTTCACCAGTATTTTCATATTCTGCAGCAACGCTAGAAAAAGAATTTTCGATTACATCCACTTTAGTATTTTCTCTTATCCCTTTTAGTTTATCTAAAGCTTCTCTTCTTAATGCATTTAATGAGCCAATAGAAATAAAGATATTTTCATCACATTTTATTTGTAATTCTTTAATCTCAAACGGTGTATTACCAGTCTTTCTCAAACAACTTTCAATTCTTTCTTGAGTAACTGGACTTGTTTTAGATTCTTGAATGCTATTGCCTTTTAAGATAATTGTATTTTCTCCATCGGTTATAGTTATAGTTAATACATCATTTAATCTAGCTTCGCACTGTACATCAATTGGTATCTTTTTAGTTATGTTTTCATCATCTTTTACTAAAGGTGTAGTTAGTAATACTTCTTCCAAAGTATTTTTCAGGTTAATAAAATTATCCAAATAAACAATATCACCCTTTTTGGCTCCATTTATTAAATTATCTTTTTCATCATATAAAAAATTAATTGTAATACCTTTATTGCTTTCTTTAAATCTGATTCCCTCGAACTGTTTTAAATCTCTATCTAGCTTAATTTTTATTTTTTTAGTAGTTACCCCAATTACATCTCCTAAATGTACTCCCATATGGTTCGGAGCCATAAAATTCATTATGTCTTTATCATTAAATAAAAATCCACGAGTATACTCACGATTAAATATTGATTTTAATAAATCTAAGTCCTTTTCATTTACGCAAAGTTCTTCCCCATTTTCATACTGATTCATTAAATTTTTATAAATTCTAGTAACAGTTCCAACATATGCAGGAGATTTCATTCGCCCTTCGATTTTAAAAGATACGATATCACTATCTAAAAGTTCTTTGAAATGATCAATCGAGCACAAATCCTTAGGACTTAATAAATAATTTCCTTTTGTAGATATCAAATTACCATTTTCATAAATCTTGTAAGGAAGACGGCACATACCGGCACACTCGCCACGATTACCACTTCGATTTAAAATACACGAAGAAAATAAACATTGCCCACTATAAGAAACACATAGCGATCCATGAATGAAAACCTCTTTTTCTAAGTTAGTTTCAATTTCACTCATATATTCATACGGCATTTCTCTTGCAAAAACCACTCTTTTTATACCTAAATTCTCTAAGAATTTTAAAGATTCTTTACTATGGTTATGCATTTGTGTTGAAGCATGGATTTCTAGATTAGGAAACATTTGATGAACCAAATTAATTAAGCCAACATCTTGCATTATTACAGCATCTACGCCATAAGAATGAATATTTCTTATATAATTTATAGCTTCTTCAATTTCATTATCATAAACTAGGGTATTTACTGTGATATAAACCTTTACGCCATATAAATGACATAGTTTAATAACATTTTCTATTTCTTCTTCTGAAAAATTACTCGCAAATGCTCGAGCACCAAATTTTTTGCCACCTATATAGATTGCATCAGCACCATTGTTAATTGCCGCAACGACAGATGCATAGTTTCCTGCAGGAACTAATAGTTCATGTTTAACTTTTTTATTCATACTTCCACCTACTTCTTTTATTATAATGTAATCAAATACTTCAAACAAGTAATTTTAAGCATCAAAAAAAATCACCGAAGTGATTTATTTAAAACGATTCATTTGAGCCATAACTTGTTTAACTTGTTTTTGGCTTGGTTTTCTCCCCATGCTACTCATCATAGCTTCAATCATTTTTTCATTGATCGGAGGATTTTGTTCTAATTGTTTTTGAGTAACCTTTTTAGCTATTAAGAAGCCTAATACAATACCTACAATTAGAGCACAAACACTCCAAATTATTGTTTCTACCATAATTATCTCCTCACTTACATTTTACTACATTCGGACATTTTTAACAATATATTTCATCAAGCCAAAAGTAGTCTTTATTTTCAAAATCACACGCAAATAAATTATAGCCATTTAGTTTTTTTAATAATTCTAACTTAGAATTATTTGCACTACATATTATGTAACTATTTTTTACTGTTAAATTACAAGTTTCATCTTTATAACGATTATAATAATTATGATGATCTTTAGTATAAATATAATGTTGATTATCTTTATATTCTTTAACAATCTTTTGATTTAAAATATTTTTATTAAACTTACTTGCAAGTTGTTCATATAGATTACTTGCCATATATAAATCTGATTTATCCGCTAGATATATTGACTCAAAACTTTTAAATAACATATATGGACTATCCTTAGTTAAAATACTCATTTCCTTATTTACATTAAATATATAATATGTCCTCATTTCTTCACCCAGAAAAAGATTATCATATTGCATAAAAAAAATATGTCGAATTTAGTTGGATTCAAACATATTTTTTATTTTCATAAGTAAACTATTATAATCAAAACCCACAAACTTCAATGCATCTTCTTTTTTACCCGATATTCCAAAGGTATCAATTCCTAAAGCACATTTACTATTAGATGCAAATCGATGCCACATTAAGGTTGAACCTGCTTCCAAAGTAATAGTTTTAACATCTTTAGGAAGCAACTTTTCTTCATATACTGGATTTTGTTTTAAGAATAATTCCATCGATGGCATCGAAACAATTCTAAGGTCGATTCCTTGTGTAAATAATTCTTCTGCAATTTTAAGCGCTGTAGGCACTTCACTACCAGTAGCAACGACAATTCCATCTAAATGATATTTTTCTTTGCGAACTATATATGCTCCATATTTAACATACTTTCCATTTGTATGTTTTAAGATATTTAACTTTTCCTTACTAACGACTATACTTACTGGTCCCTTGTTCTTAGCTACATACTCCCAGGCACCAATAATTTCGTTGATATCAGCAGGTCTAAATACTGTCATATTTGGAATGCTACGTAACATTGTTAATTGCTCTATTGGCTGATGCGTTGGACCATCACCTCCAATAGATACTGAATCGTGAGTAAATATGTACGTTACAGGTAAATTCATAATGGCACTCATTCGCATTGAAGGTTTTAAATAGTCAGCAAAAGCCAGGAATGTCGATCCATAAACTCTTAAACCAGATAAAGCCATTCCATTTAGAATTGCTCCCATTGCATTTTCTCTTACACCGAAAGCTATATTTCTCCCCGTTGGATTTTCATAAGACATTAATCCACTTTTATCAATTATCGTTTTAGTAGAGGAAGAAACATCTGCGCTACCTCCTAAGAAGAATCTTGTTTTCGGTGCTAAAAAATTCATTGCTTTTTGGTTAGATATAATGCCTTCTTCGCAATATTTTTCATTAATTTGATAATTGGTACTATCAAAATCTACAAAGAATTCTCCTTTTTCAATTAAATTTATAATACCTACTAAATCTTTGTTACGACTTTCTTTTGCTTGATTATATTCTAGTTGCCACTTTTCAAACTTTTTATTTACTCTTTTGATTATATTATCTGTAACATAATTTTTAATATCTTCGCTATAAGCAAAAGGGTCTAATGGCAATTTATATTTTTGTTTTAAATTTAGAACTTCTTCTTTACTTAACGGTTTTCCATGCACTAAATTTGTGCCTTCATTCTCAGCATCTTTACCTATCTTCGTGTTAACAATAATTATTGATGGCATATCACTTTTACGCGCATCTTTTAATGCCGAGGTAATATCACTAACACTATTGCCATTTTTAACAGTAATTACATTAAAGTCTAACGATTCAAATCGTTCTTCAACTTCTTCGGTAAAAGCATTTTTTACTTCACCATCTAATTGAACTTTATTACTATCATAGATTACTACTAATTTATTTAATTTTTGAGCACTAGCAAATGATAAAGCTTCATAACTAATTCCTTCTTGAAGGTCCCCATCGCCACATAATACATAAGTATAATAATCTACTAAATTACTTTTTTTATCTACGCTACGGCAAATGTTTTCAAAGTATCTTTCAGCAAGTGCCATCCCCACTGCAGTTGCTATCCCTTGTCCTAAAGGACCAGTCGAACAATCTACTCCCAAAGTATCATTTATTTCAGGATGCCCCGGAGTAAATGAATCAACATCTCTAAAGCGTTTTAAATCATCCAAAGAAATATCAAATCCAGCAAAATGTAACATAGAATACAACATTGCAGACCCATGGCCACAAGATAACACAAAACGATCTCTATTCATCCAGTTTGGTTTTTTAGCTAAAACATTTAATTCATTCATATATAAAGCATATAAAATTGGTGTTGATCCAAGTACAATTCCTGGATGTCCACTTTCAGCTTTTGCAATCATATCTATACCTAACATCTTAATAGAATTAATAGCCATTTCATTTTTATTTGCCATCATTTACCACTTCCTATTTTATAATTCTATCATAAAATGCGGCAAATATAAATATTAATTCTTATAGGCTGCGGACATGCCAAATGACGATGATTTAGTTGTCCCCGCTGGAGTTCCACTACATAGTGATATCACTCCTAAAACAATAATTATATAGAAGAAAAATATTCCTCCATAATTTACTAAAACTTTTTTCATTTGTATCACATCCTTCGTTACAAATATACAACAAACAGTTGTTCGTGTCAATATACAATAAAAACATTTGTTTGACTTTTTACATAGCTTATTGTAAAATTATTTATAGATAAAGGAGATTATAAATGAAAAATGAAAATCTTACTAAACGTCAATCAGATGTATTAAAATTTATCAAAAAATATACTGCAGCCCACGGATACCCCCCTACAATCAGAGAGATTTGCGAAGGTGTAAATTTATCTAGTCCTGCTACAGTTTTTGTACATATTAAAAATCTTGAAAAAGCTGGATACGTTAGAAGTTCTAATAATAAATTTAGAACATTAGAATTACTTGTAGAGAATGAATACGAAGAAAAGAACGAAGATGTTATAAAAGTTCCACTACTTGGAAAAATTACTGCAGGAAGTCCTATCACTGCAATCGAAACTCCCAATGAATTTTTTGATTTACCGGCTTCACTTGTTCCTTCATCAGCTGAAGTTTTTACTCTTCATGTTTCTGGAGAAAGCATGATTAATGCTGGTATACACGACGGAGATTACATAATTGTTCGTCGTCAGAACACTGCCAAAAACGGACAAATGGTAGTAGCCATGACTGAAGAAAATGAAGCAACTTTAAAAACATTCTATAAGGAAAAAGATCATATACGACTTCAACCAGAGAATGATACAATGGATCCTATTATTTTACCTAATTGTACTATTTTAGGAATTGCGATTGGCTTATATCGTAAAATTTAGCAAAATAAAAAGAGCAGTCAATGCTCTTTTTTATTTGTTATAATCACTTGTAAAACCAAAGTACTCTTCCATTGTTATCCAATCACCATTATTATATAACTTTGCAGCTAACTCTTCACCGACATATCTTAAATGCCAAGGCTCATACTGATAACCAGTGATGTCTTCTTTACCTTTTGGATATCTGATTATAAAACCATAACGATGGCAATTATCATTTAACCAAACGCTTTCTGGCGTACCTGCAAATGCATTACTTACACTATTAACATCAATAGCAAGTCCAGTATGATGTTCTGAATATCCTGGTCTAGCAGAATAAGTCTCAGCTGCTTCTTTTCCATCTCTTTTTATATAATTAGTATACAAAGTATTTTGAAAACCATATGAACGATAACATGTAGCATTATAAATATTTAAGCCTAATTGCGATGAATCACTAACTAATTGTTTAAACGGATCGACTACTTCCGGTAATACCATTTGTGATTTTTCTAAATAAACCATTTTTCCTGGATTATAATCTTTTGGAATACTATATGACTTATTAACTATTATATGACCTTCGATATAGGCAATACCATCAATAACCTCTAAAGTATAACCTTTTGGAGTTACGGTTTTGTAACTCACCTTTTTCGTAGGATTTCCTTTTTCAATATCTACAGTTAAAACAAATTCTTGTTCTTCAGTATTACCACTTGCGTCCTTAAGAACATATAAAAGATTATATTCTCCATTAACAGTTAAGTCATAATCGCCAGTAACTGTAATATCAAGTTTCTCATTACTATTGTCACTCATTTGAAGATGCGAATAAAAATCCAAATCAGTTTTGCCATCAAAAGTTAAATCTTGAACACCATTTAAAGTAGGCTTTTCAGTATCATTTACAAATGCACCCACTTTTTTATCGTCACTATTTGGAACAAAATGTAAGACAAGACCGATTACCAATATTAGAAATAAAACCACACCTATTATTAAAATAGCTAATCTTTTCTTATTCATAATACTTCTACCCTTCATATAAAAAATGCCATTTGGCATTTATTTTAAATTACTTATACTTTCATCAAAATCTTCGCTATTAGTAACATATGAGCCACTAACTACAAGATCTACTTTTTTCTCTTTTAAACAGCTTATTGTTTCTCCGTTTATTCCCCCATCTGCAGCAATTATAAAATGATAATTGTCTTTTATATTATTTAATTCATCAAATTTTGGAAGAACTTCTGTCATAAAAGTCTGTCCACCTTTTCCTGGAACAACAGTCATAACTAAAACAGAATCAATATCATTTAAATACGGGGTTAATATTTCAATACTTTCATCCGGATTAATTGCTATTCCAATCTTCAATCCCATAGATTTAATATACTCTATAGTGTGTGCAGGATCTTTACAGCCATCAAGATGAATGGTGATTGTGCTAACATTTAAAAGCGCTAAAGCATCAATATATTTTATTGGCTCTTGTACCATAAGATGAATATCTAACGGTTTGCGTGTAAATGATAATAATTTTGTTACTTCACTAGTGGTAAAGTTTTTTGCTTCAACGTACTTACCATCACATAAATCGACATGTATAAAATCTGCTTTTGATTCATCTATTTTTGCAATACACTTCTTATAATTATCACTTTTTAAATAACTTACTGCTACTTTCATTATGCTCCTTTATAAATTTTTGATAGTTGTCATATCTACTTTGTAGTATTTCATCTCCAACATGAGGAATAACTTTGCAACCATCAGTATTAATATGACTACAATCTTTATATTTACAATCATATTCATCAAACTCAATAAAACCATGTCTTATTTGTTCTTCCTCAAGTTGATTCAGCTCTAAAGAACTAAATCCTGGAGTATCTGCTATATAAAAGTTTTCTATTTTATAGAGACTAACATATCTAGTGGTATGAACACCACGATTTAAGCTTTCAGATATAGGTTTGGTTTCTAAATGTAAACTATCATCAATTCGATTAATAAACGTAGATTTTCCTGCTCCAGTTTGGCCACATGTAACTACAACTTTATCATTTACTAAACGTTTGAATTTAAGAACATTTTCATTTAAGATGGCATCATAACCGGCATTTTTATAATACTTCATTACTTTCTTAAATTCTTTTAACTCTTCGTCAGAAAGCAAATCAGTCTTAGTAAAACAAATAACTGGTTGAATATTGTTAGCCATTACATGAACCAATAATTTATCTAATAAAACCAAATCTAAATCAGGTTTTTTTACACTTGTAATAATTAGGGCAATATCTACATTAGCAATATTTGGTCGACTCAAAAAATTTTTACGAGGAAGAACCTTCGTTATCTGAAGATCCTTCTCATTAATTTCTACGTAATCTCCAACCAAAGGAGTTATTTTGTCTTTACGAAAAATTCCTCGTAAAACGCAATCGTAATCCTTATCATTTACATCAACGATATATTTTGTGCTATTGATATTTTTTATACGCCCTTTTAACATAATCCCCCATCACAGTCACCACTAGAACTGCCAGATACATCTAAAACAATATTTAAATTTGCACCTGTAGTTACTTTACTTCCTGCAGCTCTATTTTGACTTACTATTTTATAATCATTATATTCAAATACATTATCATCATTGATAGCTAAGGTATTACCCTCACTATCTTTAAAAGTTACTCTAACACTATATTCTTCTGCAAAATCAATAATATCAGAGACACTATACGCACCATCAGTGAAGTTTGGATATAAGTTTTTAATATTTGGAACATACAAAGTTATTGTATCGCCTTTAGTTAATGTTTCTCCTTCTTCTACTGATTGTTTTACTATAGTATCCTCTTCAACATCTTCATCACTTTCCGGATCAATATCTTCGTATTCTACTATTACCTTTAATCCTTGGGCTTGTAATGTTCCTCGAATATAGTCTACATTTTCGCCAATATAATCTTCAATTTCAATTTCTTTACTTCCTGTAGAAACATAGATTTTTATTTCTGATCCTTCTTTACGTTTTGTGCCCTCTGCAGGATTAGTTTTAGTTACTTTTCCTTCTTCGATTTTTGAGTGAGATTCCTCTATTGTACTTGTTACTACAAATCCATTATCCTGAAGTATTTGAGTAGCCTCAGAAATCGTCATATTAGATACATTAGGCACTAGTACTTGTTTACTCTTAGTCATTATAGGTAGCAATAATACTACTGTAGTAATAACTACTACAATTCCTGTAAATATTGACATAAGTATTAAAAGTGTCTTATTTTGACGACGACTTAAATCTCCTTCAGTAATCTTCTTTGCAATAACTTCTTCACTTTCCTTTTTAGTCATTTCTCCAGAATCTTTTTTGACTTTTAAAATCTTAGTTTCATCATAGTCATATTCTGGATATTTATATGTTATTTTTAATTCCTTTTTTCTTGATTCCTCTAGGCAAGTTTTTAAATCCTCATGCATTTCAGTTGCATCTGCATATCTATTTTTAGGATTCTTAGCAGTTGCTTTAATTATAATATTTTCAATACTTTGAGGTACATCAGGTAGTTCATTACGTATGCTTGGAATTGCTTCTTTTAAGTGTTTTAAAGCAATTTCTACAGCATTATCACCACGATATGGCAATTTACCTGTAAGAAGTTCATACATTAAAATACCTAAGGAATAAATATCACTTTGTAATGTAGCTCCCTTACCACTAGCTTGTTCTGGCGGCAGGTAATGAACGGAACCCATAACAGAGTTTGTTTGAGTAAGCTGTGTAGAATTCATTGCTACAGCAATACCAAAGTCAGTCAATTTAACTAAACCATTTTCCAATATCATAATATTTTGAGGTTTAATATCACGGTGAATTATATATTGTTCATGAGCTACTGAAAGTCCACTGGTTACCTGAAGCATAATATCAACTACCTCAGCAATAGTTAACTTTCCTCTTTTCTTTATTAAATTCTTAAGATGCTTTCCTTCAACATACTCCATAACGATATAATATTCGCCATTGTCTTCACCAACGTCATATACTTCTACGATATTTTCATTTGTCAGTGACGATGCTGATAAAGCTTCCCTTTGAAAACGACGGACAAATTTTTCATCAGTTGCAAGGTCTCCTCTTAAAACTTTAACGGCAACGTTTCGTTCTAATATAGTGTCAAAGGCTAAAAATACGTTAGCCATTCCCCCTTCACCAATACTTTTAATTATTTGATAACGGTCACTTATCTTTTGTCCTTTCGCTATCACTTATTATCACCCTTCTTTTTTTCTAATAATGCTACTGAAATATTATCATTTCCTCCGCGAGCATTACATTTTTGAATAAGTTTTTGAACCTTAGATTCAATACTTAATTCCTCATCTATTAATACTTTTTCAATTTGATCATCAGTAAGAAGCGAAGTTAATCCATCGCTGCATAACATTATGCCTTCATTATTAATATCCACATCAAATATATCTAATTCTGCTTTTTCCGTAGCACCTAAAGCCCTCATTAAGACATTTTTCTTTGGATGGAATTTTGCTTGTTCTTCAGTTAAATTACCTGCTTGTACCAGTAAATTTACAAGGGTGTGATCTTTTGTAACTTTATGTAATCTTCCATTTTTAAGAACATATCCCGAAGAATCTCCAATATTACCAAATATTAAGAAATCATTTGTAAGAATAGCTACAACCAACGTACTTCCCATACCTACAGAATCCTCATGTTCTTTTGTATAATCTAATATGCTTCGATTTATTTCATTAACATTATCATTAAGCCAATTAACAGCATCTAATTTAGTACCGATACTTGCAATGTCTGTAAATCTTTTCCCTAAATGAGTAATAGCTATCGAAGAAGCAACTTCACCTTTTCGATGCCCTCCCATACCATCGGCGACCATCAAAAGATATTCATTACTTTTATTTTTTAAAATAGTGACACTATCTTCATTATGAGTTCTTACTCGTCCAGCATCTGTTAAATAAAATGTTTTCACTCTATCACCTATCTTTATTAATACATTATATCATTAAATATTTTAATTTACTACATTTCTTTACTTCGTAACTGTCCACATGCAGCAGATATTTTATTTCCAAATTTACGACGTACAGTTACTTCGATACCTCTTTTTTTCAAAGTATCAAAAAATCTATCTATTGTTTCTTTACTACTCGCTTTAAATTCTATATTATTAGTCTCATTATATGCAATTAAATTTACATAAGCGTTCATTCCTCTTAAAAGATCTGAAAGCTCGTGAGCACACTGTTCACTATCATTTATTCCATCAAGCATAACATATTCCATCGTTATTCGACGATTTGTTTTAGTTATATATTCTTTAAGTGCATCAATTAATTCAGTTAATGGATATGCATTTGCTATTGGCATTATTTTCTTACGTATTTCATCATTTGGAGCATGAAGACTAATTGCTAAATTAACTTGTAATCCCAAATTCATAAATTCTTTAATTTTAGGAACAATGCCACATGTAGATACCGTAATGTGCCTTGCTCCAATAGCCATAGTTTTAGGATCATTAATTATTTTGATAAAATTCATCACATTGTCATAGTTATCAAACGGTTCACCAATTCCCATAATAACAACACTATCAATTCTAACTTTAGCATACTCTGAAGCTAAAATAATTTGCTGAACCATTTCATAAGTCTCGAGATTTCTTACTTTCTTGAGTCTTCCACTTTCACAGAACTTGCATCCCATATTACAACCAACTTGGCTTGACACACAAATACTAGTTCCATAATCGTGATACATAAGAACAGCTTCAATTTTTTGGCCATCTAATAGACGAAATAAAAACTTCTTAACATCTTCGTCTTCTTCAACTTTTTCTATTTTAATAAAATCAAAAGAATAATTATTACCTAGATACTCACGATTATTTACATTGATATTGGAAAATAAATTTACATCATAAACCTTCTTTTGATATAACCAATCAAAAACTTGGGAAGCCATAAACTTCTTATATCCATTTTGAATAAACTCATTTTCTAACATTTCTTTTGTATAATTAAAAATATTTCTCATAATTAAATTATATCACAACTATATTTTATTGCATAAAAAAGGTGATATAATTCACCAATTTAGTCTATTGTAATCGATTTAACTGAAAAGCAATAGATGTAACGTTACCTGCAATTTGTTCAAATTTGTAAGTTGCCTCAATTTCATTAGCTACCGTTTCTTCAATGTAAGCATTAACAAAACTTTCCGCTCCACTAGATATGCTAGCAAACGATTTTGCAAATGCCGCGAATGATGGTTCTAAATTCAGAATTACAAACTCTTGGTTCAGCACCATTTAACGTATGATTTATTCTAGAAATGTAATATCTACATTCACCAATTGTTGCATTATCCATTGCCATAACTTTACTCTCCTATTCTTTATCGTTGTAGCATAGTAATAAAAATAAAACAATCTTCTTTTCACATTGTGTTCACAAAAAAATCAAGGAATTATCCTTGATTTCGATTATTTTCTTTTATAGATTTTTTTATTTGTTTTAATCCAGCACAATCCTTGTATTTCTCATAAAATTCGTAATTAAACCACAACGTACAGAAATTATCAATTTTATTTTTTAATGTTGTATCGGGTTTTAATTGAATATGTACCACAGGAATATCAACTTTAACAGGTTCATGAACGTGTTTCAAAAACTTCATATACGATAATAAAGTTAATATTTCAAAAATATATAGTGGCGCAAATACACCTGCGAACATCTTAATTTGATTTAATCCTGTGATATAAGCAATGAATGAATCTGGTAAAACTGTAACAGACGTAATATCAATTAATAAATACAAACTTATTACAGTTAAAGCAATAATCCAAGTTTTTAGCTTACCAACTTTTGAACTTTGAACATTTTCATTTTTGTGATATTTAATAGTTTGAATAACAATTATTGCAAGCTCGCATAAAATTGGAAAAATAGCAAATTTAGTTATTTTAAATAATACTATTAAATTAGCAATTGAAAACATTTTATCTGCTACACCGTCAAAAGCGCTACCAAAGAAAGTTGACACATGACAGGCACGAGCTATAACACCATCGACAAGATCAGTAAAATAACAACCGATAGATAAACAAGCTGCTGCAACCCCGCCATATTTCAAATAGACAGGCAACAAACATATTACACCTATAATTCGAACTGTCGTTAATAAATTAACGATAATTACCGCGATTAACTTTTTCATACTTCCCCACACCTTTATAGTTCTTTAATCTCATTAACGTTATCAAATTGTAATAAATAACTATTATCTCCTTCGATTATCTCAATACTAGAGATATTATATTCACTTACCAGTATTTTAACATAAACGTTGTCAATTTGAAAGTCATATTGGTTATCACTTTGAATATAGTCTTTACCTTCTAATAATTCCATAATCTTATCCACTGATAAGTACCCATTATAAACATTAACAGTTTTATCATATTGCTCAGTTATTTCCCCTAATTGATTCTTATAAATCTTAACGCCTCTAACAATATATCTTTCTATTCCTTGAGCGCTTTCCTTATAACCTATGGTTTCATTACCTAACATAGTACCTTTATATATAACTTTGCCTTCACTAGTATTAACTGTATAAGTATAATCAAAATTGTATTTTAGCAAACTGGTTTTTAAATCCTCAAAAGATAGTTCTTCAATTTCAGTTTGTTCATTATTTCCTTCATCAACAAGCACATTATTACTATTATAATTCCCTTTTTGATATGGAATTGCAATACTCACATAAACCCAAATAATAAAAACAATCCAGAAAATTAAAAATACAATTGACCTTGATCTTTCATTTTTCCAAAAGTTTATAAACTTATTGCCATTTGAATTATTTTCCAACGTACATACCTTCTTCCTTTTTAATACCGTTTAAATAAGGTACAATGTCCATTTCTTTTTTACCAAAAGGTTTAATTTTTTCTAGTTTAATTAAGCCATCTGCGCAATGGATATTCATTTCTTTTTTACCAAATTCAATCTTTCCAGGAACTGTATTATTCTTTGCTTCAAATGACGCTTTTAACACTTTAATCTCTATATCATTAAATTTAAAATATGCCAGCGGCCATGGATTAAATGCACGAATCTTATTAATAATATTAAGTCCAGTATCTTCGAAATTAAGAAGTTCATCTTCACGTTTTATCATTTTTGTATACGTTGCTTTATCATTGTCTTGTTTTTCTCTATCATTAGTTCCATTAACTATATTAGGAAGTTCCTTTGATAATAATTCTTTACCTACAAGCGACAGCTTATCGTGAAGTGAACCTATCGTATCTTCAGGAAGAATTTCACATGTCATTTTAGAAATCATATCTCCAGTATCCATTCCTTCGTCCATGTACATTAAAGTTACTCCAGTTTCTGTCTTTCCATCAAGAATCGCCCATTGCATTGGAGCTGCGCCTCTATATTCAGGCAAAAGTGATGCATGAACATTAATACAGCCTAATCTAGGAATATCCAATATTGATTTAGGAATTATTTGTCCATATGCGCAAGTAATAATAATATCAGGATTTATTTCACTAATTATTTCAAAGTCTTTACGAATCCTAACCGGTTGAAATACATTAACATTATGACTTAACGCTATCTTTTTTATTGGAGAATATACCAACTTTTTATCGCGTCCAACTTCTTTATCTGGCTGTGTAACCACTAATACCACATTAGTATTCTCAATTAAATATTCTAAAACAGGTACTGCAAAGTCTGGAGTTCCCATAAAGATAACTTTTAAGTCTTTCATATTAATCACCTAATTTAGATTATACTATAAACTTTAATCAAACTCTAGTTTTCCAAAAGAAAAAGTGATATTTCTATCACTTTTGATTATTTAACTGGTTCTATACTATACAAGTAGTAATTTCCTTTATCATTCTTTTTATATGTTTGTTTGTAAACTGATAGTTTTTCAAGATTCTCTTTAGCGAATACTTCCTCTTTAGATTTATTAACTAAATCAGGAATTTCATTTTGATATCCATTAGATGCGCTAGACCAATCATAATTTTTAAAGTATTTTGTGTCATCGTAAAAAACAACATATTGATATATAAATATTTCTTCTCCGGAAAAATCATAACCTTTATATTTCATATATAAAGCATTTGGGCCAGCTAATGTTCCACCTGGGCCACCTTTACAAACATAATATTCACCTTCTATTTTACATTCGCCTAAAACATTATCAGAATAGTTAGTAAAATTCACATTATCAATACTGCCAAAAAATTTTTCATACTCCGCCTTTAGGTCTGACACCAAAAATTTAGTTATGTAATTTTCTTCTTCGCCGCCTGCAACTGGACGCAGTTTTTCGCGAGCCATTTCCAGCTTATCTTCAGCATCAAAAAATGTTTGAATCACCTTTATATCATTAGAATATAATAATTTATATCGATTCCATCCTATACCGTCAGAAAATATATTTATAGTTCTAATAGCATCTATATTTGTTTCATATGTTCGCATATCATAATAATTGTATAAATCAGCTACAATCGGATTTGGTACCGGGATATTTTCTACATCTTCTTCAGTATCTCCATTTAAGACTTCGTTGTTATCATCTTTATTTTCTTCTTTATCGATAACTTCATTAGTAGAATTTTGTCCCACTTTATCATCTAAAATTTTATCACACACTATGTAACCTACTAATCCAACAATAACAACAACTAAACCTACTATTATAAAATATAATTGTTTTAATGAATTTGCACTTTCTTCTTTCACCTTTTTATTCACCTTCCTATTTTAATTTTAAATAATTTTCACAAAAAAATCAAGGAGTTTACCTTGATTATTTTTACTACATGGTGTCCTGTTGGAGATTCGAACTCCAGACCCTTTGATTAAAAGTCAAATGCTCTACCGACTGAGCTAACAGGACATTAATAAAAAAATGAATGGCTGCCTCGGATGGATTCGAACCATCGGAATGTCAGAGTCAAAGTCTGATGCCTTACCACTTGGCTACGAGGCAATCAAATGGTGGAAGGATATGGATTTGAACCATAGAACCCGAAGGAACAGATTTACAGTCTGCCGCGTTTGACCACTTCGCTACCCTTCCACAAAATGGTGCCGACAGAGGGAATCGAACCCCCAACCTACTGATTACAAGTCAGTTGCGCTACCAATTACGCTATGTCGGCTTTAAAAATGGTGGGCGATATAGGACTCGAACCTATGACCCCCTGCTTGTAAGGCAGGTGCTCTAACCAACTGAGCTAATCGCCCACATCTCGTGGAATAAATAAATTAATCTCGTCTTCATCAAGACAATTTAGATTATACTATATAAATTCCCGAAGTGCAACAAAAAAATTGCATTTTTTTATTTTTTTATGTTAATTACCTTAATACAATGAATCTATTGAGCTCATAAGAACATTCATTGCCTCTTCAAAACCTTTAGCAAGATTGCTATAAACATCATCGTATTCCGTTGCTAACTTCTGAGATATCAAAGAATTTAACGTCATGCACCCATTTAAAACTTCGTCAAAATGCATCTTCATCGAAATATATTCTTCTTCAAGTTGTACTTGCATATCTCCAAGATTAGCAAAAAAGCCCTTTATTGAAGATAAATCTTCTGATATTGTTTTCAGTTGCATTAATTTATTATCCATTTTTTGCAAGTTATCTTTTATAATATCCGTATCTACCATAGATTACCTCCTGATAAAATTTTATAGTTTCAAATATTATTTATATTTTTATATTAAAAGGGAGTTATTCCAAATAAGTACTCCCTTTATATTATTCCAAGTTTCACAAGTAGGAAGCAGATTTACCTAAATCCGCCCTTTATGTTTAGAAGGTTATTATTATCAGCGAATGTATACGCCTCCGCCTACACTCGAATAATCTACTGTAGAAAAGCCTCCGCTTCCAGCAGATGTAAATCCGCTTGTTCCAGATGTAGGAGTTACAGCACTAGCACTCGGATAAGCCATGGTACTAGAAGCCGAAGAATTTAATGTAGTAGTCTCTGCGCCTACATACGTTGGTTCAAATTGTACCATAGGAGATCTACCATCATTAATTGGCGTCTGATTTGTTAAATTAGGTTTTATCACCTTCGTTGGATTAACTACATTAGAAGTTGCTTCACTTTGTGTTTGATATTGATTTTGTGGTTCTGATGCAATTCCATTTGATGTAGGTTCCACAGTAGCTTCTGTTGAAGGTGTTGCTGAACCGGTTCCATTATCAGGTGCTACTGAACTCTCGTTTCCACCGTTAGAAACTTGTGTTGACTCGTCTGCACCTAAACCTGATGATGTATCACCGATATTGCCCGGTTCCGTTGTAGATGCAAGGTTTTCGTTATCAGAAGTCCCCGCTGAGTCATCAATAATACCCGAATCGTTTTCAGGGTGTGTATTTGGGGTTGGTGGAAGAATCGCATTCATTCCCATAATATTGGCTAACGCTTGACCAAGTTCATTATTAAAATTATTTCTTATGGAATCCATTACTATATCATAAGTTGCAGCAACATTATTAATTAAAAATCGAGCCAATGCTTGAATGTTGTTTTGTAGATTTTTATAAATTTCATCAAGTTTAGCGTTCATTTCGTTAATATCAACACCTGTTAATTGAATGCAATCTGCACCAGCAGTAATCGCAGGAGTACACTCTCCACGATATGCCATATATATTTTAAGACTTTTCTCTAATAGGCTATTACCAATATTTTTTATTTGTTCACTATCTATATATACATTATTTGCCATATTTTAACTCCTATAAACCTGACGCTTGTCCTGCAATCGTTTCTTGAGCACTAATTACTTGATTTTTAGCATTTGTAAATGTTGATGCTAATAATCTTTGTGCTTGCAGTACTTTCTTTACTTCACTATCAAAATCCAACAACTTGTTTATATATGCATCACAATCTTTTCCTACCCAAGATTCTTTAATTTGTTCTACTTCCGTTGTTTTTATTGAATTCCATATTTCTTCGATTTCATTACTCGAATTTGTTAGCTTTGTTATTATATCGGTCATCTCATCGATTGACATTGCTATTCTCGCCATTTCATACACTCCCTTATTCTACTTGATTATATCATTTATTTTTTATCCGTTATAAAATTAATATCCCTCTTTTAACCCTGCGCAATCAAAGAATAGGCTACGACCACTGCAACCATATTCTTTAGTATACCTAAAATATACAAATATTCTTCTTCCGCATTTTGATGTGTAAAAATAATTAGCGCAAGAGCATCTACATCCATCTTGCATTAATTCAACAGGTTGAAATTGTTCTCCCAAATCTTTAGTAAGATCTCGATAATCTACAAAGTTATTCTTGGTATATTCATTTACTCCCATCATTGATATAAATCCAACTTGAAAGATTTTTGTTTCTTCACCAATAATGTCTAAATACTTAGTTACTTCATCTAAAGAATCTATAAAACCTTTTATTAATAGACAATTTATTCTTAAATCCGATCTTAACCCTAAATTGTTTATTTCATCCCAACCTAAGGTATCAATTTTAAATATTCCATTATTTTGGATATCCTCATAATGGTGTCGACTTAATATAACAGCTTCTAGATTCTCAAATTGATTTAACATTTGAACATTTTTCTTTAAAAAACTACCATTACTATTTATAGTAGTACGGATGCCATAAGTATTTACCAACTTCATAAGATTTTCTAAATCTTCAGAATCAATCATTGTCTCGCCGCCACTGATTGAAATTCTACTTACTTTATCACTTACTATATCTAAAACTTCTTTTAAATAATCTAAGTCTAATTTTCGATAATCCTTATTTGTTCCATTACAACAAAATTCACATCTAGCATTACATCTATTAGTAATATTAATATAAAATGGAAATTTTGTATTTGGAGAACAAACATATGGCTTAATTTCATATGTTTTTCCTCTAATTTCAAATTTCATGCATTACCTCCTTCTTCATGAAAAAGAAGATATAAATATACTTCTTTTATTATTCTGTTTATAAAAATTGACTCACAGTAGCTCCGCTAGTTCCACCGCCAGTAAATTTTGGTGTACCTAAAGTAGCACGTCCGGCAAATGTGTTCGTTCCACTTGAGGTCTGACCATCATCAAAAGCCACTTTCTTAATACTGCTATTACCGGTTTTATTCAAAGGGACAGTTGGTTTTGAATTTGCACTAGAACTCGATGTGTTAACGTTTATAGAACTTCCTGAACACGTAGTTATTGTAGTAGATCCCTGTGTTGTATTCTCAGCTGGAGTCGTCGTAGACGCTTGTTGTTGATTTCCTGCAGAATTCGATGTTGATTGCTCTGTAGCATTTGTATTTATTGTACTTCCTGAACAGGTAGTTATTGTAGTGGATCCTTGTGTTGTATTCTCAGCTGGAGTCGTTGTAGACGCTTGTTGTTCGTTTCCTGCAGAATTCGATGTTGGTTGCTCTGTAGCGTTTGTATTTATTGTGCTACCTGAACAAGTGGTTATAGTACTTCCTGAACATGTAGTTATCGTACTACCAGAACAAGTGGTTATAGCACTTCCGGAGCAGGTAGTTATTGCACTACCAGAACAAGTGGTTATAGCACTTCCTGAACAAGTAGTAATTGTACTTCCTGAACACGTAGTTATAGCATTTCCAGAACATGTAGTAACAGTACTCTCCGAAGTAGTATTTCCAGAATTATTAGTTGTTGTGCCAACGTTTCCGCCAGGAGAAGTTCCACCAACATTTTCAGTAGGTTCACCCACTGATGGTACTACTGTAGAGGCAACCAAAGAAATGCCTAGTATACTTGCTAATTGAGAGCCAACCTTTGAATTAAAGTTAGTTGTTATTGACTGAGAAACTAATTCATATTGATCTGCTACTGAATTAATTAAGAAGTTTGCAAAATTATTGATTCTTTCATTCAATTGTTGATAAACATTATTTAATTGATTTAAAAATTCAGTTGTATCTAAACCAGTTAACGAAATGCATTCAGTACTTTTTTGAAGTGCACTATTACAATCAGTTTGATATGCAGAAAGAATATTTTCTCCCTTAGATTTTAAACTATTTGCAATTGTTCTTAACTGTTCACTATCTATATATACATTTGCCATATTCTAACTCCTATAAACCTGACGCTTGTCCTGCAATCGTTTCTTGAGCACTAATTACTTGATTTTTAGCATTTGTAAATGTTGATGCTAATAACCTTTGTGCTTGCAGCACTTTCTTTACTTCGCTATCAAAATCCAACAACTTGTT
>JAFSGC010000008.1 GCA_017434825.1 Bacilli bacterium | reverse complement strand
GGAAGATGTGATTATATGGGTAACATTATATGAAAATAGATTTTATCCGTTTGATGGTCGGTATTTGATTGAAGATCAAATCAAAGAACGATCAAAGATAAAATTTTATCCCGATAAACAAGGATTTTTATATACGTATACAATGAATATGACGTTATCTCGAATAAAGCAAATAGAGCAATTTATTTACTTAGGTAATTTTAATATTAAACCTAGATTAGATGAGTTCATTCCGTTTGATTTGATAAATATTAGTTTTGTTTTTTTTGAACAATTTGAAACAGATATCACTTCTTATTATAAAAAATATAATTTAAAACGGAGTGGCATTTGGACCTGGGATAAAAAAAATCGAGAACTGCAGAGACAATTTAATGAGGAGTTAATCGCGGATATGGTTGAAATAGATAAAAAACAACGTGGTAGTAGAAAAGATGGACAATAAAATAGTTCATCTTTTTCAATCCGTAAAAATAGAGAGGGTGATAACATGGGTTATACATTAAAAAACATAAAAAATAGTCCATTTAAAGGATTTAATAAATCATATATTTCGTCATCCTATGGAAAAAGAAGATTTTATAATAAACAAACAGGAAAATATATAACTGATTTTCATGATGGCATTGATATGACTTCGGGGAAACAGGTCATTGCTCTTGCTGATGGTGTTGTTATAGATTGTCAAAATGATATTCGAGGCTATAGTGAAAAAGAAGCTTCAGGTAATTTCGTTTTATTAAAACATAATGGCAATCACTATACTATATATGCTCATATGAAATATGGTAGTGTCATAGTAAAGAAGAATGAAAATGTTAAGAAGGGGCAAGTTATTGGAGAAAAAGGTAATACTGGCTTTTCGACGGGAGCCCATTTGCATTTGGGAATCAAAGAAAATGGAAAATGGGTAGATCCAGTAGATTATTTAATTGGCAATAAAAATATTGATGTGGCTTCTTCAAACTCGTACTTGGAGTATGCTATTCGAAATGGAGATACATTATGTTCAATTGCTCAAAAACATCACACTACAGTTGATACTTTAGTTAAACTTAATGGTATTGAAAATGCTGATATGATATACGCAGGTAATAGTCTTAGAATTCCTATAGGTACAACATATATAGTGAAAAGTGGAGATACACTAGTTAAAATTGCAAATAAGTATAATGTTAGTTGGAAAGAAATATATCTAAAAAATATCGAAGTAATTGGCGATAATCCAGATAAAATATATCCTGGACAGGAGTTTATAATTTGACAACTTTTAAAATTTTTCTTTCAACAATATGTACTTTTTTAACCGGAGGTTTTGATTTACTTCTTATAATATTATGTGTAGTAATGTTCATTGATTATATCACCGGCATTTGTAAGGCGATTTATTTAAAGAATGTTAATAGTTCTGTTGGAATAAAAGGAATAATTAAGAAGTTGGGATATATTATAATTATTGTCTTAGCTACTTTGGCTGATCATTTAGTAAATGGTGATATTTTAGCGCTAAGAACGTTAGTAATTTATTTCTTTATTGCAAATGAAGCAATTTCAATTTTAGAGAATTGGGCGTTAATGGATTTACCGCTTCCTAAAAAAATATATGATGTATTTGAGAAATTAAAAGATAAAGAAAAATGAAAAAAGAGTTACTATCTTGATGTAAAAACAGCGTGTATAAAAAGTGGATTTGATGTTGATGAGCATTTTCCCAAAGTTGGGAAAATGGTTCAAATAGGTTCAAACACAATGCGTAAACTGATAGATTACAAATTATCAAGATACGCTTGTTATTTAATAGTACAAAATGCTGATTCAAGAAAAGAAGCTATAGCTTTAGGGCAAACATACTTTGCTGTTCAAACTAGGAAGCAAGAATTAAGTAAAAAATTTTGATAAATTTCATAATAGTGGCTATAAGGGATAATACAATGGTGAAACTGCCAATGATATAGCTAAAAGAAAGAATCTTAGATATCGAGAAGATATACTTGATAATATGGGAAGTGACGAACTAATTGCAAATTTATTTAGGATTTCTCAGAGTGAACAAAAATTAAAAAAAGAAAATACTAAGGAAGAAAATGAAGCAAACAAAATTCATTATGAAGTAGGAAGGGAAATTAGAAATACAATTAAGAAGTTGGGAGAGGACCTTCCTACTCCTGAAAAAAGTTTGAAAGAACTCAAACTAGAAAACAATCAATTAGAAATTAATAAAAAATAAAAGAAGACTTTAGTGAATAAAGTCTTCTTTTTTGTTCATAATAATGGTATGAGGTGACAATTATGAGTAAAATGATGAAAACAATGGGGACGATGATGGCTTTAGGAGCCGCAGGATATGGAATGTATACAATGATGAATTCTAAGAAAGTCAAAGGCCAAATGAAAAAGATAATGAAAAGTCCTTATACTATGAATAGTTCTACGAATGTCAAATCAAATTAGATAACCATTGAATAAATTCTTGAAATAAGATATTATTATTTTGAGAATAGGGTGATGGGGATGGATAAGCCATATAAAATTACATGTGCTGTAATTGGAACTTTAATTGCTATTTTAGTAGTGGTTTTAGTGCTGTATTGGGCAAAAACTTTTACAGTAACATTTGATACTAAAGGTGGTACTATTTATCAAGCTGTAGAGGTAAGACCAAATGATACAGTTTTAAAACCAGCGGATCCAGTAATGGAAGGTTATAATTTTAAAGGTTGGTTTTTATCTACTACTGATGAAGAATTTAATTTTGAAACTAAGATTGTTGATGACATTACAATTGTGGCAAAATGGGAACCTGTAGTATAACTCATCTTTGATGAGTTTTTTTGTGCACTTTCTTTACGTTTAAAAATGGAAAATTTTATGGAATTTGATGCTTAAACACAGGGGTTGTTGTATAATGTTTGTGGGGTGCAGTCTATGAAAAAACAAAACATAATCTTAATAATATTTGGGCTAGTATTAATATTGGTTCCATTTTTTATCAAAATATATAGCGTTTTTAGATTAATTAGTTTGCTAATAGGTATTATATTACTTCTTTTAGGATTAATTATTAATCAAAATAAAAAAATATTAAGAGTAATTTTTTATCCAATAATTATTATTGGAGGTTGTTTACTTTTAGATTATATAAATTCTTATTTATTTAAAGGTATTCCAGTAATATCATTTGGATATGCTTCTTCGGATAAGGTAAGTACATATAATAGTTTATTTTATAGAGTATATGATTGTGAAGATATATTAACTTTTGATGCTAATTATAAAAGAGATTATTTATGTAATAAAGATGCAATTGAATTAATTGGAGTTAATAAATATTTGGAAAATCCTAAAGAAAGTTACAAAGATACTAAAGGTAAGTTCGTTCATCTTACAGGTAAAATAAGTGAAATCGTAGGAACTAGTGCATTAAAGTTAAGTGCATATGATGAAAAGATTGAACTTAATGGTTATGTCGTATTTGATGAAGGTAAAAAGGTTTATATCGAAGGACTTGATATTAATCCTGCAGACTATCGCATTTATGATTTTGTTGAAGTAGTAGGTTTAGTATCTAGATATGAAGAAAAAGATTTAAAAACAATTATCTATTTAACTGATGCAATAGTAATTAAATCAGATGTTTATAATGAATATGAATTGCTTGTTAATAATATAGATTCTAAAGAAAAGACGAAGATTGATGAAAATGTTTATTATTTAGGACTTCAAGGAATCTTTTATAAGTATGATGAAAATAATATATATGAAATAGATTATATGTTATCAGATAAAAGAGTTACTTTAGAATCTTTAATCGGGGAAATTACTCCAAGCATGATCGAAGATGTTCATGAATTATATGAACTAGAAAGTTATAATATAGTGGTTTGTGAAAACAAAGATATTATTTTTGCAAATAAGGATATAACTAATTTGAAGAAAGTTTGTGTAAGCGAAGAGAATTAAAAATAGTAATTAGTAAATAATATTAATATGAAAATATTTATTAAAAATAGTTACTTATTTTTAATTTTTTTTATACTTTTCTTTAGTAAAGGTTTTTTGTGTGGGTTAATAGTTCAGAAAGAAATAATTAATGTAGATAGTGTATATATAAATAAGCTTGAAAAGGAAATTGAAAATATTAAATTGATTGAAGACACTCCTTATAAAATAAGTGGAGTATATGGTAAAGTTTTATACCAAAATCCCTATACATTTAATGAGCAATTGGTTATAGCGGCAAATACAGATTTTTTAGAAAAATATAATTATGTGATTAATAATGATGGATTAATTGGTATAGTAGATTATGTCTATAAAAATAAAATTTTAGTTAAAATGATTACTAGTAAAGACATTTTATTACAGGTAAAAATAAATGATTGTTATGGACTATTAAATGGAAGTAATAAAGTAACTAATATTAGTAATTATTGCAATATAAATCTTGGAGATAAAGTATACACTTCAAATCTTGGATACATGGATGAAGAAATACTTATAGGGACAATTAAGAAAATAGAGCATGACGGTAATTTAATTAGTGATACGTATATTATTGAATATGCGGTTGATTTTAATAATCTTAGCTATGTGGTAATCTTGTCCGGAGGCACTTTATGAGTATCGTTTTAGACTTATTAATATCAACTTATACTAGTACTCAAAGTCTTTTCTTTCTAAATGTTTTAAATCAAAAAAATATTTTTTATATTGTTGCTATGGGATTGATTATTGATTTTATTATTGCTAATACTTTCGGGATAATGACTTTATTATTACTTTTTTTATATTGTATTAATTTAAAAATGTCTAATTATTTACTACGGAACTTATTTAATTATTTTTTTGTAATTATTATTTTAAAATTTAATTTTAGCTTCTTTGGTTTGATTTTACAGATTGTATTCATTTATTTAGTTAAAAATCATATTATTAAATGGTGATAACAATGGATGGTGGCAGACTTCTTGATAACTATTTGAAGGAAGAAAGTAGTGGTAGTACAAAGATAAATCTTTCTAAAATGTTTACTAAAGTATTATGGTGTTTAATTTTTTTTCTTGGAAGTCTGATTTTTACTTCGGTAAGTGATGAAAATTTAGTTATGTATAAAAAATATGTTTTTGAAGATAATTTTAATTTCGCAGGTTTTAAAAATTTATATGCTAAGATTTCCTCTACGAGTAAAGATAGTAGTCCAAAAGAACAGATGGTTTTTGGATCTTCCTTAGAGTATACCAATGTAGAATCTTATCAGGGAGGTCAAAAATTTACGATTGATACTGATGTGCCAATTAATGTTTTAAGCGGCGGTATTGTCGTTTTTTCTGGTGTTAAAGAAGGATTTAATAATACAATTATTATTCAGGGTAGTGACGGATATGATATTTGGTATGGAAACCTTGATAATATAGATGTGCAAATTTATGATTATGTTGATGCTAATGAAGTAATTGCAAGTGCTTCAGATAGCTTGTATTTATTAATTACAAAGGACTCTCAATATTTCACTTATGAAGAATATCAAAATCAAATTTAATAATTTAACTTTATATTTTTTGATAATAGCTTTATTATCAGGTTATATTAAAAATGCATTAATTGTTTTATTTATCATTATGTTTCATGAATTCGGTCATGTTTTAATTAGTCTTATTTTAGGATATAAGATTAAAGATATAGAAATATTTCCTTTCGGGGGAGTAACTAAGATTGATAAATTATTAAATACCAAAATATATAAAGATTTATTGATTGCTTCTTTTGGTATTCTTTTTCAGATTATTATTCATTTTTTATGTATTTGGGGTTATGTTAATGACCCTTTAGTATATAGTTATAATTTGTCGATTATGTTATTTAATTTACTTCCGATAATTCCTTTGGATGGGTCTAAAATATTATTTGAATTATTAAACTATAAACTTTCATATAAGAAATCTTTGCTTTGGTATTCGATAATATCTTTTTTATTTATTGTAATTTATTTTATATTTAATTATCATTATGAACTTAATAATTATATGATTATTATTTTGTTTATTTGTAAAACTATTGAATGTTTAAAAAACAGGCCTGTTATTCATCATAAATTTATTTTAGAAAGATTTTTATATGATGTAGAATATGACAAAATTGAAAATCGAAATGAAGTAATTAGTAAATATCAAAAAAATAAAAAATATTATTATAATCTTAATAATCGTATTGTTCCTGAAAGAGAATATTTAATAAAATATTTCAAAAAATAAAAGCGAATCAATATTTTCCCAAGCAAAATAAAAATACTTTATTATTTAAATGCGCTTTGATTGACAAAATATAGTAATTTTGGTATCATCATAGTGCTTTAAGTCATTTCATCCACTCTAAAAAGGTTTAAATACACATATGTGTTACCTTAAAGGTGTGACTTATTAATATTTAAGGAGGAAAGAGAAATGAAAGCTATTTTTAAAACTGGTGGCAAACAATATTATGTTCAAGAAAACGACAGAGTGTATATTGAAAAGTTAGATGCTGAAGCTGGTGCAAAAGTTACTTTTGATGAAGTATTATTCGTTGATGGTAAAACTGGTAACCCTACTGTAAAAGGTGCTACTATTGAAGCTGAAGTTATCAAAAATGGTCGTGCTAAAAAAATTAAAGTATTTAAGTATCGTCCTAAAAAGAAATATCGTAAAACTCAAGGTCATAGACAACCATATACTTTAGTTGAAATTAAAAAGATTAATGGTTAATTAAATGATTAAAGTTGTTCGAAAAGATAACATAATTACTATTAGCGGTCACGCTAATAGTGCAGAGTATGGTAAAGATATAGTATGTGCTAGTGTATCTAGTATAATATATACAACTATTAATGCTCTTAAAAAAATTCAGGAATCGTCTATTGAAGTAGAAGATAATGGGTCTATGACAATTAAAGTTTTATCAGAAGATGAAATTGTTAAGGCTTTAATTGAAAATATGATGGAGTTATTGAAATCACTTGAAGAAGACTATCCTAAAAATTTAAATGTAAAGGAGAGTTTATATGTTTTTTAGATTAAATATTCAACGTTTTGCCCATGTTAAAGCTCAAGGTTCAACAAAGAATAACCGTGACTCAGCTGGTCGTAGACTTGGAGCTAAGCTTGCAGACGGTCAAACTTGCAGTGCTGGAAGCATTATTTATCGTCAAAGAGGAACAAGAATTTATCCAGGAACAAATGTAGGAATGGGTAAAGATCATACTTTATATGCTAAAGTTGATGGCGTAGTAAAGTTTGAAAGAATGGGCCGCGATAAGAAAAAAGTTAGTGTATACGAAAACTAATTACTAACGTTAAAAATAGATAGGAAACTATCTATTTTTTTATGTGGACATTATTTGATTAGCGTTATATAATTAACGTGTAATATACTTGAAGTAGGAGTGATAAAATGGTGAAAGTATTGAAACGTTCATTGCTAAGTTTGATCTTGGTGATATCTTTTTTCATTTTTTCCGGTAGAGCAGCTGCGTATGAGCTTGCATATGGCGTTAACGTTGACGGATTAACGGAAAATGGCGAAATTTACTTGGGGGTTAATGAGAGCAAACGGATAGAGTTTACTTTTAGCGAGGATTCTTCTTATGCTTTAAACAAATGTGATATTAAGTATGGATTTAATGCCACGGTTGAACAAGGAGATAATTATTGTGTTGTCACAGCAAAAGATACAGCAGGGGTATTCTTTTTAGAGTTGTATTTAAGTAATAAATATAACCCAGAAGTTATAGATTATTATACAACTATAAATGTTCGTGTTGGAAGGGAAATAATAGTTTCTAAATTAAATAGTTTTTACTTTACAAATAAAAATATTACTTATAGTGAATATCTAAATTTACAAAGTAAAAGCCTTACTATCCCTTATTATTTGACGAACAATAATGGTCATTGTTCTTTAGATGAATCAACTATGACATATGCATGCTCTGGAGATTATTACTTGTCAGATTATAATGAAAATGTTGCATATAATTACGGTGGACAAATAATTGGTGATATTAAAAAAGTTTATAATTACTATGTTTCTCAAAATTCGGGTTATATTAGTCCGGATTGGGACACTAAAAATATGCTTTTCTTAGTTGAAGATGAAACAATCATAAGTTATGAAAATAACCAAATAGTTGGACTTAGTGAAGGAAAAACACGCATTTTGGGAATTGATCGTAAAACCTTCGAGGTGTCAATTGTTAATGTGACGGTCTCTAGTTATCAATCTAATTCTGTTTCCAATATGACAATTGCTGAGATTAGCGAAAAAATTAATGCTATGCCTTTGGAGTTTACCGTTGATGTTAAAGATTATAAAAATATGGGATATGATTATATTGCCAAAAAGCTTTTTTATAATTATTTATTTGGTATAGATTGGACTTATGAGGCATCATACAATAACTTTTATGATAATGGTGCTACCTGTGAAAATGGTTTGGATAATTGTACTGTTACATTTACTTATTCAGAGGAAAATACATGGAATTATTTAACCTATACATCTTTGCCTTTTGATATAAAATTCGAAGGGATTTCAATTAATAATATATCAATAATTGCGGGATATAATACTGAATTAGATTTTATTACAAGTCAGTATACGTCAGGTGAGGTTATATATGAATATGATGAAGAAATGATTGAAATCTATGAAGAGTATGATGAATGGTCACAAACAAATAAAAAATACATGAAGTTTAAAAAGCCAGGATATGCTTCATTAACTGTTAAAGTTGGAGATTATAGCGATACTGAAGTCTTAGGAATCCAAATAACAGATGCAGAATATGATGAATATTTAACTTTAAACAATGCTAATTATGAAATAGAGCTGGATTATTCAAAAGATAATTTTAAAGATAATTTAGAATTTTTATCACAAGTTGTTGAAGAAAAGTATCTAACTATATTTCCTGAAAGTATTAAACAATATTTAAAAATTGATACTACATGTGTGTCTGATGACTTTTGCATAGTGTCTCTTTCTTCTGACGGATATATTCTAAGAAACAACATAACACTTACTAAGAATATAAAATACAATAATACAAATAATGATTTAGTAAATTTAGATAAAGTAGTAAGCAACGTAGATAGTGTATATATTGTTCCATTTGATAATTATATTAAAGTAAATAATTTGGCTAAAGGAAATAGTGATGCTTATTATCAAGAATTAGTTAAGATTTTAGGAATTACTGATTTTGCTAAAGATGCGGCATATACAATTCAATATAATAATCAAGTGAAAACTACATTGTTTGATAATGTATATGGTAATTTGGCGTTTACTCTTGATATATTTTATAATCAAAAGAGAATTTTTACAAAAGATGTAGAAATAATTACATTACCTTATTTAGACATCCCTCTTGAAGTGGAACATACTAGAAGCGGTAGGGCACAATATGCAGAAAACTATTTGAAAAATATTTTAGGAACTGAGTCTGTTTCCTGTGAAATTGATGATACTTATGAATATATTATTAATGCTAATGTGGCTGATGAGTATGTGTTAAAATTTGCGTATCTTCAAGATGAATATGTTAATGCTAATCAAATATACTCTACATATTCTACATATCAAATGGCTATAGGCGATACAGCTCAAATTGAGTTGGGTTATTATCCGGAAAATGCTAATGTGTTTCCTCAAGTGACTTATCAATCTAATGATCCTGAAGTTGCAACTGTTAGTGGATCTGGTCTAATTGAAGCTAAAAAGAAAGGCTTTGCAGTTATTGACTATATCGGGGATAACTATCGATATTGGGGTCAATTATTAGTATTAGTTGACATGACAATTGAAGAGTTCTTAGATATGGTTGCTAATGATATTGAAAATAATGTAGTTGTATCGTATGGTACATTTAGAGCTGTTGGAACCCAAGCACTAAGTGATGCTCTTGAATATAAAACCTTAAATGAAAAACTAAAGAATTACTATATTCAAACTATAATAACTGAAGAAAATGATAATTACTATTTTTATAAAAAATATTATGATTATAGACCCAATTGGGCAGAATATAATTCTCAAAAACAAATAATTAATTATACACTAAAGGGCATTTATATTGAGAAAGAGATATATTCAATAAGTAGCGGAGAAACCGTAGATGTGAACATTTCTTATACTGAAGGTAATAATAACAAAATGTTCTATCGTACAGATACTCCAGGTATAGTTAATTTTGATTTAGCAACTGGTAAGTTAACTGGACTTAATAGTGGCATTGTTCGTGTTGATGTGTATGATGAAAAGGGTATAGATTATAATTACTTTTATGCCTATGTTAATGAAGAAGAATATATTAATAGTGTGATAAATAGATTAAAAACCGAAGGCTTAAGAATTGATGTTAATCAAGCTCAATGGGGATTAGACTCTGCAGCGCATTCGGCATTATGGAGTGAATTTGACTATTTAGAATTTGAGCGTAATATAACATGTAATACTGATACAAAAATATGTGATGTTATTATGGATATAAATGGTATTACTTATGAAGATAGTATTCCTTATGTTATTGTTGGTATTTTATTGCCAGAACAAATATATTATGGTAATCCATATACAATTGAAGTAAATGAAACTTTACAATTAGAAATATTAAATTATACAGCCTCTGAAGATAAAACTTTACGATATATAAGTTCTAATGCTGAAGTTTGTTCTGTTGATGCGGATGGAGTAATAACTGGCCTTAAAGCAGGAGTGTGCGAAGTTACTGTTTCTAATGTGGATGGAGAGACGAAAAGAATTCCTGTTGTAGTAGATGAAACAGCAGTAAAAGCTGAGTTAGATGCGATGCTTGATTTATTACCTGATGAAATTGATCTTCCACTTCCTCGTTACAATAACGAAGACTATGATGGCGGTGATGAAACTGAAGCTTATTTAATCGTTCTAACTAATATTTTCCGTGAATACTTTGATGACGAACATTTCTATTGGTTCTACTTTGGTTTAGGAGAAATGTTAGAAAATAATGATGATACTTTAACTGTATCTTTTGATAGAACTTATGTTAGTGAACAAGGGTACCATATTACTAATATAGCAGGAACTGCTTCGAAAAGAATAAAAGCTAATTTCTTAGAAGATCCTCCGATGGGAGATGAACATGCCCAAGGTATAATTGATGCATTAAAACGTGAATATGATCTTACTATGGTGGAAGCTTTAAGATATCAATTTGATCAATCAAAAAATAAAGAAATTTGGAGATATTGCGGAGATTTATTAAATACATTAAAACCTGGATATGACTTTATTTTTGATGCAAGAGCGGGATCTGCCGATGATCAATATACAGCAACTGAAGGCGGCTTTGTAATCCTAATGTACAATGGAACTCCAATATATACAACCCAAGCTTTCTTTACTGCAAGATTCTATGCACCACAAGATGCTCCGAAAACTCAAGAAGAATTTACTAGATATTTAACACAATTAATAATTGATACGTATAAAGATATTAATACTCCAAGCGTGTTTACTTATGGTAGTGAGCTTACAATGAATTTTAGACAAAATATGTATGTTGCTTCTAATGAACCTAATGTTACTGTTGATTATATTAAGAGTAAAGGTTTAAGTGAATTATACTGGGTTACAGTTGATGAAAGTGAATTTGGTTTAGAAGTAAAAAGAGTTGGTGGTAGCGTTGAAGATGCTCCTGAAGTTGTGACTAATATAACTTTGGATAAAGAAAATGTTACTTTAAATCAAGGTGAAAAACTGACTGTTAATTATACAATAAATCCTAGTAGTTTACAAAATAGTGTGGTTACTTGGAAAACATCAAATGAAAACGTAGCTACTATAGAAAATGGCGTTATAACTGCTGTTGGAGCTGGTAGCGCTATAATAACAGCTACCATAGATGGAGTAAGCGATACAATTGAAGTTATGGTTAAAGAAGTTAGTTTAAAAAATATATTAACTCAAATTGGATATAAAATTGGTTCTTCTTTTGTAAGAGGATTTAATCTAAATGATAAAATAGCTGATTTACAAATTAAAGTTGGTTCAAACACTCAAATATCATCAAAAAACAAAGTGATTGCTACTGGAGTACAATTTACTTTAAATGGCCAAAGCTATACAGCTGTTATTAATGGTGATATTAGTGGAGATGGGTTAATCAATTCAGCAGACTTACTTGCAATGAGACAACATTTATTAGGCACAAAAGTATTAAGCGGTGCTTATAAGGAAGCTGCAGCGATAGTTAATGGTCAAACAATTAATTCATCAGATCTATTAAGATTAAGACAATACTTACTTGGTGAGTATGTAATAAAACAATAAAGGAGATTAAATGAAAAAGATTTATTATATTTTATTAAGTTTAATATTGCTGATTCCTGCAGCTGCTTCTGCTGCAGGTGCAGCATCTATGAGTGTGCCTAGCAGTGCTGAAAATGGTTCTAATGTTACCGCGAAAGTTACTGTTTCTGGAGTGGCTGCTTGGAATGTAAAAATAACAGGTTCTGGAGCTACTTCGGGATGTTCTAGTGTGTTTGCAGATGTTACTATAGATGCTAAAAACACTACTAAAACATTTAGTGTTACTTGTAGAGCAACTAAAGAGGGAACAATTACATTTACTGCTACAGGAGATATTACTAGTCAAGATGGAGCTAACAGTGCAGTTTCTATTACTAAAAATGTTAATATTGTAAAAGCTAGAGAAAGAGATACTGAGTCAAGACTTTCTTCATTAACAATTGAAAATAAAGAAATTGATTTTGATAAGGATACTACTAATTATACAGTTGAAGTTGATTATAAAGTAGAGAGTTTAAACGTTAATGCAAATGCATTAAGCGATAAAGCTAGGGTTACTATTAATAATCCTGAATACTTAAAATTCGGAGAAAATACAATTACAGTTGTAGTAACTAGTGAAAGTGGTGCTGAAAAAGTTTATACAATTAATGTATTAAAAAAAGAACCTGTATTAGACGAAGAAGATTGTGTTGTTCCTGAAACTCCTGAATGCACAGATATAAATTGTGAGTGTAATAATACTCCATATATAATTACAATAGTACTTGAAAGTATTGTACTTGTATCTTTATTAGGTTATATAATTTACGATAAAAAAATTAAAAAATAGAAAATAAAAATCACTCAGAGAAAAATGAGTGATTTTTTGTGGCTTATATTCTAAAGATTTGGTATACTAATTTTGGTGATTTACATGTTTGTAGACGAAGTTAAAATTAAAGTTATGGCTGGAGACGGAGGTAGTGGATGTACCTCATTTCGTCGTGAGAAGTTTGTACCAATGGGAGGCCCTGATGGTGGAAACGGAGGACGCGGAGGAAACATTATATTTGTTGCAGACAAGTCATTAAAAACTTTGATTGATTTAAGATATAAAAAAATAATTAAAGGTCATAAGGGAAATAATGGAGAAGGCTCTAATCGTAATGGTAAAAATAGTGAAGATATCATTATTAAAGTACCAATGGGAACAACAGTTTATGATGATGATACAAATCTAATTGTTAAAGATATTATTCGTGAAGATGATGAAGTTATAGTTGCTCATGGAGGACGCGGAGGTCGTGGTAATCGTGCGTTTGCAACTCATGAAAATCCTGCACCAAAGTTTTCAGAAAAAGGAGAGGCAGGAGAATTTAGATATCTTCGTTGTGAACTAAAAGTATTAGCAGACGTTGGAATAGTGGGTATGCCAAGTGTAGGTAAGAGTACGCTTTTATCTGTTATTAGTAGTGCTAAACCTAAAATTGCTAGTTATCACTTTACAACTTTATCGCCAAACCTTGGTGTTGTTAAGTTACAAAATTATGATAGCTATACAGTAGCTGATCTTCCTGGATTAATTGAAGGCGCAAGTGAGGGCGTTGGTTTAGGAGATAAATTCTTAAAACATGCTTATCGTTGTAAGATTATTCTTCATATGATTGATATGTCTGCTGAAGAAGGTAGAAATCCAATTGAAGATTACAAAATTATTCGTAATGAACTTGAAAAATATTCAAACAAACTTGCGGTAAAAAAAGAAATTGTTGTTGCAAGTAAAGCTGATAATCCAAATTTCAAAGAAAATTTAGAAGCATTTAAAAAAGCTTATCCAGATTTAACTATTTATCCGATAAGCTCATTTACTAACGAAGGTATTGATGAATTATTGATAGGAATCAATGATGTTTTAAAAAATGAAGCCGAAAGTGAATATTATTCAGATGAAGAAATCGAAGAAAATGTTTATATAAAATTTAAAGAAGAAAAGCCTTATACAATAACACGTGAAGATAACGTTTGGGTTGTACGTGGTAAAGAAATCGAAAAATTATTTAGTATGACCAAATTTGAAGAAGAAGAAGGCGCAATGAGATTTGGCCGTAAACTTCGTGGTATGGGTGTAGAAGATGAACTTGCTGCAATGGGAGCTAAACCTGGAGATGACGTTGTTATAAACGATTATCTATTCACTTATAAAGGTTAATTTTTCGCCGATTTTAAGCTTTTTACTAGTATTACTTGGTAATTCAAGAATACTAGTATTTTTTATTTTGCTGTTAATTTTGATAATTTGATTTTTAGGAATATTAACTGCCTTATAAATTATTTCGTTATTTTTATTTAAACCAATAATATCAATGTTTTCTTTCATGAAAAAAGTGTGAACGCTATTAGTTTTTTTGAATAGTATTCCATAGTTTATGTCTTTTTTACCCATAAAACCTAGCAGTCTTTTGACAAAACCGTTTGCTTTCTTTATTAAAATTTTGTTGCTATCTATTATTAAATACACTTATTATCACCTTAATAAAATTATATCAGTTAATAAAATTTATATGTTAAGTAAAGTAGCATTTTACATTCGATTAAACATTAAATTATCAATTAGGGTTTTTATTTATTGACTAGTATTTAAAAATAATGTATCATTAAAGTAATGATAGTAAAGGAGGATAAAATGGAAGAAATAAAGAAAGAAAGCAATGGTAGAGGTAATGTTATACTGCTTACTGTTATTGCTATTGTAACAATGATAATCGTTGTTATTGGTGCAACATTTGCATACTTAGCAAGTTCAGTTCAAGATAGTGATACTTCAAATATTAATGCAGCAACAAATGCAGGAAGTGACTTACTTATGATGAATGCTGGTGATGATGTAGAAATCGTTGCAAATTTAGAAAACTTTTACGAAGGTGCTGGAAATCTAACTGGTATGGTTGGTGCTAGTGTACAACTTTCTACTAGTAGTACTGAAGAAGTAACTTATGATTATCGTGTATATCTAACTATTCCTCATAATGATTTTGAATATTCTTCTGGAACTTGCTACACTAAAAATGTAGATGCTAACGTTGTAGCTGATTCATATGATGCTTGTATGGAAAACAGCGAAAGCAATGTATGGGCTACTTTAGATGGTATTGGTTATGCTTGTTATGGTCCATCTGAAAAAGTTGCTAATGAATATTATTCAAATGAATTAACTTGCTTATCAAGTTCTGCTAATATGTGGGCTCCAGCAAATACTGCTGAGTTAGTATTCGATTTATATCAATCTGTTGATGGCGTTACTGATGCTGATGCTTGTTTAACTGCAGGTGTATGTGTATCTAATACTCGTGAAGTTATTCCTGGTTTGACTAATCAAACTGCTTGTGTTCCAGATGAAAGTTCTACAAATACATGGTTAGCAAATATTTATGATTCATCTGAAGGAATTTGTTATGAAGTTGTAAAAACTGCAGATTTAACTGAATTAACTACTACTGATGAAAAAGGATATTCATTAATTGATAACGCTTCTATTTCTGCTACTAATGGTACTGCAAGACATTATTATAGAGGTATTGTTACATTAATTAACTTTGGACATAACCAAATAGTTAATGGTAACAAAACTTTCAATGGTGTTCTAAACTTTGAACGTATTGTTGAAGAAGAACCTGTTACACCATAATAAAAAATTAACTAGAGTTAAAAGCTCTAGTTTTTTTATGCATTTAATTAATATTTTAGTTTAAAAATACATTCTTTTATGCTAGAATTATATATAGTAGAGGACAGTGATATAAGTGAATAGTAAACTTACTTTTTTAACAGAAAAGGGAATTGATGTAAATACTGGTTTATCTTATCTTGGAGATGAAAGTATGTATAATGATATTCTTTTGGACTTTAAAAATGGCTTTATTGAACAAATGAATGGAATAAAAAATGCATATGAAACTAGTGATCATCAAAATTATGTTATTTTAGTGCATGCTTTAAAAAGTAATTGCAAGACGTTGGGAATTATGTCTTTAGCAGAACTTGCGTACAATCACGAAATGAAAGGTAAAGAGAACGATATTGCTTACATTAATGAGCATATTAATGAACTTTTTCTAAAAGCAAATGAGATATATAAGATTTTAGATGAATATTTTACTTTGTAAAGGGAGAAGACTAGTATGGATAGCAATGTTTTAAATTTAATAAATACCTCTGCTATAAATGTTTATAGCAATATTACTTTAATTGATATACAAAATGATAAAGTAACTTTTTTTGATTGTAATAATACGCTTGTAGAAACTGAATCTAATACTTATGAATTATATTTTGAGAAATTAAAAAAAGTAATTCATCCAGATTATATAAATAAATATTTTGATGCTATTAGTTTAAATAAATTACAAAATAGTAATAATGATTATGAATGTATTAAATATTTAAAGTTATCAAGTAATTTATCATATGACTCATATGTAGATATTATCAAGTTGCTTCCTGATGGTAAAATTATTGTTTTATCATTGAAATGTGACCTAGAAACAGAAAAAACAAATCATGATGATGATTTAAGTTATATTACAGCAGAGTTAATACTTGGCATTGAAAATGTAATAGACCATTTAAAAACGGATAGTTATGAAGTAAATAATGCTCTTAAATATATTATGGAGCTTATTAACGATGTTAAGATTAAAAATAGTACTGTATTAAAGAAGTATCAAGAAAAAGTAACCGGTGAAGTAAATAAAGTTAATGAATCTTTATTGATAGTTGATGATGATAATTTAACGAGAAACATTTTTAAGAAAGTATTTGAAAAAGATTTTAATATTATAGAAGCTAAAAATGGTGCTGAAGCTGTCGAAATAATTGAAAATAATTTAGTAAATGAAGATGGTACAGAAAATATTGTAGGTATGTTTTTAGATTTGAAAATGCCAATTATGGATGGTTTTGGTGTTTTAGATTATTTGACTGATAAGAGAATAATTGCTAGACTTCCAATAATAATTATATCTGCGGATGATGCTAAAGAAACCAAAGAAGAAGTATATAGTTATGAAATTGCCGATATGATAGAAAAACCTTTTAATTATGAATTAATTAAAAAACGCGTTAGTAATATGGTAAGAATGTATGCTAAAAGCAATATTTTAAATGATCTTATAAGAATTCAAGAATGGGAATTAAAAGATATTTTAAAAGGTTATGCAAAGGCTTATTTAATAGATTATGCGTCAATAAATGAAATGGTTTCTAAGTATTCTAAAATACTTCTTGATAAATATGCTGAATTGAAGGAAGAAAAAGTTGATGTAGACAGTATTATTAGTGCAGCTAGATATTATGATTTATCTCTAGATTTTGTTCCTCGAAAATATTTAGAAAGAATTAATAACTTATCTGAAGAAGAAAGAAAAGTTGTTATGAATTATCCAAATGTAGGAGCCAATATTATAAAATATATTACTGAAAATGAAAGTGATTCTTTTGTAAAATATGCAACTAACATAGTGAAATTACATAATGAAAGATATGATGGAAGTGGATTTCCTCTTGGGGTTAAAGAAAACCAAATTCCGTATTATGTTTATTTAATTAATATAGCTTTAGAGTATACAAACTATATTATGAGTCATAGCACAATAGATTATGAAGAAGTTAAAAATCTTATTAATAATAAAAATGGTACTAAATATTCTCCGGAAGCAATCGAAATATTTAATGCTGCAGTAGGGGAGATGAAGTAATATGATGTTTAAAAATATTGCGTTTCAAGTTTGTTCTTTATTGTATATGTTCCTTTTATTAGGAATCTTTACATATAAGAACAAAAAAAGGAATTTAAAAGGTGTGGTATTCCAAATTTTCTTGTTATTAACAACTGCCATATTGCTTTTGGATATTAGCTTGAATTTGTTAATTCCATTACATGAAACAAAGTTTTTGTTAGTTGATGTTGTAAATAAAATATATTTAATTGTTTCTTTGTTTTGGTGTTGGTGGCTAATGGTATATGTTTTAACCATTAATACTGAAGCAGAAAATTATAATTTAAAGGAACTATTTAAAAATACATCTCATTTTAGATGGGGATTATATTTTACTGTTTTGGCATCAATATTGATATCTTTATTAGATGTACGCTATTCATTTGATTTTGAATTATTTAACGCGGAAAGACATGGTACTGCTATATTTGTTTCCTATTTAGTAGGAGCAGTATATATGTTTGTTGCAGCATTATATTTAATAAAGAATCCTAAAAAGGTAAGTTTTGCAAAGAGTTTACCGGTATTCGTTTTCTTATTACTTGTAGTATTATCAATGGTTTTACAATGGATTTTCCCAACAATAATGTTAGTTAGTTCGGTAAGAGCATTTACATTATTATTTGTATATTTTACACGTGAAAATCAAGATTTGAAAATTATAGCAGAGCTGGAAGTAGAAAAAGAACAAGTAGAAGAGGCTTCAAAAGCTAAAACCGATTTCTTATCTAATATGAGTCACGATATTCGTACTCCGATGAATGCTATTATTGGATTTAGTGAAGCCTTATTAATGGAAGAATTAAACGAAAAACAAAAGGGTGAAGTTCAAAATATTTATGACGCATCAACAACACTTTTACAAATTATTAATAATATACTAGATGTATCGAGAATTGAAAGTGGTAAAGAAGAAAAGAATGAAAAGATATATGAATTTAGAAAAGTTGTTATGCAACTTACTAGTGTAATTATGTCAAAGCTTGATACCGATAAAATTAAGCTTAACGTTCAAATTGATCGTGATGTTCCTTCCCATTTTATTGGTGATGAATTAAAGGTATATCAAATTTTAATGAATTTATTATCAAATGCTGCGAAATATACTGAACAAGGGCATATTGATTTCTTAGTTTCAGCAGAGAATATGGGAGAATATGCAAATTTAAAATTTGTGGTAGCGGATTCCGGTATCGGGATTAAAGAAAGTGACTTTGATAAAATGTTTGTTAAGTTTTCTAGGATTAATAACCAAGAAAACTATCGCGAAATCGAAGGCACTGGTTTGGGGTTAGTAATCACTAAAAAGCTAGTTGAGCTTTTGGGAGGTACAATTACATTTGAAAGTGAGTATGGAAAAGGTACAACATTTACTGTAATAATGCCTCAAAAGATATATTATGGTAATATTCAAAATGCTCAAGTTCAAACGATTAGTCAATCAGCACATACTAATATTCATTTTGATGGTTCACTATATGATATATTAGTAGTTGATGATAATAACTTAAATTTAAAGGTTGCAGAAAGAATTTTAAGTGATTATAAATTTCAAATTACATTAGCAAGTAGCGGTGAAGAAGCAATTAAGAAAATAAAAGAAGGCGCTCGTTACGATTTAATATTCTTAGATCACATGATGCCAATTATGGATGGAATTGAGACTCTAAGAAACATACGCGCTCTTGAAAATGTGAAAATTCCTCCGATTATAGCGCTTACTGCTAATGCTATGGTAGGAATGAAAGAAATGTATTTAAACGAAGGATTTGATGGCTATATTTCAAAACCTATTAATCGTGAGGAATTACAATCATTATTAAATAATATTTTCTGTCAAAAATAAGTCAAAAGATATCTTAGGATATCTTTTTTCTTTTTATCTAATTGTAAATCCTTTTATATTTTGTTATAATTTTATAAGAGTAGAAAGGTATATGTTATGACTAAGGAAAAAAGAAAAATAACATTATCAGTTATATCAACATTAATTTTAATATGTACGATTATATCTGCGTCATATGCATTTTATGTGATTGCGGTATCAGAAAAGGTGGATATTGCTACAGAAGTAAAAATTCCAGCGTGTGCAAGCGCCGATTTAGGAAGTGCAACAAAGATTAGCTTAACCGGAGATAATGCTGCTCCAATAAGTGATTTAAAGGCTTTAAGTTCAACTACTTATCGCTATGCATTTACTGTAACAAATAATTGTAGTGTGACATCAAATTTGGTTATATCAGTAGCGCCAACAACTTCATCAACTATGCCAATGACAGCTTTGAAATATGCTTTAGTAGAACAAAGTGCTGACGCTCCTAAACATGGGTCTTATTTTAATGATGCAAAGGCACTTACTGCGCAAATAGTTAGCGAAGTAAAAGCTAATGCAAATGTTACTGTAGATGTTGGTTATGAAATATTAAGTACAACAATTGCTGCGGGAAAAACCAAAAGCTATTATTTATATTTGTGGGTAGATTACTATGAAGGGGATAAAACTCAAACTGGTGCAAATAACAACATAACTTTAAATAAGTCATTCGAGGGGCAATTAATCATTTCAGATTATAAATCTGCATCTGAAGTCAATTTCTTGGGAGATGCGATAGTTGCTCTTGGAGATGGAAGTGAAAGAACATCAAGTCAAGATTCAACTAAATATCGAGTAATAAATCAAAATGGCTATCGGTATGAAGGAAAAGATCCAAACAATTACATAAGTTTTAATGGAGAAACATGGAGAATAATTGGAGCTTTCGAAGGTTCTACTATTGGACTTACTGAAGGGGAGTATTATACGAAGATAATAAGACCTACGTTTTACCCTGCTGCAATCGGGGTTTTTAACGGAACAACCACAAATAATAGTTGGGCATCCTCTACAGTAAATAAATATATGAATAGTGAATATTTATCTAGTTTAAGTGAATCGGCACGTAGTATGATAACTAATGCAAAATGGTATTTAGGGGCATTAAGCTCAGGCCCTACTAATACTGGTGCTTTATATAACATGGAAAGAGCATCTACGGGAGCTTATAGTGCGCCGAGCGTTCTTAACGTTCGAGGTTATATGGGGTTAATTTATCCCAGCGATTATTTCTATGGAGCATATGGGTCTGGATGTGATAATAATGTAGTATATTATAATAATCAGACTAGTTCTTGTATGAATCTTAATTGGTTGTATTCTTCAACTAATATTCAATATACTATAACAGGAAATTCTGAGGGTACCTCTGTAAATATTATTTTTAGTGACAACGGTACTTATGATGGATTTATACATACTGCAGTTTCAAATAATACTTCTTGTCGTTCAAGACCAACTTTGTATTTAAATAATGACGTAATACTTACCGGTGGATCTGGTACAAGTGCTAGTCCATATACAATTAGTCAATAATAGGTAATAAATATTACCTATTTTTTGTGAGCTAATTTTTTTATTAATCATTTTCTTCGGGAGAATTAAGAAGCTTAAAATCACCTTGATTTTTTTTTTTTTTTTGATAATATGGGACAAAATAAGGGTATAGGGTAGTTAAAGAGGTTGTAAAAATGAATGAGCAAAATAGAAAAACTTTATTATCAATAATATCAACTTTAATTTTAATTTGTACTTTAATATCAGGGTCATATGCATTTTATGTAATAGCGGTATCAGAAAAAGTGGATATTGCTACTGAAGTAAAAATACCCGCGTGTGCAAGTGCGGATTTAGGTAGCGCTACGCAAATAAGTTTAACTGGAGATACCGCAGCACCAATAAGCGATTTAAAAGCTTTGAGTTCAACTACGTATCGTTATGCTTTTAAGGTAACTAATAATTGTAATGTAACATCTAAACTTGTTATATCACTTGCTCCGTCTACATCGTCGACATTACCTGCGAATGCATTAAAATATGCTATCGTAGAGCAAGGTGGATCGTTACCTACCGCTGGCAGTTATTTAAATAGTGGTAATAGCGAAAAACTATTGACGTCACAAATAGTCAGTGAAGTAAAGGCAAACACAAATATTACAGTTAAATATGGATATGAGTTATTAAATACTACGATATCCGCTGGGACGTCAAAGAATTATTATTTATATTTATGGGTAGATTATTATGAAGGTGATCGTACTCAAACAGGAGCAAATAATAATATTACTTTAAATAAAACTTTTTCGGGACAATTAATTGTTTCTGATTATTCTGAATGGGATGGCGGCGACTTGTTAGGAGATACTGTTGTTGCTTATGCTAGTAGCTCAGACTATACATCAAGTCAAGATAGTTCTTTATATCGCGTAATAAATCAAAATGGATATCGTTACGAAGGTAAAGATCCAGACAATTATGTAATGTTTAATAATGAATTATGGCGAATCATTGGAGCTTTTGATGGAAGCTCTATTGGTTTAACTTCTGGAAAATATTATACGAAACTTATGCGAGTTTCATCTACGGACGCGACAACTAGCACTGTTTACTCGGTTGATTTTGCTAATTCAAATCTAAAAAATTATTTAAACGGGACGTACTTGAATAGCATTAATAGCGCTAGCCAAAGTATGATCGCAACGGCTAAATGGTATTTAGGTGCTGCAAGTAGTAGTTATGGTAGTTATACTGCTGCTGATTTTTACAACACAGAAAGAAGTTCTACTCCTGGATATGGGGTTTCGACGCTGACGATGAATGCAAAAGTATCAGTTATGTATATTAGCGATTATGGTTATGCTGCTTATGGACCTACATGCAACAACACAAGTGTTTATGTTCATAATTATAATTTGGAGTGTTATAAGCATAATTGGATGTATAAATATACCTATCAGTATTCAATGGTTCCGTATGCTCCTAGTGCGTATATTATGCGTGTTCAAAACACCGGAAATCTATTCCCAGAACAATGGCCTACTGATCCAACTTCTAGATCTTGGCGTCCTGTTGTTTATCTTAATAATGATGTTAAAATTATTGGGGGAAAGGGAACACAAGCTAATCCATATGTAATTAGCCAATAAATAGACAAAATAATGTCTATTTTTTTCTTGATTGTTGTTTATCTACGGGCTTTTTGATATACTCTTTATAGTGGAAGGTAATTTATATGAAAAAGAAAAATATTGTTATTTTAACTATTTTTGTTATAGTGTTAATGACTTCGATAGCTTTAGCTTTTGCTTACATAGGAAAACCTACTAATACTGGGACAACTACAGCAAATATGCAAATCAAAGATATAAGTAATGGTATAACGATGGCCTATTCAGGAAATACGTCTGTTGCCTTAGAGATTTCTTGGGATAATCTAAGTTTACATGATGCATCAAATACTTATACATCTTATATATCTAAATCTACAACTATGGCAGTAAAAATGACTACAAGTAGTGATTTTACAAAAGGTGCAACATGCAGTTATTCAATTAAATATATACCAACGACGGCATTTACATCATCAACGGCTGCTAAGAATGCAGGTTTAAAAGAATTTGTTGTTGCTGGTAGTGCAGGATCATTATCCTTTGCTGATTATTCACTAGCAGATAAAACTACTGAAGTTACAATGTATACTGGAAGTATTGCGACAACTTCGACGACGACGGTAACTCATAATTGGACAATTACTTTAAAGTTTTATAATTTAGCAGTTGATCAAAATTCTGTAATGGGGCAAACGCCAAAGGGAACTTTATCAATTGTTCCAGGTGCTTGCGTTGCAAATGTATAAAAAAACAAATTCATTTGAATTTGTTTTTTATATTTCTCTCATTTTTTCTTTGTTTTTGTATGGGTTTTTCTTATCTATTTTATCAACGAATAGGATACCATTTAAATGATCGATTTCGTGTTGGAATGCAACTGCTATGTCTTCGCGTACACGAACTGTTTTTTCTTTTCCTTCGATGTCATTATATTTTACTGTAATTCTTGCATGTCTTGGAACTATGCCGTCAACAGGACGATTTACTGAAAGACAGCCTTCACCTTCGCCGACATATACAAGCTCTTCGCTTTGAGCCACAATAGTAGGGTTAATAATAATGTGTTCCTCAAATTTTCCGGAATTTTCATCTTTGTTAGCAATTACAAATATTCTTTTGGGAATACCCATTTGAATAAATGCAAGTCCCATACCTGCTCGTAAATCATATTCTAAAGCAATGTCATCATCTTGTGACATCTCAAGATATGTTATGGCATCATAAATTAGTTTTTTTGTTTCTTCGTCTATAGGGAAGGTAACATCCTTTGAAATAGTTCGAAGGATTTTATTTTTTTCGTCTAAAATTTTAATATTTGGTAAATTCATAATAATTCCTCTTCGCAGTTATAATACCAAATTTTTTTTGAAACTTCAATTGAGACATAAAAAAAAGGAAGCAAAGCTTCCTAGTTATTGAAACCTTGATTATTACCAAAGCCCCATGCACCAATAATTATTACAAGTAGTATGAAAAGTACTATCCATATAGCAGCACCGATTCCGTATCCACTTGTATAACCAGCGTATGTGCCACCGCAACAAGGAGCTTGGTAACCGCCACCGTAGTAGCCGTTATTTCCATAATAATACATATGTAACCCTCCTTTATGTATCTATTATAAGATATTAGAACTTTGTCAATTTTGACACTACAAAAGTTGTAATTTGAATAAATCGTGGACTTTAAAAGCTTCTTTTGATAGAATTTATAATGGAGAGAGAATATGAAGGACATAAAGAAAATTGATAAAACACTACTTATTTTAACTATTATATATTCTGTATTTGGACTTATGATGATTTTATCTGCATCAAGTGCATCAACAGTATTAAGGTATCAAGTTTCTTCCAATCACTTTTTTATTCGTCAATTGATTGTATTAATTCTTGCGTATATTGTAGGCTTTGTTATATTATTTATACCTACGAAAAAGTATAAATTTATTTCATATGCTGGTACCATTGGGGTTTTCTTTTTACTAGTTTTGGTATTAGTAAAAGGGGAGATTACTAATAATGCCCAAAGTTGGTTTGCTATTGGTCCTTTTAATTTACAACCAAGCGAATTTGCTAAGACAGTTTTAATTCTATTTACTGCTGTTTTTTATCATAATTTAACATACTCTAATCAAAGAAATTTATCTTTGTATTTTATCCCTCTTTGTATTGATTTAGTAATGACGTTTTTAATTGCTAAACAACCAGACTGGGGTAGTGCGGCAATTCTTTTGGCAATATCAGGGTTAACCTTTTTAAGTGTTCCAATGATCATGAAAAACATCTCGAAAATCATGAAGTTGGGGCTAATTGCAGTTGTTTTAGTTGGTGGAGTTTTAATGTTTAAGGGAGGCGACATTTTCAGTAGCGAAAAGTTAAGCCGTTTTAATTATAAGAGTCCTTGTACTAGATATAAAGAAGATACTGGATATCAGGTTTGTAATGGATTAATTGCTATTTCCAATGGCGGATTATTTGGAATGGGTTTAGGCCAAAGTACACAAAAATATATGTATTTACCAGAAAGTCATACAGACTTTATTTTCCCGATTATATGTGAAGAACTTGGAGCTATTATTGGTGTAGTAGTAATTTTAGGATATGGAGTAATGCTTCTTAGAATGTTTAAAATAGCTAAAAGTGCTGATAATTTACGTACAAGCTTGATTGCATATGGTGCTTTTTGGTATTTTGCGCTTCATATATTAGTTAATTTATTAGGAGTTTTAGCACTTATTCCACTTACTGGAGTACCGCTTCCGTTCTTATCTTATGGGGGTAGTTATACTATAAATGCTATTCTAATGATCTTTTGCGTTGAAAGGGTAGCAATAGAAAATAAGAAAAATCGTTTTAATAGAGAGCTGTCAAAAATATAATTTGACAGCTTTTATAAATTATGATATATTTATCCCTCGACTTAATTGGAGGTATAATTATGGAAACTCAAAAAGCATATCATTTAGTTCTTGAAGCTAGACCTGGTGATTTTATGCCTGTTGATATTAATTTGTTATTAAATAATACAATTCCTATTAATTATACTAGATTAGAAGCTATTGATGAATTTACTAAGAAGTATACAATTTTAGAAATTAAAGATATGATTAAAACTAATAACTTAGTTTCTGAAGCTTATTTAAATGGCAAATTACAAATTATTAATGAAAATAAATACCGTTATCTAGTAATGACTAGTGATGTTAATTTTTCTTTTGATACTTTTTTAGCAGAGTATATAGAAAATAAACAAATTATGAATAAATTTATGAATATATATTTAAAGTATAGTAGTGAAACTAAAGAATTAATGAAGGTTGCTATTAATAAAAAAGACGTATATGAAGTATTAAAAGTTCTTTTTAATAATGAATATGAAACAATTAGAAATATTTATTCTTATATGTATGAAAATGTTATTTTGAAAAACAGTTAAGTAGACAGCTTAGCTGTTTTTTTATTGATTATCTTTGAAAAAGTTTATATAATAATATTATAGGGTACGTGATAGAATGAAAAAAGGTAAAGAAATTGATAAAGAAGGTTTAAATGAACTTATTCATTTATCCAAAAGTTTGCTGCGTGTAGTGTACATAATTGTTATTGTAGGAATTTTTTTATGTGCAGTTATAGTGCTTAATCAACTTAAATTATTAAGTTTTGTAATAGGGGCATTAAAAGTTATATCGCCACTTTTTATTGGCTTTGTAATAGCTTGGTTATTTTATCCTTTGCAAAGGAAAATGGTTGATAAAGGATTAAATAAAGTATTAAGTGCGATAATTATATTTATAGGTATCATAAGTTTTATATTCTTATTTATCTATTTGTTTATTCCGGTTTTATACAATCAAGTTAATGACTTAATTTCTTATATTCCAACGGTTTTAACTAGTGTAACTGGATTTATAACTAGTAGTATTGATAAATTTGATATAACAGGTGTTGATATTAGTTCAATAAAAGATGGTTTAATGGTTGCTGGTGAAGATTTATTAGTAAATATTACATCATCACTTCCTAATGGCATTTTAGGAATTGTTAAAGGTATGGTTTCTGCGGTAGGAACAATATTGATTAGTTTTGTGGTTGGTATTTATATGCTAATTGATTTTGATAATATAACAATGGCATTTTATAAAATATTACCAAAGAAAAATCGCCAAGATTATGTAGGTTTATTTAAAAATATTGGTATCAATGCAAGAAGAGTTGTAAATGGAACTTTATTAGTAGCTTTTATGGTATTTGTATGTGATACAATTGGATTTGCTTTAGTAGGATTAAATGCTGGAGTATTATTTGGGCTATTGTGTGGTCTTACTGATTTGATTCCATATATTGGACCGTACATTGGTGGAGCTGCTGCTGTAGTAGTTGGTTTTACTCAAGGGCCTATAGTGGGGCTAGGGGTATTAGTTATCGTTGTTATTGTTCAACTTGTAGAAAGTTATTTGTTACAACCTGTTGTTATGAGTAAAGCAATGCAGCTTCATCCAGTAATGATTATAGTTGGCTTGCTATTATTTGGACATTTCTTTGGTATTTTAGGTATGGTTGTTGCAACTCCATGTATGGCGATTATTAAAGAAATAATTTTATTTATATTTCATAAGAATCATCCACAAGAAATAAATTAATTTATAGAAGAGTAGGTATTTATGCAAAAAAGTACAGTATATGAAGGGAATAAAAGAGCTTTACTTGCAACTATCTTTTTGATAGTTATTCTTTTTAGTGCTTCATATGCTTACTATACATCATATAATTCGGCGAATACTACTTATAATTTAACGGTTGAACCAGAACTGGAAATTACATATTTGATGACAGCGGGAAGCACACTTAATTTCACTATTAATCCAGCTCTTTTAGGGTCTGGTGGAAATAGTTATGTTGAAAGTTCTGTTGCTACAGATACTGTTATGCTAGATAATGCAAGCAGTGTATCTTCGATAACTTGTACGTATAATATTTGGTATATTCCTACTACAATCTATAAGAATAGTGCAACCAATACTACAGGTGCTAAGGAATTTGTTTTAATAGGATCTGATTCTACTGGGCAAAATACTTCTTTCGAATATGATCTTAGTAAGGCAACAACTGGTGGTTCAATATATTCCGGAAAGATAACCGATACAAATTCGAGTGGAGCTGTAACTCAAACGTGGACATTCACTTTAAGGCACTATAATTTGTCAGTTAATCAAAATGAACAAATGGGTAAAAGTTATGGAGGAACAATAACATTTAAGCCTACTGGGTGTTCTTAATTTATTGGTGATAAAAGGGTAGTAATACTCTTTTTTTCTTGTAAAGATTTTGGACTTATTATATAATAGATTGTGATGTGAAGGAGAGATAGAAATTGAAAAAGAACGTTCAAGAGTTTGAAATTAAACTTGATAAAGAATGGAAAGACGCTTTAGATAAAGCATATAAGAAAAAAGTAAAAGAAGTAAAAGTTGATGGTTTTAGAAAAGGTACTTGTCCTAAAGAAATGTTTATCAAAAAATTTGGTATTGAATCATTATACATGGATGCAGTAGATGTAGCTATAGCTGATGCTTATAAAAAATTATTAGCAGAAAATAAAGATTTAACACCTGCAGCTGAACCAAAAGTTGATGTAACTGGAATTAGTGATAGTAATATAATTTTCAAATTTACTGTAATTTCTAAACCAGAAGTTAAATTAGGTGAATATAAAAATTTAGGAATTAAATTAGAAAAAGCTAAAGTTACTGACGAAGAAGTAGATAATGAAATCAAAGCTTTACAAGACCAAATGGCTGACCTTGCTACTAAAGATGGTGGTAAAGTTGAAAACGGCGATACTGCTGTAATTGATTTTAAAGGTTATGTTGATGGCGAACTATTAGAAGGTGGTTCTGCTGAAAACTATTCATTGGAAATCGGTTCAAATTCGTTTATTCCTGGTTTTGAAGAAGGCTTAGTTGGTAAGAAAGTTGGAGACGAAGTTACATTAGATTTAACTTTCCCTGCTGAATATGTTGAAAACTTAAAAAATAAACCGGTTAAATTTGAAGTTAAAATTAATGAAGTTAAAACTAGAATTGTTCCTGAAATAAACGAAGATTTCTTCAAAGATTTAGGATATGAAGAAGTTAAGACTTTAGAAGACTTAAAGAAAGAAGTTAAAAAATATTTAGCTGAAGAAAAAAATAAAAAATTAGAAGACGAATATATTGATAAATGTTTAGAAAAAGCTGCTGACAATATGGAAGTTGAAATTAATGAAGAAATTATTGATGAAGAAGTTCATCATATGATGCATCAATACGAAGAACAACTTAAGATGCAAGGATTAGATTTAGAAAAATTCTATGAACTTACTGGACAAACTCATGAAGATCTTCATAAAAATATGGAAGGCGAAGCAACTAAGAGAGTTAAATATCGTTATTTAATTGAAGAAGTTGCTAAAGCTGAAAAAATTGAATTTACTGATAAAGAAGTTGAAGCTAAAGCAAAAGAAATGGCTGAAAACTATGGAATTACAGTAGAAGAATTAATTAAAGCATATGGAACAATTGATGTTGTAAAATATGATATGACTATGCATAGAGCATTAGAAATTATTAAAGAAGGTAACAAATAATAGTTACCTTCTTTTTTTCTTGCATAAATTATATCAGGAGTGATTTATAATTTATGGGATTTGATAATAGCTTTTGGGGTAAAGTGGAAAAAAAGACAAAAGTAGATAAAAATACGATTGTTTCACTAGCTCAAAAACTTCAGAATGGTAATATGAAAGATGAAAAAACTTTGAATGAAGTAATTGATACTTTATCAATGATGACAGGTAAAAGAGTAAGTGATGAAAAACGTAAAAAGATTATTGATAAAGTTGTAAATGATAAAGTTCCAGGAAATATCGATAAAATGTTTTGAGATACTTTGAATAGTATCTTTTTTCTTGTAAAATGTTTTGTAACACATATTCAATTTTAGTAAATTATGATATTCTCTTTATAAAGAAGGTAGAATATGAAAAGAATAAAATTGTTATTGTTAAGTTTGCTTTTAGCATTTGGTTTCACTACGGTTTACGCTGATGAATTCGAGATTACATCTGATTATGCTGTATTGTATAATTTAAATGATCCACAGATAATTTATGAAAAGAATAGCGAGGAGAAAACGTCGATAGCTAGTTTAACTAAAATTATGACGGCAATTGTAGCTATTGAGGAAAATCCAGATTTAAATGAAAGTGTCACCATCAAAAATAAAATGCTTGAGGGTTTAACGGGTTATTCTATAGTAGGTTTGAAATCTGGGAATGTAGTTACTGTTAAAGACTTGCTTTATGGAGCGTTATTGCCAAGTGGAGCAGATGCAGTAAATGCCCTTGCGTTTCACACGAGCGGAAATGTAAATGCTTTTGTCTTGCTAATGAATAATAAAGCTAAAGAGTTAGGGTTAAGTAATACATCTTTTCAAAATCCTATAGGTATGGATCATGATGATAATTATTCGACTGCTAAAGATGTTGCAAAATTATTACAGTATGCTCTAGAAAATAAAACGTTTAAAGAAATATTTACTACAAGAAACTACTCTATAGATAGTTTAGGCTTAAATCTTAAAAGTACTTTATATGGTTATGCAAATCCATTTGGATTAGATATATCGAAAATAACAGGAGCTAAAAGTGGTTTTACATATGCTGCTGGTTATTGTTTAGCCTCAACGGCAACAATCAATAATGTAGATTATCTTTTGGTAAATATTGGTTCAGATACTTCAAGTAAAGCTAATGCTGTAAAAGATTCATTGACTATTTATAACTACTATAGTTCTAATTATAGTTACCAAACTGTATTAGAAGAAGACGTAGTGTTAAAGACTTTACCTGTTAAATGGGGTAAAGTTAAAACTTATGACATAGTTTCTAATGAGGAAATACAACTATATTTAAAAAACGGTCTTGATAAAGACAAAATTATCTATGAATATGAAGGCACGGAGGAAATTACTTCAGATATCAAAAAAGGCGATAAATTAGGAGTAATAAAAGTTTTGTTAGAGCAGACTAAGTTAACAGAATTTAACGTATTTTTAGAAAGTGATATTGAGTATCATCAACCGTTGCTGTATATTGGTCTATTGTGTTTAGTTAGCTTTATATTTTTAGTATTAAAAAAATCAAAGAAGAAAAGAAAAAAACATTAATAACAAAGATATTCCGTAAGGAGTATCTTTTTTTGAATATATTTTCCCATTTTGAATAGATATTAATAGAAAAAGGTGGGAGAAAATGCAAAAGGAAAATGTTATTGCTTCGATTAGCAAGAAGGGGAACGGTCAGATTTATCTTGGCGTTGTGGGTGCGGTAAGAACTGGAAAATCAACGTTTATCAAAAGATTTATTGAAAATATGGTAGTTCCCAATGTTGAAGATGAGTATGAGAAGAAAAAATGTTTAGATGAAGTTCCTCAAAGTGCACAAGGTAAAACGATAATGACTACGGAGCCAAAATTCGTTCCTTCTTCTGGGGCTACGATTAAAGTTGATGAATTTACAACGAATATTAAGTTAGTGGATTGTGTTGGATACGTAATTAATGGTGCTCAAGGTTTTTTAGATGAAGACGGAAATCCGAGAATGGTTAAGTGCCCATGGTTTGAAGATTATATTCCGCTTACTGAGGCTGCTGAAATAGGAACACAAAAAGTTATCAAAGATCATGCTACAATAGCGGTAGTGGTTACCACAGATGGTTCGATTACTGATATTGAAAGAGAAAATTATATTGAATCGGAAACTAAAGTAATTACAGAGTTAAAAGAAATAGGAAAACCATTTATTGTTCTTTTAAACTGCTTAGAACCGACATCTTCGAATGCGAAACAACTTGCTAAAACTTTAGAGGAAAGTTATGAGGTACCGGTAATTGCGTGTAGTGCTGATAAACTAGAGCAAAGAGATATTAATGATATTTTAAGAACTGCATTATATGAGTTCCCAGTAGAAGATATTAATATCAATATTCCTAAATGGATTGATGTTTTACCCGAAGATCATCACATTAAATTACATTATTTGAGTAAAATTAGGGAAAGTGCGCTTGCAATAAATAAACTTAAAGACGCCGGCGAAATTACCAAATATTTTGAAGACAGTGAATATATATCTAAAAGCTTTATTAGCGATTTTGATTCTGCAAATGGAACTGTTACTGTAACACTTGAAAGTAGTGAAGAGCTATACCAAAATACGTTAAAAGAAGTTATGGGTAGTCAAAGTCTTACTAAGTCAGCGTTACTTAATATGTTTGTATCCTTTAAAAGTGGAGAAGAAGAACTTAAATCTTTGCGAAGTGCAATTAAAATGGCGAAAAATACTGGGTATGGCATTGTTCATCCAACAATTAAGGATATGAGATTGGAAACCCCAGAGATCATCAAACAGGGAAGTCGCTTTGGCGTTAAGTTAAAAGCCACAGCATCATCGATTCATATGATTAAAGTTGATGTTGAATCAACGTTTGAACCGATAATAGGTAGTGAAATTCAATCCAAAGAATTAATTGACTATATCATGAAAGATTATGAAATTGACAAGAATAGTATTTGGCAAAGCGAAATATTTGGCAGAAGTTTAGAACAAATTGTTAAAGAAGGAATAGAAGCTAAACTTGCGATGATGCCTGATAATACAAGATTTAAATTGTCAAATACAGTAACCAAAATAGTCAATAAAGGTGCTAATAATTTGATTGCTATTGTTTTATAGGTGCAAAAAGTGCAAAATGACCGAAAACTTTGCACTTTTTTATTGATTTTAAAATCAAAGTTTGCTAATCTTAATATGTAAGGACAATGGGCCTTGCAAATAGATATAGGAGGTAAAGACATGTCTAAAACTGAATTAGTAGAATTTATTGCTAATGAAGCTGGTTTAACTAAAGCTGATGCAACACGCGCACTTGACGCTTGCATTAACGGAATCACTTCTGGTCTTAAAAAAGACGGTAAAGTTACTCTAGTTGGTTTTGGTACTTTCTCTGCTAAAGAAAGAGCTGCTAGAGAAGGAATCAACCCATTAACTAAAGAAGCTATCAAGATTCCTGCAAAGGTTGTTGCTTCATTCAAAGCTGGAAGCAAATTAAAAGACGCTTTAAATTAGTCGTTATAGAAAAGCTAGCAAATGCTAGCTTTTTTTGTGCTTCAAAAAATCAGTAAAATCTTCCCAAAACCACCTTAATTAGATTGACTATTATATGTCAATTTTGGTACAATATTATTAATAATAAGATAGGGTGAAGGTAATGAAAAATAAATCATTAATGATCATTGTTTTTGTGAGCGTTGTAGTGTTTACAGCACTTCTTTTTTCGATTTATAAAATAGCTACAAAGGATGCAACTGTTTTTTATAAAAATGGTTATGTAAGCATTAGTGACTCAGAAAAATCTGAAAAAATTTATTTTACAGAGGGTACTAGTTATAAAAGAGGTTATGGTAAAGAAGTAATCTTTAAAGATAAAGATGATGTAAAACAAGAAGTTGGCAAGTACAATTTTGTGTTTTATGAAGATAAATCTATTAACTTCTTAACAGATGGAGTTTTATTAGATTTGAATCAAGTTGGTTCTGCATTTGTACCGTATTACAATATTAAAAGTAATTATTTAATTGAATATAATTCTGGTAAATATGTGATAGACTCTACTGAAAAAGACATTGTAATTGATAATTTTATTGGTAGAATCAATGATAGTAAATACATTGTTGCTGGTAACGGCTTGAAATTAAAGCTAAGTAGTTCTGAAGAACTTATTTCTGATTATTATTTTGAATTGAATTTTATTGATGGTCAAACTGTGAAAATAGATAACGGAAAATTGAATATTGAGACTATTAGTGATGAAGCCTACATAATGGTTGGCGACAAAATTAAGATTGATCTTAGTAAACAAGTGATTTTTTATGAAAACGAAGCTAAGATTAACTTGAGTGAAATTATTATAAATCATAATGAGAATATTGATATTTTATATGAGGAACCTGAGTTAGGAAGTTCTGGCGGCGGTTCTGGAGACGGTGGAAACCAAACTGGAGGTAATGGTCAACCAGGAGAGGGCGGAGGTCAAGGTTCTGGTGGTTCTGGTCAAACCGGAGGAAGTACTCCAGAATATGAGGTCGAAACAGTTATTGAATATAAAAATATTCCGTATGTTGAACTTTTAAATAGTTCAGTTAATTCTCATAAAATTAATTTAGAATTTAATGTAATTGATAAGAATAACTTAATAAGTGGCCCGGTAACAGTTAGATATGTTAACTTACAAACTGGCGAAATCGTTAATAAAACGTATACAAATTATTCTGGAACGATTGATTATATTGCAGATGGATTAAGAAGTAATACTGATTATTTAGTTACAATATTTGCTTCTTACGTGAGAAATAATGCGATATTTAATGATTACACAATGTTCCAAAGAACATTCTCTACTAGAGATTTGGGGTTAGATTTAGTAAAAGATTATGTTACAAGCGACGAGCTTTCATACAATATTAATTTTTCTGAAAATGCAACGTTTACAAATGCCACGTTAAATTTATACGATACTCAAGGTAATTTAATTGAAAGTTATGACTTTACAAATAATGGCCAAAGCCAAAATGTTACGTTCAGCGGTTTAAAGAGTAATACTAAATATACTGCTAAAATTGAAAATGTCACATATGGCAATGTTGTGTATACTGGCGGTGCTGCTGTGACCCTAGAAAATAAAACATTAAAGTTTAATCCATTTAAGGATGGAAGTGTTGTGGCTTCTCCAATAGCTATAACAAACAAGAAAGACTATAATATTAAATTTGATTTAGGCGCTATCGTTGATGATGATGCTACAATCAAAGGAGTAACATATGTAGTGTATGATAAAGAAACTGATGAAGTCGTAAAATCTATTAAGAAAGAAACTTTAAACCCTATCGAAGTTAAAACAGATGAAGACATTAAAAATCATCATACATACTATTATAAAGCTGTTATTTCATTGAATGATAATGAAAAGAATATTGATTATGAAACACTAGCAAGTAACGATTTTAACCTAGATGCGAAGATGAGTCCAACGATGAGATTTACAACAACTGGAGTAACATCAAATTCATTAAATGGTTACTTTACAATTACAGATAGTGATAACGCTATTGATACTACCAAGAATATTTATGTTGAATATGTAAATAGTTTAGGTGTAAGTGATACTAAAATGCTAGAGTATAATGAGTGCCCAGATGAAGAAAGTGAAACAACAAAATGTGCTTATTTAGAACTTTCTGAACTTACAAGTGATGAGGTTTATACAATTGGTTTAATGGCATTCGTTGATTTAGAATCAGAAGAGATTGAAGCTGGTTATACACAAATTGGGGCTATTAAATTAATGACTGAAAAAGCTGATATTATTTTAACTGATATGTCTGCAAGAGACTTAGATGAAATAGAGGCTTTTGAAAAAGTATTTGAAGTAAATATGCAATTTTCAATTGATGAAACTACTTCAGAAACAGTAAGGGACAATATGTCAGGGTTTGACATTATGTTATATGAAGGCGCTGATGCAACAGGAATGTACTTGGGATCAATTCATATTGGCGCTGAAACCAATATCGTTGAAGAGTTCTTCAATAATGCCAAAACATTCACCCTAAAAGACTTTGGTTTAACTCTTGACGATTTAATTAAACTTCATATAACGCAAGATGGTCAAATATCTAAAAAATATACTATTAAACTTACAAACGGTAAGAGTGGTGTTGATTACGTAGAATTTAAACCGTATTCACTAACATTTGAAATTAACGATGTTCTCTTAGGATTATCGAATAATGATGCAACAATTGCAGTGACTCCTATTTTAAATAGTGAAAAACCTGCATATCGCGAAGATGCATTAAATGGAGATACAATCATTGGTTTAAAAGTTACGCCAAGCTTTGGTAATAAAAAGTATGTAACAGAGATTAATTTCGTTATTAGAGATATTACAACTGCTCAGGCTGCTCAAATGACTTATTCAGACAAACTTGAAATTGATGAAGGCAGTATTATTCCTGTTTATGAATTCATGTTTAAAGATTATCCTGATTTCTTCAAACGTGGACGTATATATCAAGTTGAGTACACTGTTAAGTTAGACTTAAACGATGATGGCGAAACAGATTTAGTTTATCCGTTCTCATCTGATGATATTGAAACTCCGACTCCTGTTAAATCGTTACCGATAGAAGTTCCAAAACAAATTCCATCAATGATTCTATTCCCTTGGGTAAGTGATACTAATTCAGTTTCATTTAAATATAATGTAACTGATGTTGATGGTGCATTACCTGATGGTTATAAAGTATATTATGAAATTGGAGAATCTAGTTTAGAAGGTGAAGCGGCAACTTGCGCCAATTCAAGCGACTTAAAAGGAAAAAATTATACAAGTAAATATGATTGTGTTAAGTTTACTGGATTAAATAACGGAGATGTATATAACGTATATTTGAACCCAATATTAATAGAAGCTGAGGGAACAGAGGCAACTAGGGTTGATATCAATAATTTCACCTTTGAAGGCGTATATGATATTAGCAACGTTCGATTTGATTTAGAACTAAATGAATTAGGTTCATCTAAATATAATAACTTGTTCTCATTAAAGATTTCAGAACCATATGACAGTCTAACTGAAGAAGAAAAATTATTAAATAAACAATTAAAGAATAGAATTGCGTTCTATACATTAGAATTAGCAATCGAAGGTTCAAATAAAAAGTTTGTGATTAATAATATTACAAACAGTGCAAGAATAACTTCACCAATAAGTTCGAATATGATTGATTACTATGAAGGTGCATCAGTTAAAGCTTCATGGAGAAACACAAGCAAATATGACAATTTAAGTAGAATTGCTTACGTTGGTACTTGTGATGATGAAGTAAGCACTTGTTTATATGTAGACTATTCTAAGTTATATAATTCTACAACATTCAAAAATGTTTTTGGTTCATTCAAAAATGCAAACTTAACGGTTTCGTTAAGCGCAATGTATGATTCTGGTAATATTAGTTATTTAGCTAATGGCCAAGGAAAATATGCATTTCAAGTAATGTCTAACGAGATCATCGAACAAAATGGTCAAGTGTATAACGATAATTATTTATCTGTACATGGTATTACTTTAGATAAAGTAACGTTTAGTCCATCTGCATTATCTGCTGTATATGCTTATGCTAATAGCAAAGGCGGATTTGTTGATGATAATGCTGATGATAATAATATCGGCAGTGGAAAAATTTATTTTATAAATACAATTTATTCTAACTTAATTCCTACTCAAAGTACAAACTTCATTAATCCTAGTTATGTTGTTACAAATAGAGGTATTGAAGTAACATTTGGTTATGGGGCTTTGCAAGTTACACTTCCAATTGTGGCTAAAGAATTAAAATCATCTACAATAAATGGTATTGGAAACTTTAAGTTTGATCGTGTAATTCCATCAATTAATGTAATGGGTAAAGCTAACATTATTAATGGTATAAAAGTTAACTTAGGTTTATCTGGTATTACAGAAAATGATATTGATGCAGAAGAAGATGGAAATCGTTATGTATTTGTAGAAGTATATGATAAAGAAACGGATGCATTTGTAAAAGAACTTAAAGTTAATAAGGATTACCTAACGATTCAAAAGGGAACTGTAGTGGATGGTCGATATAAACTTGTAGCAGATTCAGATTATAAGTTTGATATTACTGCTGTAAGAACGACAGCTGGTGCTGTAGAAAATTATAGTTATGATCATAGAACAGGAATTATTACTTTTGATGAAACTGTTACTGATAATACAGAAATTACTGTAGAATATCGAATTGTAATTGATAAATTAAACGTTGGAACAACTTATTATCTAAAAGCGTATATGAAAATGGCTGGTCAAAAAACTTATTTAGTAGATACAACATCTAGTACTTATGCAACATTTAATTATGAATTTACTACTAAGACTGCTGAAGAGGTTAGCGTATCAAATGCAGCGTTAGATACTGTTTCTGAAACAGATTATGCTACTAGATACTTAACTACAAATTATAAAATTGATGATATTGTTGGAATTGATAATTTAGAATACCAAATATGCAATGATGATAATAGTATTTGTGTAGATGCAAGTAAATATAAAGCTTGTGATATAAGTTATAATAATTACGATGGAACGTGTTTTACTAAAAATGGTAGTTACTTAGCATCAATCTATCACGATATCAGCATTAGTGAAGATTTAGATTTCGAATTTAATACAAATTATAATTTAGTAATTAATGCTGTAGTTGAAGAACTTGATGGTCAAGTAAATAAATATGAAATATATAATAATAGTTTAAATTTAAGAGCTTTAAAGAATCCTTCAGTAAATGTTATTAAAAATGCAGAATTCAAAGATGGTAAAAATCCATATTTAAGCTTTGATATATTATTTACTGATCCAGACCGTGTAATTAGTAAACCTGAAGTAAATAAAGAAAATGGTCAATATATTGCTTATTTAGCTACTGGAGCAGATAAAGTTAAAATTGAAGGTACTGAATTTGTTCTTAATGTAACTGAAAATGGTCTTGATATGATGACTACATTAACTTATGAAAACTTAGATGTAAATAGTGCTTATTATTTAATGATAGATTATAAGACTTATACAAATAATGTTGGCGGTACAGTTGAAAATGTATATTCAGTTCCATACTTGATTTATACTTTAGGAGATAATGGTATTTCAGTAGGACGTATTGAATACTCAGCGTTAAGTAATACCTCAATATTAAAATTTGGTTATGCTACAAATATGACAAGAGATTACATTAGTCTTGAAGATGGAAGTTTAATTCCTGATCCTGACCAAGAAGCCTATGTAGCAGGTATTGTATATCATATTACAAGAACAAGTGGTGATAACTTATTTGCTATTGATGGCACACTAATCTTTGATGAAAATAATAAAGTTGAGCATAAAAATGATAGTAGTTCTAGTGAAACAATAGGTGATAATTACTATCAAATAACAATACCAAATACAAATTATCCGGTAGGAGCTGGTTACTCAATTTTATTCCAATTCTACTTAGGTGGTAATGTAGCATCTGGTTTAACAACTGAAAGCTTGTGTCTTGATAATAGCGTATCAAACTATTGGAATGCGACTACAAATGAATGTTATATTCTAGATGATACTAAGTACGATGCTTATACGATGTATGAAAGCGGGAAGGCGGCATAATGAGAAAGTTAAATAAAAAGAACAAAGCTTATATTATTACTCTTTCAATCTTAACGCTTATCCTTTTAGGAGCGGTATTAGTATTTATTGGATTTAAGTTTAAAGACTTAAATACCAAATACGATATTGCTCCTGGGAGCGTCGTTTATGATAGCAATGATGAGATACTTAATATAAAAGAAAAAACTTATGCTAAAAAAGACTTATTAGGTCGTTATTATGTAGCTGTAAGTAATGAAAAGGTAAATGTTGGGGGTACGCCAGTATTCTTTACATCAAGTGTTAAAGAACTTAAATTGCTTGGTACATTTTATGAAATATTAAAAAACGGAGAAGTAAATAAGTTAAAAGGTGAGACTGTGGTAAATAGTACTGCAGCAAGTAGAATATTTAAAATTGATGATCGTAAATATTTAGTTATTGCACCATCAATTAAAAGTGCTGATGGTTCACTAAATGCAAGTGATTATCTTCATATTAATATAGATAAAGCTGGTAATGGTTATTTATTTAATGATGAAGTTAATATTAAAACATTTAGCAATCTAGTGATTATTACTGATGGCTTCTCGTTTAATGTTAATGAAGAGCTATTAAACATTAATGATGAAACAATTGATCTTGCTAAAATAAATGGTTCAACAAATGAATATGAAAAGCCTGAAGAAAAACCAAATGATAGTGGAAATAGTGGAAGCGGTTCTGGTAATGGAAACGTTACTGGTGGTAATGCTGGAGATGGTGAAGGTACTGGTTCTGGAACAGGTGCTGGTAGTGAAACTATTTATCCTGAAACTCCAACTGTTAAACCTGAACCCGAAGTTATTGATAAATATATTAATCGTAAAACAACGATTATGTCAGTAACTACTACTGCGAGTACAGCAGATATTAATTATGTAGTGTTCGATCCCTTTGCAGAATATAAAACTATTTATGTAGTAGTTTCTCTAAATGGTCAAAAAATAAATACTTATTCACTTGATATGTCTGCAACTAAATATACAGTAAAAGATTTAAGAGCGAATAATGAATATCGATTTGATTTCTATTATTCTTATGATGATGAAACTGGTGTAACTCAAAATGTGTTGTTTGATTCAGTTTTAGCACAAACAAAAAATATAAATGGCAATATTACTCTTGAAAAGACTAGCAATAATAGTGTAAGATATATATTGAAGATAGATAGTAACTATACACTAGATAGTGCAAATGTTGCTATGTATATAGACGGGGTTTTAGTGGCTACTGATGTGGTAAATACTACTGCAGCTAGTAAGGATGGATTTGTAAGTACAATCACTTATGATGGCTCAGGAAGTTTTGGTTTATTGGTTTTAACAGATTGCATTTATAATGGTGCACCAGTAGAAATTGATGCATCATATAAATATAAATTATAAAAGGAGTGATTTTTATATGGAAAGCGTATTATCTGCAACAATGATTGCTGTTGGTATTATTCTAGGATTCACATTCTTAGGATTATCAATCGGCTTAGGAGTGTTAGGAGGTAAGATAGCAGAATCTATCGGAAGGAATCCCGAAACTAAAAATGATGTAATTCATTCAATTATGACAATTTTAGTTGTTCTAGCAGTATTCTTATTATTCTTATTCACATTTATTTATATTCTTTTATATCTTAACCCATTTGCAAGTTAATCCATGGAAATAATAGTTTTAATAATTATTATTTCTTTACTTGCTTTAATATTATTTTTTGCACTAAGAAAACTTATTGAAAATATTACAAGCGATAGTAAAGAATATTATTTTAAGAAGATGCAAGACTACGATGCTCAAATTCTTGAAAAAGAACAAAAGCTAAGTAGTCTTAATTCTGAACAAACTGAAGAAAATGTTAAGGATAAAGAAAGGGTAATACAAAAAAGTGCAGTAGATAGAGACTTATTAAATGTAATGAGCTCAACAGACTATGAAATGGCTAATGCACTTAAAATTGCTAATCGAGTTGATGAAATCTTTCAAATAGATGAAGAAAAGATTTTAAAAGACTTTCTTAGTAAAACAAAGGTTAATGAGAATTATAAAACGTATCAAATGCTTCAAGATCGTTTTAGTCCAAATTTAATTTATAAGTTAAAAATGTTAAATAAGGATGCTCAAATTAAAGTTATTGGTGAAATGATTACTGATGAAGAATATGAAGTATTTAATTCGTATGTGACAACTAGGAAGTTTAAATTAGAAAAATTTTTGTTGGATTTAGGATTATTAATTGAAAATAATCTACCAAAAATTGAGGTAATAGTAGGAAATAAAACGAAAAACTATGATTATCTTAGTCCATATATAAAAACCACTTATAGTGATGATATTTATAAGGGAATGATTATTAAATATCAAGATAGAATATACGATTATAGTATAAATGAAAGGGATGTGTAGTGTGAGCGTAATGTGGGATGAAATAGCTACTGACGTAATGAAAAACATTAATGATGAAGATAATATTTTTAGTGTTGGTAGAGTAGTTAATGTGTCAAACAATGTTGTGGAAGTTGCTGGATTAAAAGATGTTGCCTTTTTCGAGGCTGTAAGCATCGTTAATAAAGCAAGAGGCTATATTTCTGCGATATTTGATAATACTGTAAATATTTCCTTAGTTGAACAAAAAGAAAAAATTGCTGTTGGTGATAAAGTTTATACTTTAAATAAAAATTTTAAAGTGTCATTTTCAATGGATAGCTTAGGTAAAGTTGTCGATGTATTTGGAAATGATTTGATATCAGGAAAAAGATTTGAAAATCTATTAGAATTTGATATTGAAACTGAACCGATAGATATAATTGATAGAACTGAAGTTAAACGTGAGTTTTTAACTGGTATCGCTGGTATAGATTTATTTTATCCAATTGGTAAAGGTCAAAGACAATTAGTTATTGGTGATAAAAAGACTGGTAAAACACAAATTTGCTTAGATATGATTAATAATCAAAAAGATAAGAAAGTATTGTGTCTATACGTTGCTATTGGTAAGACTAAAAAAGAAGTTAAAGAAATATACTATGATTTGGTTAAACAAGGTGCTAGTAGTTATACGATGATAATTGCAGCGTTCCCAGATGATTTACCTGCGAAAAGTTATGTAACACCATATGCAGCAACGTCTCTTGCAAAATTCTTCATGATGCAAGGATTAGATGTTTTGATTATATTTGATGATTTAAAGAAACATGCTGATATTTATCGTCAAATGAGTTTGGCTGCTAAAAAGATACCCGGAAGAGATGCTTATCCATCAGATATTTTCTATACTCATGCAAGATTACTTGAAAATGGTTGTCAGCATAAAGCTGGCGGCTCAATTACAATGATTCCGGTTGTTGAGACAAAAAGTGGTGACATAACAGATTATATTTCTACTAATATTATTTCAATATGCGATGGACAATTAGTTCTATCATTAAAGAAATTTAATAAAGGTGAAAGACCTGCTATAAATTATGGGCTTTCTGTATCACGTTTAGGTGGTGCTGTTCAGTCTAGAGATATGAAAAAAGTTGGTATTAAGATTCGTCAAGATTTATTATCTTATCTAGAAATTAGAGATATATATGAATTAGTTAACTTAGATGACCTTGGAGAAAATATGAAAAATAGAATGATTGAAGGTCAAAAGATAGTAACTAAACTTAATCAATATAAATATAGTCCGCTTACTAAAGAACAAATGGTAACGCTATTTGACGATATTAAGGAGGTAAAATAATGGTAGTTGGAAAAATTATTTCAATATATGACGTATCAATTAAAGTTATTTTATCTTCTCCTGATTTAGTCGTTGGTGATATCGTTTGTACTGAAGATGGAAAATATGATTTTGAAGTTGTAAGCATTGATTCAATTGAAGCAACATGTATTACATTAAATTCAAATCATGGGTTAAAAAAGGGCGCTAAATTAGTAAAGAAAGCTAATAGTATTGAAATGGAATATTCTGATCAAGTAATTGGTCGTGTATTTGATTCATATGGAAATGTTATTGATGGAAAACCTTTTAAAAGTGTAAAAAAGGTACCTACAAAAAATGGAACAATCAGTTTAGAAAAACTTGATATTGATACTGAACCGTTATGGACTGGTATTAAGATTATTGACTTTTTTGCTCCAATTCAAAAAGGATTTAAAATTGGTCTAATCGGTGGTGCCGGAGTTGGTAAAACAGTTCTTATTCGTGAACTTATTCATAATATCTATACAGACACATCTGCTAACGCTATTTTTATCGGTGTAGGAGAACGTTCTAGAGAAGGACAAGAATTAATTGAGGAAATGAAAAAGACTCAATTAATGGATAAAATTAGCTTAGTATTTGGACAAATGGGATCAAATCCAGTATCTCGTAGTAAAGCTGTAGATACAGGACTAACTATTGCAGAGTATTTAAGAGATGAAAAGAAAAAAGATTCATTAATATTCATTGATAATGTTTACCGTTATATTCAAGCACAAAGTGAAATATCAATGGAATTAAAAGAAATCTTAGTAGAAAATGGATATATGTCTAATATGGCAGAGTTAATTAGTAAGGTAGAGGAAAGAGCAAACTCAACTAAAGATGGCGCTATTACATCATTCCAAACAATTTATGTTCCTGCCGATGACTTAAATGATGAAGCTGTTCAAAATATTTCAGCCTATATGGATGGTCAAATTACCCTTGATCGTAAGATGAGTGAAAAAGGTCTGCATCCAGCTATTAATGTATTTAAGAGTACATCAAAACTTGTAGATATTGATAAGATTGGAGAAAGACATTATAATTTATTAAAGAAGGTACTTGCATACTATACAAGATATGAAGAACTTGAAGAAGTAATTGCAATTTTAGGTGTAGACGAAATTAGTGACGAAGATAAAAATATCTTCTATCGTTCTAGAAAACTTCGTAATTATTTCTCTCAACCACTATTTGCAGCTGAAAGCTTTACAAATATGGCTGGGGTTCAAGTTCCTATTGAAGATGTATTGAATGATGTAGAAAATATCTTAAATGGTACATACGATTACATCGATGAATTAAGCTTCTTGTATATAGGAAAATACAATGGATAATAAAGGATTAACTGTAAATGTTTTTGATTTAAATACAGGTCTTACAACCTATGAGAATGCAAGTTATGTTCGAATCACCTCAAAAGATTATAATTTATTAGTTATGATTGATTATTTACCAATCATTGGAGAAATACAAGGAAAGGTAGATATTAAGATTGGTGATGAAGAACTAACAATTGAAAATATTAAAGCATCATTTATGAATAGTAATAATGTTTTTAATTTAATGATTCAAGGTGATTTAAATGAATAGCCTAAAGGATATACTAAGCAACTATTTGTACTTTGCAATTGTCTTTGCAGTATTCTTAGTTGCTTTAGTAATAACTTTATTAATAATGAGTAAGAAAGGCTCTAAAAAAAGTATCTATTTAAGTGGTTTATTTATGAATTACACTAATAAACAGACTATGGCTTTAACGTTAATAATTCTAAATTTTTTACTACTTGGATATACGTTAATACTTAAGATTGATTTAACAATGGCCTTTATTCTGGTTAGTTTATTTATGATAATACTAGCATTTGCCATTTTAAAAAATGCTAAATATCTTCTGATTAATTCATTTATAAATGGAGTTAATATAGCTTTAATTTATTTAGCAAATCTAGTTAATGTTTTAAGAATTGAACACGGAGATTTCTCTTATTTAATATTACAAATAGCTATGAATGTCTTCGCAATATTGTTTTATATATTTACAACATTTAAATTTATTAAAAACATTCGTGGTAAAGGAGAATTTATATGAAAAAAATAAAAGAATTTGTTAAGAAAAATTATATAGCCTGTACCGTTGTTGGAGCATTATTACTAGTTATTATTGCGTCATTAATCATTATTAGCTTAATCAAAATGAATAAAAATAAAATTGATGTATCAAGTTCAAATGCAAATTTATATCAGTATTTTGATAAAACAAAAATGGAATTTGATGCTAAATTAAGTTACGAAAATGATGGACTTATTAACATTACTGCTAAGGAATACAAGGTATATGAAAACAGTCCTATTTATGATAGTAGCAAGACAAAAGTGATTATTCCTAAAGTAAGTTCAATAGTTTTCTATTATCGTCAAAATCTAACTTATCGTTTACCAAAATATAGTTATATTTCTTTGGAAGCTGGATCTTCAGTTATTAATAGTAATGGCAAAGAAAAAGCAGAAACCGACTTCTTTGTATATGATGGAGTAGATACTTATTTAATTCCAGTGGAAAGCACAATTTCTATCAATGGAAAAGTTACTAACTTAAGTGCATATAGTTATGTTATTGCAAATAGTAATTATGTAACTTACTATAGTTATGAAACTGATACAATTGAAACTGTAGAAGCCGATATTAAGAATGCAACGTTAAAAATTAATGATGTTAGTGTAGATCTACTAAAGGATGTAACAGTTGTTAATTCAAAAGTGAATTTATTACAAACAAAAGTAAGTAATTTAGATGTATATTTGGAGGATTAATATGGAAGAAAGTTTAGTAGGAAAGACTTTTAGAGATGAAAAAGACGAGGAATATGTTGTATTAACAGAACTAACGTATAAAGGTATTCCTTGTGTATATGCGATGAAAGTTTTAGAAGAAGAAAAAGAAGGGGAAAAGATGTTTTTCCAACTTACAACCGATGATAATATAAGATTAGTAAATATTAAAAGTAAGAAAATGTTATTAGCTCTTAGCGATACATTATTTAATCAAACAACTCTAGATAATAAACCTAGAAAAATTAAAGAAAATGAAAGTATAGCTGATTATTTAGCATACTTAGATGAATTTTATCGTTCAAAAGTTGTAACAATTATGTAGGAGGACAATAATGAAGAACATTAAACCAATTGTTCAAGTAATGAATCTCTTTTCGTTAGTTAGAATAAATGCTGCGAAAAGTAAAGTAGATGAATTTGGTATGACAAGTTCAGTTTTAACTAAGATAATATCTTCGATTATGTATAACGATAATATTGTTTTAGATAAGAATAGCATTGTACCAGATCCTACGAAACCAATATTAAATATATATATAGCATCAGACTATGGTTTTTGTTCTACATATAATCAAGTAGTTTCTTCGAAAATTAAAGAAACAAAAGATGATTACAAAATTATTATTGGGAAGAAAATTACATATATTGATGATAAAGTTATTATGAAATTATCAAAAGAGAACTTTTATAATGACTTACCTAAGATAAAAGATTATTTAGTAAACGCTGTAAATAATCGAGAATTTAGAGAAATAAATATTTATTATAATCATTATTATAATTTCTCTCGTAGTGATTTTACTTGTCTTCAGGTTTTCCCTGTTGAATATAATGAAGAATATAAAGAGAATGTAGATTTCTTAGTAGAAACTGATATTAAAAGTTTTATAAACAATTTAATTGCTTATTACGTTTGTTATCAGCTGGAGATTTGTGAAATATTTTCATGGGCTGCTGAAAACGTAATTAGAAATACAATGACGGCATCTTCGCTTAAGAAGATTGAAGAGCTTGAAGAAATAGATCGTATTAAAACAATCAAAGAGCTTCGAGCTAAAAGTTTGAAAAAGAATATTGAAAACTCTAAAAAAGTTATATTTACAAATATAGTAGAGGAAGATTAAGTAAAGGATTTAGGTGAATTAAAATTATGAACAAAAAAGGACAAGCATTAGTAGAATATATTCTGATTATTGCATTAATTAGTGTAATTGCTATTGCATTAGTAAATTATTTTGGGGGCTATCTAAAGGATGCTATTACTAAGGCGTCTTGCGGAATGCTTGGCCAAACCTATGTTGAAGGCAAGAATCCTGGTGAAGGAGTTTGTGAATAATAAATAACTGCTCAAATGCAGTTTTTTTGTGATTTAATTTTAGGCATTAAAAAAGCCTGCGCAGGCACACAGGCTTTTAGGTTTGCTATTCAGGTCTTTGGCTACCATATAGAATAGCAAACATCAAGGTACACATGGTAAATGGTATACCCTGATAATTGATTTATACCAAATTTTAAGAAAATTGTCAAAGTCCAATAATGAAAATTTTCTCTAATGTGTAAAGGTGTAAGAAATAGGTATGTTGAATTCTTATTTGATATTTGGTAAAATTAATACTGATCAAAGAGGTGAAACTATGGTTGATAATAATACAACTGTATTTAATGTTGCAGAATTAAGACAAGAGCTTATCATGATGACGTTAAATGAAGTTGTTCGTTCCCTTGAAAAAAATGGGTATAATGCTACCAATCAATTAGTGGGTTATATATTGACTGATGATTTAAGTTATATAACAAGTAAAGAAGAAGCCAGAAAAAAACTTAGTAAGTTCTCAAGAGAAGAATTACTAATGGCTATTATAAATGGGTATTTAGGAAGATAATTATGGCAAGGTATTTAGGTTTAGATTTAGGAACAAAAACATTAGGAGTGGCAATTTCGGATCGCTCTAATACAATTATTTTTCCGCATACTACAATACGTTTTCCTAAAGAAGATTATGATACTGCGATTGATAAAGTAAAAGAAATTATTGAAAAAGAAAATATTACTGATGTAGCTATAGGACTTCCTAAGAATATGGATGGTTCTTTAGGCTTTGCTTCTCAAAGAACTTTAAACTTTATTCCAAAACTTGAGGCTTTAGGTGTTAATGTATTTACAGTAGATGAAAGACTTACTTCTGTTGAAGCGGAAAGAATATTACATGAGAATAATTTGAAATCAAAGGATTTTAAGGACAAAGTCGATATGGAAGCTGCTACTCTAATATTGGAGAGTTATCTAAGGAGTATTTCATGATTGATAAGGAAAATAATGTTATTAGCTTAACTGATCCCGATGGTAATCGTAGGGATTATAAAGTTATTATGACTTTTGAAACTGAGGAAAATGATAATTTGTATGTAGTTTATACAGATGATGTTATTGATGAAGACGGTTTTATTAAAACTTATGCTGGGATTTATCAAAATAATGATGGTAAAGAAGTACTACTACCAGTTTTGAAAGATGAAGAATGGGCTTTAATTGAAAAGTTATTAGCTAAAATCGATACAGAAAAAGAGGATTAAATGAAGAATAAAAAGGTATTAATAATTCTCGGGGTTGCGGTGGCTGTTTTTGCTTTATTAATTGGGTATTGTGTTATATCGTTAAAACCAGTATCTAATAAAACAGATGAAGTTACGTTTGTCATTAAACCAGGAACTAATAAAATAGATATTATTAACGATTTAAAAAAAGCTGAATTAATTAAAAATAAATATGTTGCACTGGCTTATGTATTTTTTTCTTCAAAGAGTAATTTACAGGCAGGAACATATATAATAGACCGTTCTGACAGCACTTTAGATATCATTAATCAAATTGCTCAAGGAAAGACAAAAGAAGTTCCAGCGACAGTTAGAATAACTTTTGTCGAAGGTTTAAGATTTGTAGATTATGCAAAATTAATTAGTAATAACTTTGATATTACATATGATGAAATTGTAGCTAAAGGTGAGGATAAAGATTATTTAAGAAGTTTGATTGATAAGTATTGGTTTTTGGATAGTTCAATTCTAAATAGTAAGATTTATTATCCTTTGGAAGGATATCTTTCTCCGAATACTTACGAGTTTTATCAAAATGCTTCAATTGAAACAATTTTAGAAAAGTTGTTAAGTCAAACTGAAATGGTTTTAGAGCCGTTTAAGAAACAAATTGAAAGCAGCGAATATAGCGCCCATGAAATTTTAACAATGGCTTCAATTATAGAAAAAGAGGCTGTTACTAAAAGTGATCGTGAAACTGTTAGTCAAGTTATATATACAAGATTAGATATGGGGATGACTCTTGGGATGGATGTCACATCTTATTATGGAGTATTTAAAGATATGACTGAGGGACTTACTATTGATGATTTAAATGCTAAGAACCCTTATAATACTCGTCATAAAGATTTTATTGGATTACCTGTAGGAGCTATATGTAATCCTTCACTAGAAAGTATTACTGCAAGTTTAAATCCAAGTAATACAGATTACATTTATTTCTTTGCAGATGTTAATACAGGAAAAGTTTATTTTGCTAAAACATATGAAGAGTTTAAAGCAATTGAATATAAATTTGAAAATGAATAGGAAAGTAGAATTATGAAAGAAAAAATATTAGAAATGGAAGAATATGCACAGGAACATAATGTGCCTATTATTGAAAAGAAATCGATAGCTTTTATTATGAAGTTTATCAAAGAAAATAATATAAAAAATATTTTAGAAATTGGAAGTGCAATAGGGTATTCAACAATTTTAATGGCTAGTGCTAAAGATGATGTTTATGTAACTACTATTGAAAGAGATGAAACTAGATATATGGAATGTCTTAAAAATGTTAAGGCATGTGGAATGGATAAAAAAATTAATGTTGTGTACCAAGATGCTTTAGATGTAAATTTATCTAACGATATGCAATTTGATCTAATTTTTATTGATGCAGCTAAAGGTCAATATACAAAATTTTTTGAAAAGTTTAAATATTTCTTATCTGATAGAGGATTTATTATTACTGATAATATTAATTTCCATGGTTATGTAGGAAATAGCGATAAACTAGAAAATGGTAATTTAAAAAGCTTAGTTAAGAAAATCGAAGGTTATATTGAATTTTTAAAAACTAATGAAGAATTTGATACAGAATTCTTTAATATTGGTGATGGACTTTCAATAAGCGTGAGAAAAAATGAAGAATAAGGTTTTATTTACTATAACAAACCTAGATTTAATTCCAAAACTTAAAGGTTTAGGAATAAGCAATTTTGTTTATCCTTTATCTTTTTTTTGTGTTGGTATTCCTAAGACTTTTGCTATAGAGGAAATAACTGAAGATGAGGCCTATCTTTTTGTAAATAGAGTACTTGATTGTGATGCTATTAATAGACTATCAGAAATACTTCATAACTTACCAAGTAATATTAAAGGAATAATATTTGATGATTTAGGTTTGATTGAAGTGTTAAAAGATGTGGGTATTGAAAAGATATTATATTATAGTCACTTTAATACTAACTATGCCTCAATAAATTATTTTTTTGACTATGTGGATGAAGTTATCGTTTCTACTGATATAACTGAGGAAGAAATTGATGAGATTATAGCTAAGGCCAACAAAAAAGTAAGTTTATTTGTTTTTGGACTAGTTCCATCTTTATATTCAAGAAGAACACTATTAACCAATCACGCTAAACAATTTAATTTACCTGAAGAAAAACAAAAAGAACTTTATATTAATGATAAGAAGTTTATTGGTATTGAAAATGAGTTTGGAATGATGATGTATCATTATCCATATTATGATGGCTCTAGATTGCTTAATAAAGACGTTAAATACCTATTTTACTATCCAATCTTGTTAGAAGATGAAAAGGTGTTAAAAGTGGCTGAAAATGACTTTAAATGCGTTTTAACAGATGAAGGATTCTTAGATACTAAGACAATATACAAAGTTAAAAATAATTAGAAAGGAGGACTACAATGATAGAATTACTAGCTCCAGCAGGAGATAAAGAAAAATTGGAAATAGCATTATTATATGGTGCTGATGCAGTTTATTTTGGTGGCAAAGATTTTTCTTTAAGAGCTAATGCTAAAAATTTTTCTTTAGAGGATATTGAATATGCATGTAAGTATGCTCATAATTTAGGTAAAAAGGTGTATGTAACTGTAAATATCGTATTTCATAACGATGATATAAATGGACTTGAGGATTACTTAAAATATTTAAATGAAGTAAAAGTAGATGGAATTATTTGTAGTGATATTTTAGTTCTAAGAAAAATAAAAGAACTTGGTTTAAATGTTAAAGTAATTCTTTCTACTCAAGCAAGTACTTTAAATCATGAAGCTGCTAAGTTTTATAAGGCACTTGGGGTAAATCAAATCGTTCTTGCAAGAGAAGCTTTAAAAGAAGATGTAGAAAGAATAAAAAAGGAAACTGGGCTTGAAATTGAATGTTTTGTTCATGGAGCAATGTGCACTTCAATATCTGGAAAATGTATTATGTCAAATTATATGACTAATCGTGACTCTAATCGTGGTGGCTGTGCGCAAATATGTCGCTGGGTATTTAATGAAGAAGCTGAAGTGCCATTTACGATGACTCCAAAAGATTTAAATTTTATTGATTATATTGGAGACATGATTCAAAGCGGAGTAAATACATTTAAAGTTGAAGGTAGAATGCGATCAATTTATTACATAGCTACTATTATTTTGTGTTATCGAAGAGTTATTGATAAAATATTAAATAATACTTTAACCGATGAAGATAAAGCTTATTACTTAAAGATTTTAAATAGATGCGCTAATAGAGAAAGTGCACCACAGTTTTATCATAGTCTTCCGACATATAAAGAACAATATTATGCATTAAGAGATGAAGAAAGTAATCAAGATTTTCTAGGTATAGTAAAAGCATTTGATGAAGTTACAATGCTTGCAACCATTGAAGAAAGAAACTACTTTAAGATCGGAGATAAAGTTCAATTTATTGGCCCAAATTTGGAAACCTTTAATGATATAATAACGGAAATATACGATGAAAAAGGTGAATCTTTAGATGTTGCGAATAAACCAAGAATGATCATTAAAGTCAAAGTAAGCAAGCCTGTTAGCGTTAATGATTTAATGCGAGTTCAAATAAATTAATTAAAGACTTCAAAATAAAATTTGAAGTTTTTTCATAAAATTTGGAAAGGTTTATTCTATAGATGCAATGAATTGAAGATATTCTCAAAATATAATAAATATTTAAGAAATATTGCATATATTATATATGTGTATCTTACAATGTAACTAAATGTATTGACAAACGTATTTTGTGAGTGTATAATTTCTTTGGTCTTGAGAAAGACTACAGAACAAGGAGAGGGAGACCATTATGAAAAAAGAAAATAATCTTATCCTTACTGCTGAAGGATATTTAGAATTAGAAGAAGAACTTAATGAATTAAAAACTGTTAGAAGACCAGAAATAATTCAAGCAATAAAAGATGCTAGAGCTCAAGGAGACTTATCTGAAAATGCTGACTATGACGCAGCTCGAGCAGAACAAGCTCAAATTGAAGCAAAAATCAAAGAATTAGAATATCGTCTTGAACACAGTGAAATTGCTAAGAACGTTGGTAAAGGAACTATTTGTGTGGGATCTACCGTTACTGTTGTAGATGAAGACGAAGACGAAGATACATATAAAATTGTTGGTTCAGTAGAAGCTGATTTATTTAATAATAAGATTAGTAACGAATCTCCGTTAGGACAAGCTTTACTTGGCCATAAAGAAAATGATACTGTAACTGTATTATCTCCGAATGGAGAATATACTCTTAAAGTATTAAAAGTATGTTAAATAGCAAATAAATACAACCTAATGGTTGTTTTTTTTGTGATTTTATTTTATAGTTAATATAGGTGAGAATACATGAATAAGCATAATATTGCTACATTAATTGGAACTTGTGCTTTTTTACTAGTTATGGTCGTTTATGCTGCTTATGCTGCAGTAAGTCCTACTATAACAGTTAATAATTTAGATATAAATACTAATATTACTGGAGGACCAATTGCTTTTGTAGCCTCAGGTGCCAATACATTAAGTGTTGAAGTTGATTTTGAATCAATGGCTGAAGGTAATGCTAATAACGTGGTAGCGACCGCTACTGATAATGTTATTATTTCACTAGATACGGATGGCGCTGAAGCAATTTGTTGTAGTTACAATATTATGTGGGAATGGGATTCGACCAGTACTGCTAAAAATCAATATACATTATCTACGGGTGGTAGTAATGAATATGTCTTAACTGGAGTTTTAACAGAAAATTATTTAGATAGTGATGGAGCTACTCAAACAGGTGTTAGTGGTCAGGAGATGTTTAATGTTCAAATTCCTAATTATAATGCATCTGCATTAAGTAATTCTGTTTATTCTAGTAGAATTTGTAATCACACTAATGGACTTAGTCCACATGTTACTCAAACTTATCAAATGACTGCCAATTTTTATAATTTGAATGTTGTTCAAGATCATCTAAGAGGAGCTCAATTAAATGGTTCTATTAAACTGGATAATGTATCCTGTACAAAACAAACTTTAGCAAGTGAAGTTTTAGCGTTTGCAGATGGTAAGGATCATACATCAAGCCAAGATTCAAGTGTATATCGTGTATATAATGAAAATGGTTACAGGTATGAAGGTAAGAATCCTGATAATTATGTAACATTTAATGGGGAAGAATATCGTATAATTGGAGCTTTTGAAGGAAGCACTATTGGTCTTACAGCTGGTAAGTATTATACAAAAATAATTCGTAGTTCAGTATTACCAGCACTTACTGATAGAAGTACAATGCCTAATTCAAATGTAGTGAATTCAAATTTATATAATGCATTAAATAATACTTTTTATAAAGGTACAAATTTAACTTATAGTTCGACAAATTATGCTTTAGGTCTTACACAAGAATCCCGAAACATGATTGTAAAAGCTAAATGGTATGTTGGCGCTGTGGGCTCAGATTGGAGCAGTAAAAATTCTAACGATTTTTATGAGCTTGAAAGAGGGAGTGTATTAGGATATGGTGCATCAGTATTAAATTTCGATGCCTATGTAGGTCTCTTGTATCCGAGTGATTACGGATATGCGTCATACGGGGGAACATGTGGTTCTAGGACTCTAGCTTTATATGCATATAATAATAGTACTTATGGTAATTGTTATCAATATGATTGGTTACATGCTTCTGGTACATATCAATATACTTTGACGCCATCATCAGTGCAAGGTTCTTCGGGTTCACAAATAGTTAGAATTAATAGTAATGGTCCTGTTGCAATAGAACCATATTTGACTGATTACTCAACTAGAAGTTTAAGACCTACGATGTATTTAGATAGTGATGTTCAAATTGTATCTGGAAATGGTTCAAAAGCAAAACCGTATATTATCAGTTAAAGACTACTTATTGTAGTCTTTTATTTTGTTTTTAAATATATTATAATTAATGTATGATGAAAGATATACTGGAAAAGTATCATGATTATTTAAAATATGAGCTAAATTATTCTGAAAATACTATCTCAGAATATTTTTTGCATTTAACAAAGTATTTAGACTATTTAAACGAATTACATTTAGATTATCGATATATATCCAAAGATAATGTAATTACATATTTAAAGTATTTAGATAGTCAAAAGTTAAAAAATCGAAGTATTGCAAATAAACTGAGTAGTTTAAGAACATTTTACGATTATCTTTTAGATGAAAAGGTAGTTAAGGGTAATATTTTTAAAAGTGTTAGTAATCCTAAGATTGATAAGAAACTTCCGAATTTTTTGTCTTATGAAGAAATGAGAACGATAATAGAAAGTATAAATACTGATACTTTATTAGGAGCTAGAAATAAACTTATTATAGAACTTTTTTATGCAACTGGCATTCGTGTTAGTGAACTTGTTAATTTAAAAATGGCTGATATTTTAAAAAGTGAAAAAAGTATTAGAATTTTTGGTAAAGGTAGAAAAGAAAGAATAGTTTTTTATGGCGATTATGCAGCTAAGGCGATGGAATTATATTTAGATATGAGATCACATCTTCCGTGCGAATATTTAATTGTAAATAGCAAGGGAAATAAAATAACTACAAGGGGAATAGAAGGAATTATTGATAAAATAGCAAAGGAAGCACAAATTAATAATAATGTAACGCCACATACTTTTAGGCATACATTTGCAACGCATTTATTAAATAATGGAGCAGATATTAAAACTGTGCAAGAATTACTTGGTCATAGCAGTTTGAATACTACAGAAGTGTATACTCATATTACTAGTGATTATTTAAAAAGTGTATATCTAAAAAATATGCCAAGAAAATAGAAAGAAGGAAGATTAATGGAAGCAATAATAGAAGTGGATATTAAACATAAAGACGATATATATGAAAGGTATAATCAAAGCAGAGTAAGTAGAGATTTAATAAATTATATTATTGAACAGGCTGCTCCAATTATTAATTCTCATAAAATTACGATTTTAATAAATAACTTAACTGGAGAAGAAATTGAATGTAAGAAATTATTAGTAGCAGGATTAAATCGAGAATTTGATAAAAATTTAGTTAAACATTATCGTAATAATATGGCTCAAGTATATTATTTATTTATGGGACTTGTGACTTTATTTGCTGCTACATTACTTCGCGATGGTGTGTTTAAAGAATTAATTGTTATTGGGGGCTGGGTGTTTATTTGGGCATTAATTGAGATGGAGATATTCGGTGAAATGGAAGGCCGAAAAAGAAGACGAATTATCAAGAAATTATTGAATTGTACAATAACAGAAAAGAAGTAATTAGAATAAAATAAAAAAGTTGTCAAAAGTGAGTAAATTTTATACTCGCTTTTTTTATTTAATGCTATAATAATGAGGTAGGAGGAAAAATGAAATACGTTTATATGTTTTCGGAAGGAAACAAAGACTTAAGAAATTTGTTAGGTGGTAAAGGTGCCAACTTAGCAGAAATGACTAATTTAGGTTTACCAATCCCTCAAGGATTTACTGTAACAACTGAAGCTTGTACAGATTACTACAATCAAGGTGAACAAATTTCTGATGAAATCCAAACTCAAATTTTTGAAAGTTTAGCAAAACTTGAAGAAATCCAAGGTAAGAAGTTTGGTGATAATTCTGATCCATTATTAGTATCAGTAAGAAGTGGTGCTAGAGCATCAATGCCTGGTATGATGGATACAATCCTTAATTTAGGATTAAATGATGAAGCAGTTGAAGGGTTTGCTGAAAAAACTGGCAATGCAAGATTTGCATATGACTCTTATCGTAGATTTATTCAAATGTATTCAGATGTTGTAATGGAGGTGCCAAAATCTTTCTTCGAAAAAATAATTGATGAATTAAAAGAAGAAAAAGGAGTTCATTATGATACTGAACTTACAGTTGAAGATTTAAAGGAACTTGTAAATAGATTCAAAGCTGTTTATAAAGAAAATATGAATGGTGCTGATTTCCCTCAAGATCCAAAAGAACAATTGATGGGGGCTGTTAAAGCTGTATTTAGATCATGGGATAACCCAAGAGCTATTGTATATCGTCGTATGAATGATATCCCTGGAGATTGGGGAACAGCTGTTAACGTTCAAGCAATGGTATTTGGTAATATGGGTGATACTTCTGGTACAGGAGTTGCATTTACTCGTAACCCATCTACTGGTGAAAAAGGGATTTATGGTGAATACTTAATTAATGCTCAAGGTGAAGACGTTGTTGCTGGTGTTCGTACTCCACAACCAATTACTAAACTTGAAGAAGATTTACCAGAATGTTATAAAGAATTTATCGAAATCGCTGATAAATTAGAAAAACATTACTGTGATATGCAAGATATGGAATTTACTATTCAAGAAGGTAAACTATATTTCTTACAAACTCGTAATGGTAAAAGAACTGCACACGCTGCAATTCAAATTGCTTGTGATTTAGTAGATGAAGGAATGATTACTAAAGAAGAAGCTGTACTTAGAATTGAAGCTAAATCATTAGATCAATTATTACACCCAACTTTTGATGCTGATGCATTAAAAAAGGGTGAAGTTATTGGAACTGCACTTCCTGCATCACCAGGAGCCGCTGCTGGTAAAGTAGTATTTACTGCTGAAGAAGCAAAATCTTTAGGTATGGGTGGTAAAGGCGAAAGAGTTATTTTAGTTCGTCTAGAAACTACTCCTGAAGATATTGAAGGAATGGTTGCTGCTCAAGGTATTTTAACTGTTCGTGGTGGTATGACATCACATGCTGCAGTAGTTGCTCGTGGTATGGGTACTTGCTGTGTATCTGGATGTGGTGATATCAAAATTAATGAAGAAGAAAAATATTTTGAACTTGGTGGATATACATTCCATGAAGGAGATTATGTATCACTTGATGGTACAACTGGAAAAATTTACAAAGGAGACATTAAAACTGAAGAAGCTTCAGTATCTGGAAACTTTGGACGTATTATGGGATGGGCTGACGAATTTAGAAAATTAAAAGTTCGTACTAATGCTGATAATCCTCGTGACACTAAAAAAGCAGTAGAACTTGGTGCTGAAGGTATTGGTCTATGCCGTACTGAACACATGTTCTTTGACGAAGCAAGAATTCCTAAAATCAGAAAAATGATTTTAAGCGAAACTGTTGAAGCTAGAGAATCTGCTTTAAATGAATTAATTCCTTTCCAAAAAGGCGACTTTAAGGCTATGTATAAGGAATTAAAAGGTCTACCAATGACTGTACGTTATTTAGACCCACCTCTACATGAATTCTTACCAACTGCTGAAGAAGATATTAAAGCTTTAGCTGCTGATATGGGTGTTACTGTTGAACACTTGAAGAATAAATGTAATGACCTACATGAATTTAACCCTATGATGGGACATCGTGGATGCCGTCTTGCAGTTACTTATCCAGAAATTGCTCGTATGCAAACTCGTGCATTAATAGAAGCTGCAATTGAGGTTAAAGAAGAAGATGGATATGATATCGTTCCTGAAATTATGATCCCTCTTGTAGGAGAAATTAAAGAATTAAAATTCGTAAAAGATGTAGTTGTAGAAACAGCTGAAGCTGTAAAAGCTGAAAAGGGGTCTGACATTGAATACCATATTGGTACAATGATTGAAATTCCTCGTGCTGCTATAACTGCGGATGAAATTGCAAAAGAAGCCGAATTCTTCTCATTTGGTACAAATGACTTAACACAAATGACTTTTGGTTTCTCAAGAGATGATGCTGGTAAGTTCTTAGATTCTTATTATCAAAATAAGATTTATGAATCTGATCCGTTTGCTAAACTTGACCAAAATGGTGTAGGTGTATTAGTAAAAATGGCTGTAGAAAAAGGTAGAACAACTCGTCCAGATATCAAACTTGGTATTTGTGGTGAACATGGTGGAGAACCAACAAGCGTTGAATTCTGTCATAAGATGGGATTAACTTATGTTTCTTGCTCGCCGTTTAGAGTTCCTATTGCAAGACTTGCTGCTGCTCAAGCCTCTATCAAAGAAGGGATGAATAAGTAATTTAAAACGAAAATCGTTTTAATACCAATAAATATAAGGAATTAATATTGTAAAGATGTATAATTCCTTGTAATTACAAATGTTCTTATAGGACAAATAAAAGTAAAAATATACAAAATATTAAAGACTAAGATGACTTATAGTTGCAAATCTTAGTCTTTTTTGTGCTTTGTGCGACAAGAATTTGGAGGTATTAAAAATGCGATTATTGTACACTAAACCAGAATTAAAAGATTTATCGCAAGGATCAAGAATAGCGTTTGTCAGACAATTTAGATTGATGACACAAGATGAAGTATCGGATAAATTAGGATTAACAGGTGAATGTAAAAGAAGAACAATGACAAGATATGAGAAGGGAGAAAGAAATCCAAAAGATGATAGAACTTATGAATTATCTAAAATTTTAAAAGTTAATTACAATGCAATAAAAAAATATGATTTCAAAGAACAATCAGACATACTTTATACTTTAATGTGGTTAGAAGAGTTGCTTCCTCGTTACCAAATAGATTTATCGAGAATACCAAGCATTAATGATGATAATATCATTAAATTTAAAGAATTTATCAATGAATGGGAAGAAATGAGGACAAAAAGATTTAAAAGAGAAATTTCTTATGAGCAATATGTTGAATGGAAGTTAAATTTAGAGGTGTAGTAGTATGTTAGAAAAAATAGATTTGTTAAAAATTGATGGTTTTAAAAATCATCCTTACAAAGTTAATGATGATGAATCTTTAAAAGAACTTGCAAGTAGTATTAAAGAAAATGGATTGCTAAATCCTTTAATAGTAAGATTAAAGTCAAATGGTAGATATGAACTAATATCAGGACATAGGAGAAAAAAAGCAATGGAGTCAATAGGAATATCAGAAGCGGAAGTATATGTAAAAAAATTATCTGACGAAGAAGCGACAATAGAAATGGTTGATTCTAATATGTATAGAGAAAAAGTTTTACCATCGGAAAAGGCATTTGCATATAAAATGAAATTAGAAGCATTAAAGCATCAAGGTAAATCTTTGTCCCCTAAGGGAACTAAATCTCATTCGGTAGATGAAATAGATGATACAAAAACTCAAATTTACAGATATGTAAGATTGACTTATTTAATCCCAGAATTATTACAATTAGTTGATGATACTGTTTTAAAGGACAAAAGAGCAGTTTTAACGATGGGTTTAAAACCAGCGGTAGAATTATCATATTTAACAAAAGAAGAACAAAAATTGGTGTATATGGGGATTACATACGAGGATTTAACTCCGAGTCATGCTCAAACAATAGAAATAAGAAAATTAAGTAAATCTAAAAAATTGGATTTTAATAGTTTAGAAGATATTTTGTGTCAAAAAAAAGGAAATCAAAATGATCAAATATCATTTAATAAAGATAAAATAGAATCGGTTTTACCAACAGAATTATTAAAAAGAGATAAAAGATATATTGAACGATATATAATAAAAGCAATTATAGAGTATAAAAAAAAGAAAATTGTTGAAGAAGATGAATTGGATTTTTAAATAAAGTTAAGAAAGGGTGATAATATGGTTTTTAAGGTGGAAAAAAATAAGAATTATACAGTAATGAGTAATTACCATTTGAGAGATAAAAACTTATCTTTGAAAGCAAAAGGCTTATTATCATTTATGCTTAGTTTACCAGATGATTGGGATTACTCATTAAATGGTTTATGTTCTATATGTAAAGAATCTGAAGGAGCAATAAAAAGTACATTAAAAGAATTAAAAGATAATGGATATTTGGTTATAGAAAAAGTACGAGGAGAAAAGGGATATTTTGAATATAACTATATTATTTATGAACATCCATATACTTTAGAAAAGGAGAAAAACAATCCAGAGGGTAAAAATCCACCTGTGGATTATCCAATGGTGGAAAATCATACCCAAATAAATACTAATGAACAAAGTATTAAAGAACAAATAGATAGAATAGATAAAACCATAAATGAAGATGAGGAAAAAATTTCTTCATCTTTTTCTTTAGAAGAACATCACGCTGTAACTAAAGATTTAGTTGAAAGAGAATATTTAGCAGAAGATGATGTGGAACTATACAAGTATGATAATTTTTTTAAGGAAATTTTAAAAAAACAAAAATTTACTGATGTAATTTCTATAACTCATTATATTATTTCTAGTGTTAAAAGTCGGCATTTTATAGATGAGTTTGATAATAAGATAGAGAATAAATTTGGATATTTGAAAAAATCTATCGAAAATAATATTGAAATGTTTAAAAGACGTGAAATAGAATGGGATGATGAATTAGGATGGTTTAGGGAAGTGGATAACGATGATAAAGAATTAGATTCTTTTTATGACGATTTTGATTATGAAATAACATAAAAATAAAAAGACTAAAATCAGTCTTTAGGAATATGTTACTTCTCAATCAATTTTTCGGCAAAACTATGTAGCATTTCAAGGTTTATATCGCTTAAATCTTTTGCGATTTCAAATATGCTATATAAATTTGAATTTTTTCTGATAATGATGGCATCAACATTTTTTAAGTCATCTTCAGAAAATGTACTTCCAGTCTGGTTAAATATAGCTTCTTTTAATTGAAAAGAATCTCTAAAACCTAAACCTTTACTAATTTTTTTTAATGTTATACTGCTTATGTTACCGCTATGCTTTTTAGACTCTAAATCATTAATTACCATTCTTGAAATTTCACATTTATCTGCAAACTCTCTAGCACTCATCGTTGGATGAAATGATTTACGATAATTAGTAATGTAAGAGCCAAGTGCATCTACAAATGCTTTGTCTTCCATATCCTATCGCCTTTCTTTTGTTCTTTTACTACATTACCATTTTACACTTTTTTTGAAATTTTGTCCACAAAACGCTTTGAAATTCATTTTTAAAAAAATAAATTATGAAAATGGACATTTTTAATAATATTTGTTATGATAATAATGTAGTAAATAGTCTTTAAAAAAATATGGGAGGATAGAAATGTTTAAATCAAAACTTGTGATGCTTTCATTTCTGACTAAAGAAAGGAGGAGCAAGATTGCAAGAGCAAGAAGGTTCTAATGTAGTTAAAAGCATCAAGATTGAAGTGATAAGCGGGGAAAAAAAAGGTGTAAACTTATTAACGCAGTTTAATGAGGAAGAAACAATTAGAATATTAAAGCAGTGTCTTATATCGTTAGAAAGGGAGGCATCACAAAAACAGTAGTACCGATTAAGGAAGGAAAATGATATATGACTAAAGAAAGTAATGAAGTAGTATCAGAAGTAAATGCAGTAATTAGTAGTATTAGAAGTAAGGTTCAACAAGAAGAAAAAATTACAGTAGATGAAATTGATAATTTATCTACTACTGTTAATCAACTAATCACTGATTATAAAACAGTATTAAATGACTATCTTGTAATGAACTCTTTAGCAGTAAAACATGATAAATTTTTAGAAGTAATTGGTATTATAGAATTTGCTTCTGCGAATGATGTCAGAATTTTAGATCAAACAATTAAATCTTTAGAAAAGGTTGTTAAAACAATAAAGCAGAGGTAAATAAATCATACTGTGTTGAAAAAAATTCTACACAGTTTTATTTTTGGATATTGACATTTATAAAAAAATAATGTATCCTTTTATTATAAGTGGCAGTTCAAACTGACACAACAAAAGAAGGAGGGGATTGAAAAATTTGTAATAGGAGAGAGGTATAGAGTTTTTAATGAAGTATCCGAAAATCATGGAAACTATCTCACAATTGTCAACATAAATAAAGACTTAATATATTATTTATTTGATGGTAGCGATCAGGTTCAATGTTTTTCAAGTAGTAGTGAATTTGCAGTTGACCTTATTAAGTTGGTCTAATTTTTTTAAAATAACTGTCAGTTCAAACTGACACGAAAGGAACTACGATGAAAAAAATTAAGAAAGAAAGATCAGTACCGAAATGGGTTTTACGAAATCTACGATTGTATGGGAATTGTTGTTGTGGATACGATTTAATAAAAAAATATGGTGAAAAAAAATTATTAGAAAAATTAGTTAAATTTGGATTTGAATGTAGTTTAAGAGTTGTACCAGATCCAGATGCAAGAACAAGAAGAAAAATGAAATATCCACCATCAGCTTACTATATTTTAGAAGTTGATAAGGTACTGATTACTAACAAATAATTGTTTTTATCAGTAAAGAAAGGTGAAGTTTATTTAATCGATTTGAAGGATACATATTCAAATGTCCAATGTGGGAAAAGACCTTGTTTAGTCATTCAAAACGATTATGGTAATGAATATTCACCGACAACAATAGTAGTTCCCATTACAACAAAAATTAAGAAGACCTATATGCCTGTTCATGTAGTTATTGAAAAGGGAAGTTATTCTAATAAGGATCGAGAAATGGTTTTATGTGAATGTATCTTAACAGTATCAAAAGATCAAATAATTAATCATTTAAGAACTTTTGATGAAGATACGATGCAGAAAATTGATAAGGCTTTAGAAGTATCATTAGGAATTGGCGTGAAAGGGAGGAATCAAAAATTAAAAAGTTAAAAGAGGCGTATAATGATATTTTTAGTAAAGGTATTGAAAATTATTGGAAGTCTGAAGGTTGTAATAGTAGGATGCAAAAATACTTTAAATTTGTAAACTTACTAGATAGTATTAATGTAGTTTTAAAATATATAATGATTATTTGTCTTAATATTATTGCAACAATGACAATTTTTAAACTATCTTCAGGAATTTATTTGGCAGAAATGGTTAAAGAAACAACAACTTTAACTGTAATGGATATTATTTTTCAACAAGAAGGCTTTATAGTTATTGGTTGTTTATATTTTGTTTTAGGGTTAAGATACGGAAAACTAAATAAAGACAGTTTTGGAAAGATAATGTATAAAGTTTTATATGGTATGCCAATGTATTATTTAATATATCTAAATATGTGTTTGATGGATGGTTTAACAGGAATAATGATATTCTTAATTCTTTATTTAATTATTGTTAATATAAACTTTTTAATAAGTAAAAGAATAAAAGAGTTATATAATGTTGCAACAGGTAATATTGGAACAGAAGAACATGAAAAAGAATTAGAAGAAGTAGATGTAGTATTTACAAAACAAGAAGTAGAAAGTAAAGATAATAAAAAAGGAAGAGGAGATAAAAGATATGCAAGGAAGCGTTAAATGGTTTAGTGATAAATTAGGATATGGATTTATTGTTTGTGAAGATTTAGATGAGGAAGTATTTGTTCATTTTAGCGAAATACAAATGGATGGATATAAGTCTTTAAAAGAAGGAGATATTGTAAGTTTTGATTATGACAAAGAAGTTGGAAAAGCTAAAAATGTCAATGTTATCAAAAGTGAAAAGTTAGAAACTTCTAAGTAGTGAATTTTATTGGTGCAGTAGTGCATTATTCCGTTGACTGTGTAGATGAATCTAAAACAGCAGAAAACGGAAGAGAAATTTGTAGTCAGTATAGACCACTTGTAGAAAAAAGAATTAAAAGATTATTAGCAACACCAATGAACTCTGCAAGTATTGTACTTTTTACATCTGGAACTAGAAGTAAAAATTCTTTTGAAGAAAAACTAATACAAAGAGTTGCTTGGAATGATGATCAGATAACTAATTTTATGAATAACATTTTGTTATTAGAACAATATGATAAAATGGCAGGTTTATATTTGAAACTTAAATATATTTATGATAAAACTGATAAACAAATTGCAAAAAAAATGAAAGTAACAGATAGAACTTTAAGAACTTATAAAACTAGAGCGTATTTTCAAATTGCAGTGTGGTCTAATAAAGTTGAATATATTTATAACAAAACTTTTCATTTTAATATTGATTGATATATTTGATGTGGAAATATCCACATCCTGCTACATACAAAGGAGTTGAATAAACTATGAAAAAAAGAAATATTTTAATTATAAGTTCATTAATAGTAGTATTAGTATCTATTGGTATATATTTATTTATACAACATACAAATAAAATAACTTTAAAGGAATCTAATTTTATTTTTGAACTTGGGGATAAAGTTCCTTTTGAAGTTGAATATTATTTAAAAGATAAGGATAAAGAAAAAATATCAAATTCAAAAATAAGATTTGAAAATGATGCAATGCTTGATACTTCAAACAATGAAATTAAAACAATAGATTCAAAGTTTTTAGATGTTGGAAAATATAAAATGTATATTGAGTATAATGATACTAAATATTACTTTAATATTAAAGTGAAAGATACAACAGCACCTAATTTTATTGATTTTATGGATGAGATTATAATAGAACAAAATGCTGTAAATGTAGATTTGTTAAAATATTATGAAGCATCTGATTTAAGTAGTTTAACGATAAGCATTGAAAGTGATTATGATATTGAAAAAACTGGTGAATATAAAGCGATAATTAAAGCTAAAGATGTTTATGATAATATAGTTACAAAAGATGCAACAATTAAAGTAATTTCTTATGATGATTTAAAAAATACAGAAGTAACAAAATGCTTAGATGGTACAATATTTAAAAGTGAAAAAAGAATTGAATCAGAAAAGAAAAAAATAGAAACAAATCAATCTAGTTCTAACAATAATACAACTCCTAAAATAGAAATAGTTGATAATAGTAACAATAGTAATAATTCAAATAATGAATCAAATAACAATAGTTCTAGTTCATCATCTAATAATGCTTCAACTATTGTTAATGCTACATATAGAACAGATATTTCAAATGAAATAGTAAATAAGATAAATGAATATCGTAAAAATAATGGTCAAACTGTGTTGCCTATAACTTCTGAAGCACAAGCTGAAGCTGATAGGAGAGCAAAAGAAATTGTAACAAATCCTACTCATGAAGGTTCATCTTATGGGTTCGGAGAAAATATAGGTGGAGGAGGAATTGGTACTGATTTCTTCACATTATGGAAAGAAAGTTTTTCTCACAATAACGCAATGTTAAGAGAGCAAAATACAGCAATAGCAGTAAGTATATATCAATATAATAATCAATGGTATGCAGTTGCTGTTTTTAGAATGAATTATTAAAATTTCTCAGTATGAGAAATTTTTTTATGTAATAAAAAAATCAATCCTTTACTAGCGATTGATTAATATAATTACTACTTCAATTTTTCAATTTCTTTTAATTTAAAATCAAATATTCTTTCTATTAGATCTCTTCGTTTTAAAAGTTTAAATACGCCCTCCATATTTTTATAATGTTTTTTGACATCGTCTAACTTGTTAAATTCCTGATAAAGTTGTTTAATTCTTTTTTCAGAATTATATCTAACATTTACATAAAATATATAATATGCAATTTTATCTTTGGATTTTTCAGTAAATACTTTATCCATAATAATACGAAATTCATATCCATCTTTCATATAATTATGTGATTTAATTCTTTGGGTTTTGATAACAGGGGAATCATTATAAACTTTTTTAAAGGAGAATATAGAATATAGTTTGTTATAATTTAAAGAATTTGAACCTCTTAATTTTTTTATTTCAGCATCTAATTCATCTATGTAATCAAATGCTTTGTCTATTTCACTTTCCTTTCTATAAGATACTTCATAATCAAAATTCATTTTAATCATCACCTTTAGCACTTTCACTTAATACTACTTGTTTATTAAATGTTACTACACATACAATAAAATACCATACAACCTTATTAATGTCTTTATTTTTTGTATAATTTGATGGTAAATATTCATCAATATAATTTATTATTTTTTTATCAGCACAATTAGAAAAATAATATTTTTTAATTACTAATTCTGCGATTTCTTTAGCAGTTTCAAAATGTTTTCTATTGGATGCAGGTGCTTTATTTATTTTATCAAATTCAATATTTATATCTATAACCGAATTATGCAATAGATATGTTTCATGTAATAATAGTCTAATAGAATAATCCAATATATCTGTAAAAATACATATGTATTTTTCGTCAATACTATTTCTAAAATTTAAATATACCTCTCCATATTCTTTTTTTACATTAAAATTTTCAACTTCATCAAATATAGTTTCTAATAATTTTAATGACTGGGTAATAAAAGTATTTTCATCAATATAATTATTACCTACATTTTTTATTACTTTTTTCATTTCTTTTTTACTTAACATATTAATCTCCATGCTTTGATTGTTCAATTAAATTTAACAGATAATTAAAACATTCAAATACTACTATATTGCTTCTTCTATAAGTATAATTTCTAGGTAATTGTTGAATTATATAATCTAATGTATTAGTATTTTTTAATTTTACATCCTTATACATCAATAATAATTCAGCACACAATACTTTTGCTATTTCTTCATCAGTTGGTAGGTTATCGAAGAAATCGTCCTTACGCTTTTTATAAGATATTATCACATTTTTATTCGATGACAATTCTACCAAAACATTTTTTACGATAATGTCTATTATTAAATCGTAAAACTCCATATATTCTTTATCTATTTTATTTATAAAAATATGTAGTCCATTAACCATATTTTTTTTATCTTTAAATATGTCATAAAAGAATGTTTCTAATCGGTCAACTTCATCAGCACTTTTCTTTTTAAAAGCGTTTAATGTTGCTTTATAATTAATATCTTCAACAATTTTATCTTTATAGTATTTTGCCATAATATTACCAGCTGTTGTAACTTTAATATCTGGATTTACCTTTTGCATATCTGTAAAAAATTTAATCATATCTGGTCGGTTGGCAGGTACAACTATTTCGCCACCATTTTTTATGATGTTTATTAATCGTGGATCTTTAAAAATATCATCAGTTTTAACTTTCTTTCCATTACTGTCTAAATAAGAACCTTTTGTTTTATTCATTTTTTATATTTCCTCCTTCAGTATATTTTTGAGTATTTTGGAGAAAATAATTTTGTAATTCCTACTACTAATAGGAAATATCAACTATAAAAAGGCTTTTTCGTATATATTATTATTGTCGAAATATTAATTATACGAGTGGGAGGTGTAAAAGAGTGCAATTAAAAGCTAATGATTATAAACCAAAAGATATTATTAGGATCATTCGTGAATGGACTGAATTAACACAGAATGATTTTGCAAATTCTATACACCGTAGCCGAAAAACAATTGAGGGTTACGAATACGGTAAAATTAATATAAGTTTAGCAACCTTCTTAAAAATATGTAAAACTCACGATGTTGAGGTTATTATTCGTAAAAAGTAAAAATTATAATGTGCCAAAATACTCATATTCCTATTATAGCACATTATTTTTATTGTGTCCTGATATGATACCAAATTATACACCTTTTAATGGGATAATAGATATAGGTGATGCTGATGGAAACTAAACAAATTTATCAGATATATGAACTTTTAGAAAAATTAGATAGTTATGAAATAAGAAATAAAATTTGTAGAAATATTAAAAAGTATAGATTAGAATTATATAATAAATACAAATCTGTAAATAAAGGTGTTGAGGGTAGTGAAAATCCATACAGCACAGAAAATATTTCGGCGTATTTAGGTATTAGTAAAATTCATTATAAAAGATTAGAAAATGAAAATGATAAATGCAAATATATAACACTTGATAATTTAATAAAAATTTCATATATATTAAATAAAAAATTAGATGATTTCTTGAAAGATTAAGCAAAAAATACACGAATTTGCTTTTTTTATGGTAAAATATAAGTGAATTGTGGTGGTAGTATGGTTCTTAATGAATTAAAAGAAAGATACGAGAAGAATAATGAGATCAAATTTAAGTTATTTAGTTTAGAATACATTATTCAAAAAGTGGATGATAAAGTGGTAATATATCCTTTGCTTTATTCTAATAGGAAGAGTGTATATTCATCTTTAGATGAAGTATTAAATTATTATACTATCTATAATGAAAGTATTATAGAAAATATAGATAGGGTAATTTTATTATAATTTTGATATAGCCAGCAGATCTATAAAAAGATTTGCTTTTTTTATGATATAATAATTCTAGATTAATTTAAAAGAAATTATTTATCTTGTGAAAAAAAGGTGTAAAGTTATGAATAAAATTCAAGAAGAAAAAACAATTGAACAACATAGGAAAGAAGCCTTTGTTGAATATGCTAGAACTACTAACGAATTAAAAAGGGAAAGAAAAAAGAAACAACTGATAATGGTTATAATAATTGTTCTGGTAATTGTAATAATAAAAATATTTTTTGGAACTATTGAATTATATAACATTTTTGGTGCTTCCCCATCAAAAGCTAGGTATTACAATGTAACTGTAAACAATAAACAAGTGGCTGTATCATATATATCAACACATAAAATACCTATAATTCCTTTTTTAGTTAATTTCAACAGCGTATATTTAGGTAGTAGTCTTGTTGATGAAAATGATGTTGGAAGTTATTATGCTGATGATTCTAAAGAATACATAATAGATGTTAATTCTTATAGTTGTTATTATCAAGATATTCAAACAGAGTGCAAAAATAATCAACAGGAAATGAAAAAAAACAATGATGAAAAATATTCGTTATTAACTATAACAAGAATAACGAATCCTCATGAAGTTGTTTACCAAGGAAATATGGTTGAAGATATAGCACCATTTATAACTAAAAAAGGTCAATATCATGTAGAAATAACAGCTAAACATGGATTGGTTGAAACAAAAATGTATTTCAATTTTGAAAATTATTAAAATTTTATAATAAAATATATTCGGGTGGTGTCAAGATTTATGTTTTGCTTGCTTTTATTGTGATTAAAGATGACTTGTGATATAATATATAATAAGGACGGAAGGGGTATGTATTTCTATGATAGAGTTTAAAAATGTATCTAGGACTTATAAAATTAGTAATAAAAATAAAGTCCTAGCACTTAAAGATATAACTTTTAAATTGCCGAATAAGGGTATGGTTTTTATTTTGGGAACTAGCGGAAGTGGTAAATCTACTTTACTAAACTTATTAGGATTATTAGATAAACCAACTTCTGGGGAAATAATTGTAGATGGGAAACTAGCACACAAATTTAAACAAAAAGAAATAGATTATTATAGAAACACATATGTTGGTTTTGTTTTTCAAGAATACAATTTATTAGAAAATTTTAATGTTAATAAGAATATAGAAATTGCTTTGGATTTGCAAAAAAAGAAAAAGAATCAAAATAAAATTGATGAAATTTTAAACAAAATTGGTTTAACTGGTTTAGGAAAAAGAAAAATCAAAGAATTATCAGGCGGTCAAAAACAAAGAGTAGCCATTGGTAGAGCTATTATAAAGAACCCTAATATGATATTAGCAGATGAACCTACAGGAAATTTAGATAGTGAAAATAGTGAACAAATATTTAATTTATTAAAAGAGATATCTAATAATAAATTAGTTGTTGTAGTAACACATGATATTGAATTTGCAAATAAGTATGCAGATAGAATTATAGAAATAAAAGATGGACAAATTGTAAACGATACTAGCAAGGATGAACAAGATTTTAATTTACAAAGTTTTTCGTTAGTAAAATCAAGATTATCTTTGTTAAAATCAATTTCATTATCAGTTTCAAATTTGAAGAAAAAGAAATTAAAACTTGTTATTATAACTTTATTACTAACTATATCATTTACAATGTTTGGATTTTTTTCTCAGTTGACAAAATTTGACATAGATAGAACTCACGCTGAAACGCTAATTCAACAACAAGAATATCAAGTTGAAATTAATAAAAAAATAAAAGGAAAAAACTTTACTACTGCTTCACCAGTTATAACTTTTACTAGTGATGAAGTTACAGAAGTAAAAGATAAATTAAATAAAAATGTAATTAAAGTTAGTAAAGCTGTAGAAGATAATTCCTATTTAGAAATGAGATTTGCATCAGAGTCTAATCCTAATAATACTGACACTAAAAATTATGCCTATTATGAATTATACCCATCTTATACTTTGTTTTTAGATTATGATTTAGAAAGATTAAGTTCTCTCAAATTAATAGGTAGAATACCAAATAATAATAATGAAGTCATTATAAATAAAGTATTAGCAGATTTTATTCTAAAAAATGGTTTGTTAGTTTGGGAAACTGATAAAAACGGAAAATTAATTGAAAGTAATTATTATCCAACAACATATGAGGACATAATTAATGATAATAAAAAAATAGTTTATGGTACAAGCTACTTGATTATTTCAGGTATCATTGATGAAAATATGGATAAATATGAATCTTTAAAAACAACTTTAAGTGATGATATGATAATAGAACCAACTGACTTATATAAAGAATTTATAGTAAAATATGGTTCTAAAATGTCTGAAGTAATTGTAACTAATGATTTTTTTGACAATATTACATTAAAGCCGAATAATGTTATGCCAATAGATTTTTATAAATTATCTTATATATTTGGAGAAAAACAATTTTATCCAATGACAAATACAGCAACTATTAATAAGAAAATAAAAGTGTATAATGGAACTAAAGTTGTTGAAATTGAAGATTTACAATCAAATGAAGTCATATTAGGTGTAAATATGTTAGATGAATTATTTGATGGAGAATATTCTAAACAACTTTTGGAATTATTACAACAAAAAAGAAGTGATTATGAATATCAAGTAAAAGTAAGAGAAGAAAAAATAAAACAAATAGAAAAAGAATTAGAAACAAATCCAGATTATATTTATGAATATCCACCAGAAATAAAAGAAATAGATTTTGATAAATTAAAAAAAGATTTTACTTATAAATATATAAATGATAAGCAAATTATTGGAAAGACAATTTCCGTAGAGGTAAATGACTTATTTTTAAGAATTCAAGATCAAAAGACAAAAAGATACAATGATTTTACAATAATTGGATATTCAGAAGAAGAAGTTCACAATTATTATTCAAAGGACTCAGTATTTAATAATTATATGAGAGAAAATTCAGAAACAATTTCTATTTATTTTGAAGAACATGAACTAAATCAATTGGAAAAGATATTCAAAGAATTTCCTAGTCAAGGTTCAAAATATATTTCTAGAACAGTTTATTCATCAACAATGGATACAGTAAAAAAAGTTGTTGATAAAGTCTCAACAATTGCTACTTACTCTGCTATTTTTTCATTAGTTTTTTCAATAATACTATTTATGTTTTTTACATTGACTAGTGTTAATAGCAATAAGAAAAGTATAGGTATTTTAAGAGCGTTAGGAGCTAAAACAAGCGATATTTATAAAATATTTTATTTGGAAAGTTTCTTGATGGGTTTTTTTGCAATGATATTGTCATCAATAGGATGCTATTTATCTGTAGTTGTAGCTAATAAATTAATTTCATCTAATTTATTTGTTAATGTTTCGCCTATAATATTTAAACCAGATATTTTGATTCTTCTATTTATAGTTTTAATTATTTTAACTACTATATCATTTGTAATACCAATATTTAAAATTACAAGAACAAAACCAATTGATGTTATAAATAATAAATAACAATTAATTATTGAGCAGATCTATAAAAAGATTTGCTTTTCTTATGGTATAATATAACTGACAGATAAATAGTAATTTGTTTGTTAGGAGGAAAATATGAAAAAGAAAAAATTATTATATTCAATATTATGTGCTTTAGGAAGTGGAACAATAGGATTTTTTGCAAATCAATTGACAGAAGTATATGGATGTGTATTATTTGGTCTTGGCGTAGCATTAATGGTTTATTCAATTTTTAATTTAAATAAATAGTAATTTGTTAAGGAGCTAAAATTAAATGAAAAAAATTATAAAGATTATTATTCCCTGTATAATAATGTTTTCATTAATATATCTGTGGAGAGATGGTAAAGATATTTTAAATGGTTTGTTTGTAGCATTTCCAATTATGTATATATTATTAGGATTAATAAGTAGTGATAAAAAAGAATTGTTAATATGTCTAATAGCATTATCAATAACCTTTTTAATACCAATTAATTTATGGTTTCATATGGGAACTTGTATTGGTTATATAATTATTTATTGTATTTTAAGCTACATTAGTTATTTAATAAAAAGGAAGATAAAAAAATAAAACAAATTACAATTTTTAAAGGAGATATATTATGGGAGAATTTATAATACAAATAATAATAGGTTTAATTATAATAATTATAGGGATATTGAATATGAAAAGAAACATATCTTTATTACATTCTTATCAT
>JAFSGC010000002.1 GCA_017434825.1 Bacilli bacterium | reverse complement strand
GATGCTGAATACGAAGCTAAAATTTTAGAATTAATGGATGCAGTAGATTCTTGGATTGAAACTCCAGCTAGAGATACTGAAAAACCATTCTTAATGCCAATTGAAGACGTTTTCACAATTACAGGTCGTGGAACAGTTGTTACAGGTCGTGTTGAACGTGGACAATTAAAATTAAATGACGAAGTTGAAATCGTTGGTATTAAAGAAACAAGAAAATCAGTTGTTACTGGAATTGAAATGTTCCGTAAACAATTAGATTATGCTGAAGCTGGAGATAACGCTGGTGTATTATTACGTGGTGTTAACCGTGAAGACGTTGAAAGAGGACAAGTACTTGCTAAACCTGGTACAGTTACTCCACACACTAAATTCAAAGCTCAAGTATACGTACTAAGCAAAGAAGAAGGTGGACGTCATACTCCATTCTTCAACAACTATCGTCCTCAATTCTATTTCAGAACTACAGACGTAACTGGAGTTATTAACTTACCAGCTGGAACTGAAATGGTAATGCCAGGAGATAACGTTGATATCGATGTTGAATTAATCCATTCAATCGCTTTAGAACAAGGTACTAAATTCTCTATCCGTGAAGGTGGAAGAACTGTTGGTGCTGGTAACGTTACTGAAATCGTTGAATAATAATTTGATATATTAAAAGAACCCATAAGGGTTCTTTTTTTTGTTTGTTTTTAAATAAAAAAAGATAAGTTATTACTTACCTTTATTAAAACTTTTATATAAGTTATAAGAAAAATTATTTAGAATAATATCAAATTCTCCTAAGTATTCAGTTACTGTTGTATTAAATCCAAGTTTCATTTCGTTTAATCCGCTATATTGATTCTTTTCTTGGAATTCTCCAACGATGGCATTTAAATTAATATATTTATAACCTCTGTTATTGTAATCTTGAATCATATACCATTTTAATAAGTAGTTAGCATTTAAATGGTTATATTGTTCGTTTATTCCATCTATAAATACATATGCTGCATTATCATATGTTATTACCATTGCTGCGGCTACTTTTAATCCTTCTGGATGTGATTTTAGTAAGTCTGTTGCTAAAACAATATTATTTTTATATGTATTTAGCAATTTATCTGATTCCATTTTTTGATTTAAATAGTTGTTTCTTTCTTTACTATCTAAATTCATATCTTGAATAAATGCATTTAATTGGCTATTTTTTTCTTCTTCTTGTTCTAATATACGTCTACTATTAATTGTAAATGTTTCTGTATTTAATACTGCATAATATACTTCTATATCATCTTTAAAATTTTTGCACATCTCTTTATAGAAAGATATAGGATTTGGTGTCTTCTTGCTTATGAATTTATATAATGCATTTAAATCTCTTTCACTATCTCTATATACTTGAATTCCATTTGTAGTTGCTTTTCGTATTTTATTTCTAGTTCTTTTATCAAATCTTGCGAATATTTCACGATCATCTCTGTTTAGTAATACTAGAGCTTCCCAGCGTGGTTTTTCAGTTTCAAAGAATAGTGTTTTACCTTTATATGAGAAACCTGCATTTGTTAGGTTTTCAATTATAGTATTTGCTTGGTTATTAAAATTTATTGTATTTCCTTCACAATCTCTAATTGTTTCTGGAATATATGGATCCATTCTTAATAACATAAATCCTTGTTTTCCTAATAGTTGTTTTAATCTTTTTACCATTTCTTCTACTTTGTCAGCATCTTCATAGTTAAATAGAATTCCTCTTGGAGCATAAGCTATTTTATTACTCATAAATATTTCTTTATAAATAATAAGAGTTGCCCCAATAAGTTTATTTTGATCACTAACTATACCTAAATAGTGAATATTATAACCGAATTTAACCATTACATTACCATAAGCTGAACTTTGGTAATAATTTCTATAACGATGATTTTGAGCAAATTTATCAAATTGTTCAGGGGATAAAGTTACAATTTTCATTGGTTGTTGCTCCTTTCTATCTATACTCATTATTATATCATTTGTGGCTTTTTCTTTCAATATAGAAACTTAATTTATAGTGGTGAATTTCTATTGTTCATAGTATAATGATATTGGTGATAGAATATGTTTAAAAACAATAAAATTTTTATTTTAGGATTAGCAAGAAGTGGTTATCAAGCAGCGAAATTATTAATTGAAAGAGGTAATGAAGTTGTTCTTAATGATGGAAAAGAAGAAGATAAGTTAAATAAAGAACAAATTGAAGAATTACGTGAATTAGGTGTAAAACTTGTATTTGGTTCTCATCCTGATGAACTATTAGATGAAAGTTTTGACTATTTAATTAAAAATCCTGGTGTTCCTATTGATCATAAATATGTTCTTAAAGCTAGAGAACTTGGAATAGAAGTAATGAATGAAGTTGAAATGGCCTATCGTTTATTACCAGAGGACGTTAAAATAATTGCGATTACCGGAACTAATGGAAAAACTACGACTACTACTTTAACTTATGAAATTATGAAAAAAGCATATGGAGATAAAGTTTTCTTAGCTGGAAATATTGGTTATCCACTTAGTAGTATTTTAAAAGATGTTAAAAGTGGAGATATTATTGTTATTGAGATTAGTTGTCAACAACTTGAAAATTTAACTAAGTTTAATCCGACTGTTGCGTTAATGACTAATTTAAGTCCAGCACATATTGATTTTTTAAAGAGTTATGAAAATTACAAAAGAGTAAAAGCAAAATTATTCCAAAATCATACTAGTGATAATGTTGCGATTTTAAATATAGAAAATGAAGATGTTTTAGAAGAAACTAAGAATATTAAATCTAGTGTTAAATATTTTTCTAGTAAAAAAGAGATTAATGGTGGATATTTAAAAGATAATGATATTTATTATTATGGTGAAAAAGTTATTTCTAGAGATGATATTTTTATTGCGGGACTTCATAATGTTGAAAATTGTATTAGTGCAATAATGTTGGTTAAAGAGTTTGGTGTTTCAAATGAAATTATTAAAGAAGTAATTAGTAATTTCAGAGGGGTTGAACATAGACTTGAATATGTTGATACTATTGATGGAAGAAGATTTTATAATGATACAGAAGCAACAAATATTAAATGTACACAAATTGCATTGTCTTCATTTGATAAACCAACAATAATTATTTTGGGTGGTTTAGAGAGAGGGCAAGATTTTAATGAATTAACTCCTTTTATGAATAATGTAAAGGCTATTATTGGTATAGGCCAATGTAGAGAAAGAGTTTTAGAATATGGGAATAGTATTAATATTCCTACTTATATTTACGAACACTTGACGAATGGATTTGATAAATGTTTTGAAGTGAGTGATGAGGGTGATATAATATTATTGAGCCCAGCGTCTGCTTCATGGGATCAATATAAAGAATGTGAAGTACGTGGTGCTGAGTTTAAAAAGAAAGTTGAGGAACTTAAGAATGGAAGTAATTAAGGGTCAACGTTATAAGCATTTTAAAGGTCATATTATTACTGTTTTAGAGATTGCTAAACATACTGAAACTGGAGAGATGATGGTTGTTTATTTACATGAAGGAACTAATGTTGTATGGGCAAGACCATATGAGATGTTTATTTCAAAAGTTGATAGAGAAAAATATCCAGATGTGGAGCAAGAATATAGGTTTCAATTAATGGATGATAATAAATAGGAGGAATTATGAAAATAATTGATGTAAAAGGAAGAGAAATTCTTGATTCTAGAGGAAACCCTACTGTTGAAGTAGACGTTATTCTAGAAAATGGTGTAAGAGGACGTGCTGCTGTACCAAGTGGAGCATCTACTGGAGAAAGAGAAGCTCTAGAAATGCGAGATGGTGGAGAACGTTATTGTGGAAAAGGTGTTTTAAATGCAGTAAATAATGTTAATACTATTATTCGCGATAGAGTAATTGGTATGGATGCTGCTAATCAAAAAGCACTTGACTATGCAATGATTGAACTTGATGGTACTGAAACTAAATCTAAATTAGGAGCGAATGCTATTTTAGGTGTTAGTATGGCTGCATTACGTGCAAGTGCAATCAATGAAGGAAAAGAATTATATGAATATATTGGAGAAGGAAGAAGTTTACCATACCCAATGATGAATATTATTAATGGTGGAGCTCATGCTGATAATAATCTTGATTTCCAAGAATTTATGATTATTCCACAAAGAGATACTATTCATGAAAGAGTAAGAGTTGGTGCAGAAGTATTCCATTCTTTAAAGAAAGTATTAAATGGACGTGGATATTTCACTGGAGTAGGTGATGAAGGTGGTTTTGCACCTAATCTAGGCTCAAATAAGGAAGGTTTTGAGTTAATTGTTGAGGCAATTGAAAAAGCTGGATATGAACCTGGAAAAGATGTTAAAATAGCTATTGATGTTGCTGCTTCAGAATTCTATGAAGATGGAAAATATCATGTTGATGGAAAAGAATTAACTACTGATGAATTAATTAATTTTTATGAAGAATTAGTTAATACTTATCCTATTATTTCAATTGAAGATCCAGTAGATGAAAATGATTGGGAAGGATTTACTAAGATTACTGAAAGAATTGGTGATAGAGTTCAATTAGTAGGAGATGATTTATTCGTTACTAATAAAAAATGTCTTCAAATGGGAATTGATAAGAAAGCTGGAAATGCTATTTTATTAAAGGTAAACCAAATTGGTACAATTACTGAAACAATTGAAACTATTGAATTAGCTAAGGCTAATGGATATAAAACAATTATTTCTCATAGAAGTGGAGAAACAGAAGATAATACAATTGCTGATTTAGCAGTAGGGCTTGATTTAGGACAAATTAAAACAGGTTCTATGTCTAGAACAGATAGAATTTGTAAATATAATCAATTAATGAGAATTGAAGAAGAACTAAATTAATTAGTTCTTTTTTTGACAAATTAATATAAGTGTGTTATAATATGTACACATTTTGAGATTAATAGGTATTGATTGACAAATGATTATTTAAATAGTAAAATCGATTTATTGATAAATCCAATAGAGAAGACCATAATTGTATTTAGCTCTTATGCAAAGTGAATTAAGGATAGTGAGAACTTAATCATAATCTGATACAATTCCTACCTTTTCTGGTGAAATAAGTGTTTCCGGTGTAATCTACATCGTTAAAAATAAGAGTTAAAGTAAGGATGGTACCGTGCATTATGCACTCCTTTAGGTATCATCCTTTTTATTTTATATTATAGGAGGTGGTTCAGATGTCATCTGAAGTAGAATTTAATTTATATGTTGGTAGATTTCAGTTAATGTCTGTTCTACCCAATAAGATGAATACTTTTCTTGGAGAATATCTCCCGGAATATTTAAATATTATTTAAGAAAAGAAATTAGGAGGAGAAAATTATGAAATTAAAAAATAGTTATTTTTTTACAAAAAGAGAAGATTCAAAAGATGAAGAAAGTGTAAGTGCCAATTTATTAGTTAGATCGGGAATGATAAAAAAAGCAGGTAGTGGAATTTATTATTTCTTACCAATGGGACATAGAGTTACTAAGAAGATTGAAAAAATTGTTAGAGAGGAAATGAATGCGATTGATTCTCAAGAATTAGTAATGCCTCAATTATTACCTGAAGAAGTTTATATTGCGAGTGGACGTAGAGAAAACTTTGGTAATGGTATGTTTTCGCTAAAAGATAGATTTAATAGAAGTTATGTTCTTGGTCCAACACATGAAGAAATGTTTGTTGAAGCGGCTAAAGAAGTTATTAAATCTCATAAGGATATGCCAATTAGTTTATATCAAATGGCTAATAAGTATCGTGATGAACCAAGAAGTAGATATGGTTTAATACGTACTCGTGAATTTGTTATGAAGGATGCTTATACATTTGATAAGGATGAAGCTGGACTTGCTGTTGCATATGATAAGATGTATGAGGCTTATAAAAAGATTTTTGATAGAGTAGGTCTTGATTATAAAATTGTTACTGCAAGTTGTGGAGTAATGGGTGGTACCTTATCAGAAGAATTCCAAGCTGTTTGCGATATTGGAGAAGATGTACTTGTTTTATGTGACAAATGCGGTCTTGCTACTAATATTGAAGTTTGTGAATGTGTAGATAATATGGAAGAATCTACTGAAGAGTATAAGGAAAAAGAATTGCTTTATACTCCAATGGTTGGAACTATTAAAGATTTAGAAGATAATTATAATATTAAAGCAGAAGATACTGTTAAAACTTTAATATATAAAGCAGATGGTAAGTTTGTAGCTTTGATGATTCGTGGAGATCATGAAGTTAATGAAGAAAAAGTTCAAAAGTTACTTGGCGCTAAAGAATTTGAAATGGCAACAATTGAAGAAGATGAAGAAGTAACAGGTGCTAAAGTAGGATTTGCTGGACCAATTGATTTAGATGTTAAAATTATTGTTGATAATGTTGTTAGCAAGATGAGAAATTTCTTAGTTGGTGCTAATAAAACTGATTATCACTATATTAATGTTAATTTAAGTGACTTTAAATATGATATGGTCGCCGATATTAGAAATGTTACTGAAAATGATGTATGTCCAAAATGTGGAGCTAAACTTTCGTTTAAAAAAGGAATTGAAGTTGGTAATACATTTAAATTAGGTACTAAGTATTCTGAAGCAATGGATTTATACTTTGCAGATGAAGATAATAAACTTAAACCAGTTGTTATGGGATGCTATGGAATTGGTATTGCAAGAATTCTTGCTGCAGTAGTTGAACAAAATCATGATGAAAACGGTATGATTTTACCAAAGAATATTGCTCCATATGAAGTTAGTATTGTAATTGCTAATGTTAAAGATGAAGAACAAGTAAGATTAGGTAATGAATTATATGATAAATTAAATGAAAAAGGTATTGAAGTTTTACTAGATGATAGAAATGAACGTGCTGGAGTTAAATTTAAGGATATGGATTTAATTGGTATACCAGTAAGAGTTGTTGTTGGTAAGAAAGCAAATGAAGGTATTGTTGAGTATAAAGAAAGAGCAAATGATACTGTAGAAGAATTATCAATTGATGAGTTATTAAATCGTTTTTAGAATAATTTATAATTTATGGGACATGTTAATGAATAGTTAACATGTCTTTTTTCGTAAAATGTGTGATAAATGTGTGAAAAAAGACTTGCAATATTGTATGAAAAATAAGATAATTGTAGTGTAAGGTATTAGAGTAGAGGGGTGTCTTACTTTAAGGAGGTCAATATGAATAATAACAACGATGTATTTGCCTTGAATGAAGCAGTAATTGATAATTATATGCTAGATATTATTGAATGTAGCAATAAAGTTAAAGCTATATTTAATAAAATAGATGATTTAGTTGAAAAACTAAAAAGCAATTACGTTTGTGAGAGTGCAACAACATTATTTAAACAATATGAAGATTTCAATGATAATTATTCAATTGTTGTAAATAATATTCTTAGTTATAATACAGATTTGATGTCTTTAAAGAAAAAATATGTTTCTGCTTTAAACGACCTAACACAGAAAATGAAATCAGAAGCTGTGCGTTTGCAAGCTGATAAAACTGATGGATATAAGGAAGAGAGGTAGAAAATTATGGATTTTCAAAGCGCAGATCATGGTGTAAGTATCACTGGTATGAACCAATATATCGATGATATTAACACTGTAGTTTTAACTGAAGTTGCTGCTGCATTAAGAGACACTGGTGCTGTTGAAGATGCAGTAAGAGCTGGATGGCATGGTAATGCTCCAGAACAATTTATTGCTAACTTAAATAAGGCAAAAGAACAAATGGTTGAAACTTTAAAACAATTACAAAACACATTCGAAACAGAGCTAAATGGTATCAAATCTTCAATTTTAGATATGGATGCTAATTTAGTTGATGAAGAGTAGGAGGTAAGACAATGGGTGCAATAGGACAATGGGTTAAAAATCAAGCTTCTAGAGCTTGGGATAGCGTTCAAAATATCGGAGATAAGTTCTCTACTGCAATCGGTAAAGTTCAAGGTTATGTAGGTACTGCATTTGAAGTTGCTAAGAATGGTTCAACATTCGTTGGTTTACAATATTCTTCAATCGGTACAATCCGTTCTGCTATTAGAAACTATGTTACAGGAGTACAAAAAGTACTTGCTGACTTAAATACAAAAGCTTCTAATAAAAATGCTTTAAAAGGTGAAGTTGCTTCTGCAGCTGATGCTTATGTTAAAGCTGTTTCAGACGTAGCACAAGCTTATGTTTCTGCATTATTAGCATACAGTGATAGAATGTATGAATATGGTGAAGAATATAAGAAAGCTGATACTAACCTTGCTTCTACAGTTAGTGAAGAAGCTTCAGCTTTATCTAGTTCTGCTGAAACATATCAAGAAAAATATAACCAACAATAGAGAACTAATATATGAGTAGTCTATACGAGTTATATAACAAAAGAACAAAATATAAGGCTTTACGAGAGAACGTTACTAATGCTATTAACGTTCTTTCTCGTAATATAATTAATGATGGACTTTCTAATGCTAGTTATTCATTAAGTAATAATTATACTGTTAATGAAGTGGCATGTAAGAACGATGTTATTAGTAAGGCAAAAGATAATTTGGCGTCTGATTTAAGTAACTTGAATGCTTGCTTATCTTCAATTAATTCTAAAATTTATAGTTTAAATAAAGAAATTGAAGAAGCAGAAGCAACCGAGGGTGCAGTTTAGTAGGTGATAGTATGGCGGAAATTAAAGCAAACGGTGACGAACTAATTAATTGTGGTGAAAGTATGATTGCTTTATGCGATGACTATTTAACACAAATTAATAATTTGTTTGATTCATTATCAAAGTTAAATAAAACTGGTTGGTCTGGTAGAGCAGCTGACGGTTATGTTTCTAAGTTAGTTATGGATCGTAAGAGATTCACTGAATTTGGTGATTATCTAAAAATGTACGGTAAAGTAATTAAAAATACTGGTGATAATGTTAATCGAATCATTGCAAAGTGGGATGATAAATAATGGCAAAAGTAAGTTTAGATTATGGTCCAATAAGTAATAATTGTATTACTTCTTTAGATAGTGTTATTGATGCACTAAATGAAGCGATAAAATATTTACAACAAAATTCTATTCCAAGTGATTTCTATAAAAGAACTACACTTTCTAATACAATTGCTGATTTAAAATCTCAAAGAGATAATTTAGTTTATGTTAAGAATTGGATTGTAAATAGTAATGCTAATTATAATTCAATGATTGATAAATTGAATATTCAAGCCAATAAATTGCCTGTATATCAAGTAAAACGTAGAACGACTATCGTTTAAATTAAACACTATATAGTGTTTTTTTTTGTAAAAAAAAGATAGCTATTTTTGCTATCTTTTTTACTTTGTAGTATTTATTTCAGTTGTTGGCTGAGACTTTGCGTTTATATAGTTTAAAACATCGCTATTACGGCTAAAATTAGCTGTTGTGTATTTTTTCTTTGCTGATGTTAAATAATTGCTTGTATAGGTGTTATATGCATTAAAATTGCAATTGTCATATACTTTGTCATCTATACTTGCTTGTAAATTATATTCATTATATAAAGTATTTATATTATCAACTGTCATTCCATTACTTTCAGCAATAGCATTAAAGAAATTATTTTGAATTTCCCCATGCCATTTTATAAAGTCTTCTGCATGTTTTAGTGAATTTGTTTTTGTATATTCTAGATGTCCATATATATCTAATTCCCAGTTTCTAATTAAATAGAATGCTGAGTCTAAATCTTTAACTTTCCCTTCATGAATTGCATCTGCCAGATTATCATAGAAGTTTTTGCTTAAATATTTTACTGCATCTGTTCTTATATCCATACGTATTGCTGTCTTTTCTGCATCTGTTGGTGTTAATCCTGTTTTTGCTGTATAGTTTTTCCAAAAATCATCGGGGTCGCTTTGTGTTATTTCAACTGAGTACATATATTTTAAGAATTCTTTTTGTGATTCTGTATTTGTTAGTTCTAAATCTTTATATGCGCTTTCAAGAGTATTATTAAATGCTACATCTTCTAATCCTTGGTTTTCTAAATTTAGGTCATTAAATCTACTTAGATTGTATGATCTTACGTAAGATATTTTCTTCCCGTATGTTCCTGGTTCTATTTTTAAATAGTCTGACATTCCAAGTTCAGCGGCAGCTTCTAATACCCAACTATTCCATAGTGAATCTACTGGTACTTTTTCTTCCTTATTTGGTAGATTATACATTCTACATATTCCGGATTCTAATCCATTTTCGTCGTTTATGTCACTTGCACTATATTCTAATAAATGCATTATTTCATGTACAATTACTGATTTTAATATTTCATCGGGGTTAGCATTTTCTCCTGTGATTTTTTTTACGTCTGCATACATGTCTGTCATTGTTGGATTGTATACAAATGTTAGATTATTTGTAATATATGCATTTGATGCTGAACCTGTTCTTTGAAACATAGTTAATTTTGTTAGTGTATTAGCAACTTTTGCAATTTCAATATCGTTGAATTCGTTATTTACTACTTCTGCGATAAGTGTACATATTTTGCTCATATCTGATGTTGACATGTCTGAGTAGAATGTATTTATACTGTCTGTACCTTTAGACATATATTCTTTGTTGTTTTGTTGTACTTTTTGTATTAATTTATTAACATCTAATTTTCCTTGATTATTTAATAAATCTGATTGTGTACTTTTATTTATTTGTGTCGAATTATATACTGCAAGTGCTTCATCTAATCCGTAATATGGAGCATATTCAAATGTATAATCATGGGAATTCAGTTGGTTTATAAAATTCATATAATTATAATTATTCATTGTAATTGAATGTGTATTTAAATCTTCATCATAAACACTTAATTCGCTACTCTTTGTTGAATTGATATAATCTGAAGTAATCGATGAATTGTTTGCTGTGTTACTATATGAGGATTGTTTTGATTGACTTGCAAATTGTAATAAACCTCCAGTACATGCTGTTGCACTAAAAGCCATTACAAGAGTAAGACCTATTGCTATTCCTGCTTTTTTAAATTTGTTTAGTTTATATTTCTTTTCTGGATCCATATTATACACTCCTTATTATAATAATTTTATCATATTAGTTTTTAAAGGACAATTATTACTATTGTTACATATGTTAAGTTTAGTCAAATAAAAAAAACTATACAAATAGCTTTTTTATAATAGTATTAAAGTTGTTCCATTTCTTATGTCAGTATTATATAAAAGAGTATTTGGTTCATATTTTTGACTTGTATCTCTATTATATAGTGATGTTGTATTACTTCCTTCATAACATCCATCAGAAAATTCTGCAACTGTTTTATTTAGTAATGTGATTATGTTTCCAATTCTTTTGTTAATTGGTAGGTATACATCAAAGCTTGTTTCAATTGTTGGAACTACTAGTTCAACTAAAACTTTATTTTTCATCTTGATTTTCCTCCTTATCACTTACTACTTTTTTAATTGGTATTACAGTTGTTTCATCAAGGATAAATGCCATATCTGGGAAAGATTGATTTCTTATTTCAGGGTCAATATTGTCAACTCTTATTGCTAGTTGATTTCCAACATCTTCTCCTAACCAAATTCCTCTATGTTTATTTATTACTTCATCATACCATGTTTCTAATTCTAGTCGTTGATAATCGGATTCATTGTCAGCAATAATTGCTATTGTATTTTCTGATTCTTTTATTGCTCTAAAGAACTTTTCGTATATTGGATATGTATTTTCATTAATTTTTGATTTTAATTTAGATACTCCATTGATTACATATACACGTTTGATATCTGTTGTTGTTTTTTCAATTTCTTGAATTAGTGCTGGCAATATAGCATCAAATTTATCTGTATAACATTCAACAGGGATCTTAGCATTATCATATGTTTTTGCAACGTCTAGTACTCTTACTTTTGTTTGAGGTATACGTTTTAAAATCTTAAATAATGAGAAGAAGAAGTTTTCGTGTTCTGATATGTTATTTGCTAGTACAACATTAATTTGATCTTTTGTAAAGTCATATGTTTCGTTGTATTTGCTTTCAACATTTACTCCGATTGGAACTTTTGTTAGATCTTTAATGTCTTCTAACAAGTGATCAACTGTAACTACATCTGGTAATACTGGTACACGTGTTGCATGTGTTGTATAGTTCTTTTGTAGTACTAATACACCTTCACGTATTGTTTGAGTTACCTTGTCAGGTTTAGTAATATATGCTGTTTGGAATTCTAATTTCATATCTCCAATTCCTGTAATACCACGACCACGTACTTTATAAGGAATTAATCCTTTAGCACACATTAATAATGTTCTATAGTCTGTATCATTTGCCATTTGTAAGCATAATTTATTTGAGAAGTATTCCGCTAATCTTGGTCTGAAACTGTTAGCAGCTCCTGTTGTGATTACAAATGATACACCACATTTTAATGCATCACGATACATTGTTGAAATCATTTCTGTAAAGTTACCCATTGTTTCTGAGAATATTTCATAGTTGTTGATAATAATTGAAATTAGTGGTAACTTTTCACCGCTTTGTTCAATATAGTTTTTATAGCTTCCACCATAGTCAACAAATAAATCTTTACGTCTATCTAATTCTTTGTCAATCATGATAAATAAGTTAACTATTTGTTCTTGACTATCTACTGTACAAACTTCTCCAATTTGTGGAGCTTTTGAGAAAACTTTTAATGTTTCTGAACCGAAGTCTAAGATATACATATGTAATTCATCTGGACTATGATCTGCTATTGCTGAATAAATCATTGTTGCAAGTAAGTCTTCTTTACCACTATCGTTCATTCCCCAAATTAATGTATTTGCAGATGAAAGATTTAATGTTAATAGTCCTTGCTTTTGAGCAGCAGGTTGGTCATATTCTCCAATAATTGGATTAATGACATATGGTTCAGGTTGATAATTATATTTTTTCTTTAAGTTTCCTAAGAAAATTTCAGCAGGAATTTTATCTAACCATAATTTTTGAGCTACATAATTGTCTTCTGCTGCAATTTCTGTGATGTGTTTTACGATGTTTGAAAGTTGATCACCTTTTTCTGCAACTTCAACACGTTTTACAATTTCATTAATAGTTTTTGTTACATTTCCTACGTTATCGACAAATTTAATTGAATCGTCAATCTTTTTTATTACGGCGTCACTTGGAATATATTTTGCTCCAGCCCAACCTGATTGACCAATATCAAAGTATTCATCAAATCCAACTTGTAGGTAGAAACGTCCAGTTTCTTTAATACTTGCTGCATCAGGTTTCTTTAGTACTTCCATACTATCACCACGGTCCGCAACTTTTAAACAAACACGGAATTTTGTGTTTGACCAGATTTGATCATTTACTACTCCGGATGGTTTTTGTGTTGCTAGGATTAAGTGAACTCCTAATGAACGTCCAATACGAGCTGTTGAAATTAACTCATCCATGAACTCTGGTTGTTGAGATTTTAATTCAGCGAACTCGTCACTAACAATTAATAAGTGAGAGATTGGTGTTTCAAGAATACCTTCTCTGTAATATTTTTGATATTTGTAAATGTCGATTGTACTTTCACCTGTAACACTTTTTGCATCATTAAACATTCTTTGACGTCTTTTTAATTCAGAATTGATTGATACTAATGTTCTGTTCATTTCAGCTGTGTCTAGGTTTGTAATTGTTCCAACAACGTGTGGAATTCTTGTTTTTGTTTCATGGTTATCAAAGGCCATTGCTAGACCTCCACCTTTGTAGTCGATTAAAACAAATTGTACTTCATCAGGATGGAAGTTAACTGCTAATGACAATAGGCAAGTAACTATAAATTCTGATTTACCAGAACCAGTAGAACCTGCTATAAGTCCATGTGGTCCATGATATTTTTCATGTAAGTCTAAGTAGAATTGTTCACCACTTTTATGTACTCCAATAGGTACTTGAAGTGATTGGATTGGATTGTTTGTTTTCCATCTATTTCTTATATTCAATTGTTCAATTCTTGCTACATTATACATTTCTAGGAATGTCATACTTGTTGGTAGAGCAGATTCTTCATCTACATATGAGATTGGTATATTTGCAAGTCTATTAGCGACTGCTCTCATATTTAAACCAGTAACAATTTCTGGTAAGAATCTTTGTTGGTTATTTAATTCTTTTTCAATAATACAACTTTCTTTATCTAATACTTCAATGAATGCAGAACATTCATTTGGTAAACTTTGCAATGAATCATCAATAATATTTAATGAAAATCCAAGATTTGATTTACTATTAATTATTTCGTTGATGATTGGAACATCTTTTATTGCAGTATAATCATTTGTAATTATTAAATAATATGAATCAAAGTTTCTAAAACCAAAGTTCTTTTCAACTTGTCTATCAACTGCTTCTTGTGATTTTTCGTCTTTATCTTGTTTTCCGTAGAATTCTCTTTGTCTTTTTTGGAATATTCCTTCTAAATATGTTGATACTTTTTTAATATCTTTCATATTATTTGCATAAAAACGAGTGTTTTTGTCTTCTGAAATACAATGAGGAGCAAACTTTGCATAAGTAAAATCTGTTTGGTCTTTATCTGTTAACATAAATATTAATTTTAAATCTTGTGAACTATGATATGCCATTAACTGTAAGAATATACCGTTTAAGAAATCTTGATTATATGATGAATTACATATAAATGCAGATATGTTTTTATCTGAGAATGAGAATGTAATTGGAACATCATTTAATGTATATTTAGTTGCTGATATATTTGTAGCTAAATCCATTAAATTATCTTCATCTAATGTAAATCTTTTTTGTGGTGCTGTGATTTTTAACTTAGCTGGACAGTTACCTGTACCAACTTTTACTGTTAAGAAATCATCATCACGTATTTCTTTATTCCATAGATTTGTTCTTGTTTTACCAAATACTAAACTGTAACATTCACTAATACTAATGTTATTTCCTTTTAGTATTTGTGTTTGATTAACAATTTTTACATTTATTTCTTCTTCTTTTTCTTTTATGTATTCAGTGTACTTAGTTTGTCTTTTCTTTTCTTTTTGCTTTGATTTATTTTTCTGATAACTTGCAGTAATACGTGGCATTAATGCTCCACCAATAAGCATACTTACACACATTACTAATCCAGGAATTGAATCTTTTAGTGCTCTTTGACCACTAGCAATTCCATAAATTGTTGTATAGGCATTCATTACTGATGATGAAAGCATTGTTATCATTGAACCTAAAGTTAATAAGAATGGCATTTCTTCTTGTTCTTGTTTTTCTGGTGGTGCATCAATATTAACTTCTTCTTCTACTAAACTTTGTTTTAGTCTTGGAGTATGAAAGAAATAGTCTTTGTCTGTATATAGTTCAATTGCCATTTCTTCATCACTTACAGGGTCAACTTGAGTATTATCTTGTGTTGTTTGTTCATTGTAAGTTACTAAATTAAAGTTGTTTATAAATAATTTATCTTTTGGTTGGTTTATTTGTAAGAATGTTCCCATCCAAATAATTTTTAATCCGTATAAAAATATAACGTCTCCAACTTTGATTTTTGTTTGTTTAACACGTTTGTCATTTAAATATACAAAGTGAGAGTCATCGTCTGTTGCTGTTATGTAAAAAGATCCATCTTGTGCTGGATTTATTGAAATGTGATGTGGAAGTACGTGGTTATTTACGTAACTAATACTTGTATCATTTGCTGAACCTACAGTAATAGCTCCATTTTGTACTAGATATCTTGTTGATTTTTCTTCTACACTCGGAATACAATAAATACCAATATAGTCATTACGACCTTTTATTTGAATTGGTTGGTATTGATATTCTTCTAGTACTGCTACTTCTTGAATCATATTTCCACTAACTATATTCACACTACCGTTACTTTTTACAATCCACTTTTCGTCTCTTGCTTCAATACTTACTGTTCTTTTAATTTTAGAACCTACTGGTAAGTAATCAATGGCATATACTCCAGACACTTTATTTGGAAGATTAAATTTTGTTATTTTTTCTTTGTCTAAAATAAAAACGCGCAAAGTAACCACTCCTATTCTTCTACTATAGAATAGTATAACATATATATTTTGAAAAGTCAGTTGAAATTAGTTAATTTTTAATAATTTTTAACTTTACAAAAATATTGCATAAATTATTAGTTTGTGGTATTATATTGGTATTGTTATTGGAGGTGTGTTGAATGAAAACAGCACTTTTAATTATTTCGATTTTACTTATTGTAATAGTGTTATTACAAAGTGGTAAAGCTGAGAGTGCAGCACAAATTTTATCTGGTGGAGGATCAGATTTATTTACAAAGAGAAAAGAACGTGGTTCTGAATTATTTATTAGTAGATTAACTTTACTTTTAGGACTTGCATTCTTTGTAATTTGTTTAGTTTCAGTATTTGTAAAGTAGGACCTTAGGTCCTTTTCTTTTTGCAAAAAACTCTAGTTATATTAAGTAAAATAAAGTATAATGATAGTATAGGATGTGATACTATGCGTGAAGCAATATTAGGGGTACTTAAAAATAGCGATAAAGCAATGGATGCATATGAGTTGCAAGATGCTTTAAAGGTTAGTACAGTAGAAGATACAACTTTATTAATGGATGAACTAAGAAAACTTGAAGATGAAGTGATTATATATCATTCTAATAAAGATAAATATATGATGCTTGATAATAGTCATTTAAGAAAAGGGACTATGAGAGCTAATAAAAGAGGATTTGGCTTTGTAGAAGTTGAAGGTATGAAAGATGATATTTATGTTTCATCTGATAATATGAATGGAGCTATTCATGAAGATATTGTTTTAGTTGAAATTACAAGTAAAATGAATACTGAGAGATTAGAAGGAAGAGTTCTTAAAATTATTAAAAGACAAGTTGAAAGATATATTGGAGAAATTAATTTTGATAAAAAAGGTAAAGGACATATTACTTTAGATGATCAAAAGATAAAACTTAATATTGAAATTCCGAAGGATAAAACTTTAAATGCTGTAGATGGTCATAAAGTTGTTGTTGAATTAACTAAGAAAATTAATAAAAACACTAAATATGAAGGTAAAGTTATTGAGATTATTGGACATAAGCATGATCCTGGAGTAGATATTTTATCTATTATTTATAAGTACAATATTAATGTTGATTTTCCTGATGATGTAAAGGAAGAAGTTAAAACAATTCCGTCTGAAGTTGCTCCTGATGAGTGTAATGGTCGACGTGATTTACGTGATGAAGTAATATTTACAATTGATGGTGATGACACTAGAGATATTGATGATGCAATTTCAATTGAAAAACTACCTAATGGTAATTATAAATTAGGAGTTCATATTGCCGATGTTAGTTATTATGTTAAAGAGGGTAGTCCTCTTGATGTTGAGGCTCAAGAAAGAGGTACAAGTGTTTACTTAGTTGATAGAGTTATTCCTATGTTACCGCACGAACTATCTAATGGTATTTGTTCATTAAATCCTAATGTTGATAGACTTGCTATGTCTTGTGTAATGGAAATTGATGAGAGTGGTAAGACTGTAGATTATGAGATTTTTGAAAGTGTTATTCGTTCTAGAATTCAAATGACTTATAAGAAAGTTAATAGCATTTTAGAAGATAATGTTGTACCAGAGGGTTACGAAGAATATGAAGAAAAATTACGTTTAATGGCAGAACTTGCTGAAGTGTTACGTAAATTTAAAGTTAGACGTGGATATATTGATTTTGGTGTGCAAGAAGCTAAAATTTTAGTTGATGAGGAATGTAAGCCTACTGATGTCGTTATTCGTGAACGTGGTGTAGGGGAAAACTTAATTGAAGATTTTATGATTGCTGCTAATGAATGTGTTGCTAGTCATATTTTCTATATGAGTTTGCCATTCGTATATCGTATTCATGAGATTCCAGAAGAAGAAAGAATTAGAAGCTTCTTAGCATTTGTAAGTAGTTTAGGATATAGTGTAGCTGGTGATATCAAAGATGTTAAACCTACGACAATGCAAGGTATATTAAAGAGTTTAGAAGATAAACCAGAGTTTAAGATTTTATCAAGTTTATTACTAAGAAGTATGAAAAAAGCTGTGTATAGACCTGAAAATTTAGGTCATTATGGTCTTGCAAGTCCTTGTTATACACATTTTACTTCTCCAATTAGACGTTATCCAGATACAACTGTTCATAGATTACTTAGAACATATTTGTTCCAAGGGAAAGTTGATATGGGTACTGTTAAGAAATGGGAAGAAAAATTAGTATATATTACAGAACATTCTTCTGATAGAGAAAGGGCTGCTGTTGAGTGTGAACGTGAAGTTGAAGATATGAAGATGGCTGAATATATGGAAGAACATATTGGAGAAGAATTTGAAGGTATGGTTTCTTCAGTTACAAACTTTGGTATGTTTGTAGAACTTGATAATTTAATTGAGGGATTAGTTCCTTTAAGAGAAATGAATGATTTCTTCCACTATGATGAAGAAAGAATGACTTTAACTGGAGAAAGAACTAATATTAAATATTCTATTGGTGATAGATTATTAGTTAAGGTTGTTAGAGCTTCACGTGAAGAAAAGACTATTGATTTCGAAGTAGTTAAGAAGGTGTAGTATGAGAAGAAAAAGAGTTAGAATAAAATGGGTAATTATTATACTTGTAGGAATTGTTTTAGGGGTTTGTGCAAGTGTTGGCTACTATTTTTATGCTAACTCTTCTTTTGAAAAATCTTTAGTTAAAACAGAAGCTAAAGTATTTAAACGTAAAGCAAGGACATATGAATTTAATTTGTTTATGGTAGGAGATGCACTTATTCATGAGTCTGTTTATGTTGATGCTAGAAAGAGTGATGGTTCTTATGACTTTAAACCGATGATTGATTTAATTAAACCAATATCTTCTAGTTATGATCTTGCTTATTATAATCAAGAAACTATATTAGGTGGTAAATCTATTGGACTTTCTCATTATCCAAGGTTTAATTCTCCACAAGAAGTAGGAGATGCAATGATTGATGCTGGATTTGATTTGGTATCTTTAGCTACTAATCATACTATGGATAAAGGAGAAGCAGGGGTACTTGCTTCAGTTAAATATTGGAAAAATAAAAAAGATATTGTAACGTCAGGGCAATGGTCTTCTCAAGCTGAAAGAGATACTCCAAGAGTATATGAAAAAAATGGTATTAAATATGCTTTTTTCTCATATACAACACTTACTAATGGTTTAAATACACCTAATGGTAAGAGCTATTTAAATAATGTTTATTCTGATAGTAAAGCTAAAGCTGATATTGAAAGAGTTAAAGATAAAGTTGATGTTATTATGGTAGCAATGCACTGGGGTGTTGAATATTCTTTAAATGTTTCTAATGAACAGGAAAGAATTGCTAAATATTTATCTTCGTTAGGAGTTAATCTTATAATTGGTGCTCATCCACATGTTGTTGAACCTGTTGAATATATAAATAATGGTAAAACTTTTGTTATTTATTCATTAGGTAACTTTATTTCTGGTCAAATTGGAGTAGAGAAACTTACTGGATTGATGATGGAAGTTACAATTAAAAAATTAGTAGATGTTGATGGAAGTGTTAAAGTTACCGTTGAAAATCCAAAGGCAGACTTAATGTATACAAGATATAACTTAAATTCAAGCAAACGTAACTTTGAGGTATTCCCATATTCTAAATTAAATGATAATATATTACCTAATCATAAAAGTTATTATGAGAAATATAAAGCTGTTGTAAGTTCAAGATATAAAGAACTTCAGTGGGGTATTACAGGAGCGTGATTATATGGAAATTTTAAATAGAAAAGCACATCATGATTATTTTATAGATGATATATATGAGGCTGGTATTGTTCTTACTGGTACTGAAATAAAATCTATTAGAAATGGTAATTGTAATATAAAAGATTGTTATGCAATTATTAAGAATGGAGAAGTCTTTTTACTTAATATGTATGTTGGACAATATAAAGAAGGAAATATTTTTAATCATTCTGAGACAAGAAGTAGAAAGCTGCTTTTACATAAGAAGGAAATTAAAAAGTTAGATGAAGGTATCAAATTAAAAGGAATAACTTTAGTTCCAATTAAACTTTACTTTAAAAATAATAAGTTGAAAGTAAGTTTAGGTGTTTGTCGTGGTAAGAAAGATTATGATAAACGTGAATCTATAAAACAAAGAGATATAAAAAGAGAAGTTGCGAAGAGTTTAAAAAACTATTAACAACTTCTTTTTGTTTGTGAAAGTGTGTTTATAATACTAAAATTATAATTTAAAAAAACAGTAAATGTTATTTACTGTTTTCTCTTTGTTCACAAAAGTATTTATATAACTTATTACATTCTTCTTTATCCATTTCATTTTTTTCTTCATATGGATATTTTAGTCCAAGCGATATATATTTTTCTCTTCCTAGTCTATGGAATGGTAGAAAGTCTACTCGTTCTATGTTATTTATCTTTTCTAAGTATTTTACCAGACTGTCTATATATTCTTTATTATCCATTATACCAGGTACTATTACTTGTCTTATCCATACTGGTTTATTTGATTTATTTAATTCGTTTATAAATTCCTCTGCTTCACTTATTTCTAGGTTTGTTAGTTCTTTGTAGCCAAGTGGTTCAGTATGTTTTATATCTAATATAATTAAATCAATATATGGAAGTAATTCATTATAATCTCCAAGTCCAACTCCTGATGTATCTAATGCAATATGAATATTTTCTTGTTTTAGGAGTTTTGCTGTTTCAATTATAAATTTACTATGAAGAAGTGGTTCTCCTCCGGAGAAGGTTACACCACCATTTTGTTTAAAATAACTTTTATATCTTTTTATTTTATCCACAAGTTCTTGTGGAGTATAATTATTTTCTTTTTTTGTCCACATTTCTGGATTGTGACAATACTTACATCTTAACTTGCATCCGTTAAAGAATACTACTACACGTATTCCTGGACCATCGACTAAACCGAATGTTTCAATTGAGTCAATGCTTGCTTGTATATTATTTTGATTCATGGAATGTTCTTGAAATAACTTCTTCTTGTTGTTTTCTTGTTAATCTGTTGAAGTGTACTGCATATCCTGATACACGAATTGTTAGTAGTGGATATTTATCTGGGTTTTCCATTGCATCAATTAGTGTTTCACGATTTAATACGTTAACATTTAAGTGATGTGCTCCTTGAGCAAAATATCCATCAATAACGTTAGCTAAGTTAATGATTTGTTCATCTTTATTTGTTCCTAATGCTGTAGGTACAATTGTAAATGTATTTGAAATACCATCTTTACAGCAGTTTCCATATGGAATTTTAGCTACAGAGTTAAGCGATGCAATAGCTCCAGATTTATCTCTTCCATGCATAGGGTTTGCACCTGGTGCGAAAGGAATTCCGGCTTTTCTACCATCTGGTGTAGCTCCTGTTTTTGAACCATATACTACATTTGATGTTATTGTTAATACTGATAGAGTAGGTTCTGCATTTCTATATGTTTTATGTTTCTTTAATTCAGAAGACATTTTATTAACTATTTCAACTGCTATATCATCAACTCTGTCATCGTCATTTCCGTATTGTGGATAATCTCCTTCGATTTCAAAGTCAATTGCTAAACCGTCTTCATCACGAATTGGTTTTACTTTTGCATATTTAATTGCAGATAGTGAGTCAGCTACTACTGATAGTCCAGCAACTCCATATGCCATATAACGATGTACTGTTGTATCGTGTAGTGCCATTTGTCCTGCTTCATAAGCATATTTATCATGCATGAAGTGAATTATGTTCATTGCACTTGCATATATTTCAGCAACTTTTTCTATTGCTCTAAAATATACTTCTTTTACTTTATCATAATCAAGAACTTCGTCTTGCATTATTTCGAAATCATCTAATACTTTTTCTTTTTTTACTTCATCAATACCACCATTGATTGAGTATAAAAGTGTTTTTGCTAAGTTACAACGTGCACCAAAGAATTGCATGTCTTTTCCTAAACGCATTGCAGATACACAACAAGCTATTGCATAGTCATCTCCATAGATTGGACGCATCAAATCGTCGCTTTCATATTGAATTGCGTCTGTATTAATAGACATTTTAGCACAATATTTTTTGAAGTTTTCTGGAAGTTTTTCACTCCATAAAACTGTCATATTTGGTTCTGGTGCTGGGTTAAGATTTGTTAGTGTATGTAGGATACGATATGAACTTTTTGTAACCATATGTTCATTGTGATCGTTAACTCCGGCAATACTACATGTAACCCAAGTTGGGTCTCCTGAAAATAATTCATCATAGTCAGGAGTTCTTAAATGTCTTGCTAAACGTAATTTAATTACGAATTGATCAATTAATTCTTGAGCGTCTTCTTCAGTAATTAGCCCTGCTTCTAAGTCTCTATTAATATAGATATCGAAGAAGGCATCAACTCTACCTAAACTCATTGCAGCACCATTGTTTTCTTTAATTGCTGCTAAATATCCAAAATATGTCCATTGAACTGCTTCTTTTGCATTGCTTGCTGGTTTTGAAATATCAAATCCATAAGTTGCAGCCATTTGTTTAATTTCTTCTAATGCTCTATATTGCATTGATACATCTTCTCTTAGTTGAATTAATTTTGCTGACATTGGACCTTTTAGTTCGTCCCAATCTTTTTTCTTTTGTTCTTGTAAGAAGTCTATACCATATAAAGCTATACGTCGATAGTCTCCAATGATTCTACCACGGCCATATGCATCTGGTAGACCTGTTAATAAACCAACGTGACGAGCTTTTCTTATTTCAGCAGTATAGGCATCAAAAACACCTTGGTTATGTGTTTTGCGATAGGCATTAAAATATTTATCTACTTCTGGATTTAATTTATAATTGTATGCTTCTAATTCTTGATATACCATTCTAATTCCACCAAAAGGATTTACAATTCTCTTTAATGGTGCATCTGTTTGTAGTCCAACGATTACATCGTCATCTTCACAGATATATCCTTTATCAAATGCATTTATTCCTGACATGTGGTCTACATCAATATCAAGAACATGTTTTTCTAATTCTTCTTTTAGTAATTCTTCGCATTTATCCCAAACTTTTGTTGTTTTAGCACTTTTTGGAGATAAAAATGAATCATCACCTTCATATTGTTTATAGTTTTTTTGTATGAAATCACTGACATTAATTGTTTTTTGCCAGCTACCTTCGTTAAAATTTTTCCATTGTTCCATAAGCCTCGTCCTCCGATTATTAGTATACCACGAATAACTAATTTTTAATATGCTAATTCTTCTTATTAGACACTATTTTTGGTAGTAGTTTACATTGAATTATTTTTTAGTTTGTGCTATAATCTTTGTACATGGGGCTGACTTGGTTTCGACGGGAATATTTGAGCATAGATGGCAAGTCGAATGTCCACGTCACGGACACAAAAAAATAAATGCAAACAAAATTAAAAATGCAGTAGCAAACTTATTTGGTGGAAACCAAGCAGTTGCTTTTGCCTAATAATAATATAATGGCCTGCGCTTTCTTTTAATTTCTACTCGTGAATTTTTAGAAAGCTCGATTTAGCGAGTTATAGCTATTAGTTGTCTAGCTAATAGAAAGAATCTCTAGACTGGTACATTATCTTGGTCGTTAATTACTTGGGTAATGTATAAGAATAATTAGTTAACTAAGCTTGTAGAGGTTTATGTAGCTTTATTTTCGGACAGGAGTTCGATTCTCCTCAGCTCCACCAATAAAAAAATTAACTCTAACTTTTTAGTTAGAGTTTTCTTTTGGTTTAATTTGTTGTGATTCTTTTATTTTTGTACTACTTATATTGTTAAAGTAATATGTAAATAATGATGATACATCATAAAATATTTTGTCTAATTGTTCATCTGATATGTTATATGTTGCTTTTAATGTTCCAATAGAATTTGGTTCAATTTCACCTGTTTGTTCTAAGAAATAAAACATAAGGTTAGAAAATTCTGCTTTAAAGTAATTTCTATTTTTTGGATCGGGAGTTGAACGTGTTGCAATATCAGATACTCTATCATATGGTGAAAGTATTCCATATGATGTTGCCATTAAATCGGACATATTTATAATTGAATCATATATGTTATAGTTATAATTTTCTAAAAATTCTGTTACATCGTCTTTTGTTGCATTTTCTTCAAATTTTGGATTTCCATCTTCATCAATATAAAAGTTTGGGAGAGCAGGGTCACATCCACAGCATCGTCCACCTTTATTTGTTTGTTTATTACCTATAAATGAATGTGTAAGGCATATAAATGCTTCATCTGTCCATCCTTCATCTGATAATATTTCGAAACCAGCTACTGTATGCATTAAGGTATGTGTATATTTTCTTCCAATATCATGAAGTATCCCTAATTTTCTTGCTGTATCTGGATTAAGTCCTAAAGATTTGGCAATATTAGCAGCAGCTTCGCCTTGGTATAGGCAATGACTAATCCATGCAGTTGTAGAATTTGATGAATTTTCTCTTAGTTTTGAACCTACTGTAATATCTTGATTAATACAATCATAGGCTAATCTCAAAAGAATTTCTTTAAAGTCTTTATCACATTTTATATCTTTTGTATCAAATCCTTGTGTTAGTTTATAACAATCTTCTAAGGATATTGAAATTGGATTTTCTTTATATCGATAGTAGTATTCGATTTTACTACATAAATTGTCTAGTTCTTCATATGGAAGAGATTTAATACACATTAAAAATGCATCAGATGCTGTATTATTATTTTCATATTTTGCGGTTACTTTATGCTTAGTAATATTTTTATAATAATTACTTGAAAAATTTAAATATTGTGTCATTATATCGCCTCCTTATATTTGAATTATAATACATAAAGTGGTTATTTTAAAGATTTTTTAATAGGTATATGACAACATTTTAATATTTTGTTAAAAACATATTGACAAAAACAGAAGAGGGGTCGTATAATGAAATTGTCAGAAGAGTGCACTTTTTTTTGATAAGACATATTAACATATTGTTAATAACAAAAAGAAGGGATGACTATGAGTAATTATGAAAAGAGTGGTAGAACATTTATAGCATATCAAGGGAGAGAGTATAGTAACCATGATATTGTTGCTAGACTAAATAGAGATTGTCCAGGTGGATATACTGTTAAGAGTAATACTAAAAGGGATGATGGGGTTGTTTTTGCAAAAATAGTGTGTGATAACTATTTAGAAGATAGAGATCCTAATCATTCACAGGTTGGTGTTATGACTGTTAATGGATATGATCAAGATGAAATTGGTAATGCAGTCAGGGATTATAGTACTTATAATATTGATGATTCTGATAAATATCATGTGCTTGTAAATAGACTTTATCGAGATAGTGGAGAAAGTGTATTTAGAAAACTTGAAAGTAGAATGAATTTTTGTTCTGTTATTTGGGATGGTAGAACAAAAGATTTAATTGCTGGAGTTACTAATGGTAGAAAATCATATACTAAACTTTATTATGGATATACAAATAATAATGAAGAATTAATGTTTTCTAATGATGCTGAAGTATTAAGGGATTTCTGTAGTGAAGTTATTGAGATGGAAGCTAATACTTATATGAAAAATGGGGAATTATTTACTCTTGATGGTGAACCTATTAAGAAAGGAAATGATCCTTTAATTAAAAAAACTCGTCAAAATGCTGATTTTTTATTAGATGGATTAAATGCTTTACTTGTTTCAATTACAAAGGAATCTGTAAAAGCGAAGATTGAGGAAAATTTAGATGAATATTTAGCTTCTGATGATCCTAAGAAAAAACTTACTGATTATATTACTAAGGAATTAGATGATATAACTAAAAAAGAGGTTTTAGAATTAATTAATCGTGTTATTGATGATTATAGATTAGAAGAAAATGTTGAACAAACTTTGAGAGATTTATTTGATAATGTTTTGGAGGAATATTCTAAAACTGTAAATGTTCCTGTTTCATATAATGTGTATTTAAATGGTAATCAAGTTGGACAAACTAATGGTGGCTTTTATCATGAAAAGTATCCACAGATATTGAGACAAATTCAATTAGATGAACCAATAATGCTAATCGGACCTGCTGGTTCTGGTAAGAATGTTGCAGTTAGTCAAGTAGCAGATTCTTTAGGTTTAAAAATGTATTATACAAATAATGCTTCTAATGAATTTAAACTAACTGGATTTATTGATGCTGGTGGTAATTATAGGGATACAGAGTTTTATAAAGCTTTTAAAAATGGTGGAGTATTTTTCTTAGATGAAATTGATAATTCTGATCCTTCTGCATTAATTGTTATTAACTCTGCGCTTGCTAATGGATATATGGCTTTTCCTCATGAAACTATTGATAGACATCCTGATTTTAGAATTATTGCAGCTGCAAATACATGGGGTAAGGGTGCTGATTTACAATATGTTGGTAGAAATGCTCTTGATGCCGCAACTCTTGACAGATTTGATAATATTTTCTTTGATTATGATAGACATTTAGAAGAATGTTTATATCCTAATGAAGATGTTCTTAAATTTATGTGGTCATTTAGAGATGCAGTATTAAAAACAAAAATTCCACATGTTGTATCTACTCGCGGAATTGGTAAAGTATATAAAAAAGAAATTAACGGAATACCTGTTGAAGATATTTTAACTTCTAATGTTATTAAGAATTTAGGACAAGATGATGTTAATACTATTGTTGGTAATATGAGAGATATAAATACTTCAAATAAGTACCTTGAGGGAGTTAAACAATTAACTTTAAGGAGGTAGTTTATGTATAAGACATATCGAAAAAATGGTTATGATGTAATGTATTATAGATTTGATTCTATTTCTGAGTTTGTTGATTATTTGAAGAATGCTCCAATTCAATCTGATGCTTTTTATAATCTATCTAGTGAATCAGGTAGTTATAGTTTTACACAAACAAGATCTTTTGATGAAGCAATTGATTTAATAAAATATGGTTATCACGATGACTTTGAAAAATTAGTTCAATTAAAATTAAAATTAGAGAAGTATATAAAAATGTCTAAAAAGAGAAATAAACAATTTAATGATTATATTGGATATGTTCCTGATGTTAAAGCTTATTTAGAAGGAAATCCTTTATCAATGCTAAATAAAAAAAGTGAAATACGTAAGAAAATAAACGTTTATATGAATACATCTTTTTATGGAAATACTTCTAAAGAGGCAATTTTTAATAGAGGTGCAATTGTGTTATCTATGGTTGAGATTTTGGAGAATATGGGATTTAGTGTTGATTTGCATTTGTTTGAAATGTCGACTGTTGGTTCAATGATGCATTTTAGTGACTTTATTTTAAAGGCTGAAAATGAAAGAATGAATATTCAAAAATTGTATTTTCCTCTTTGTCATCCTTCTTGGATTAGAAGACTTAATTTTAGATTAATTGAGGTTACTCCAGATATTACATCTAGTTGGTCTGGAGGTTATGGCAAACCTAGTGATTTAGAAACAATGAAAAAGGTAATAGATTTAGATAAAAATGATATTATTATTCCTACAATTGAAGAATTAAATGTATGTGGTAGAAATGTTGTTGCAGATGCAAATAGTGTTTTTGATTATGTTAATAGAATAGATAGTAAGGAATTTACTTTAGATAGAGTTGAAGAAAGTCCTAAAGTTTATAGAAGATAAAAAAGAACCATTTGGTTCTTTTTCTATGAATGATTTGCTATGTAATTATATACATCTTCCCAATTATATACTTTTTGGTGTTCTTCATTTGATTCATTTATTGGGGAAACAAATAATAGTGCTTTAATTCCTTTTTCTTTAACACTATTACATTGATTTATAGAGTCGTCAATAAATATATCAATATTTTGTTCTTTACAAATTCCAGCTTTATCAAAGGTACATATTAATTCATCATATTCTATACCATGATTTTTTAGGTATTCAGATGATGTTTTATAAGCATCTGTATAAAATAGATTGTTTCTTGCGGTTATGATTGTTATCTTGTGTCCTAGTTTTTTTATTTTTCTAATGTATTCAGCTGCATCTGGTTTTACTGGAGTATTAGGTATTAATTTATCAAAATTTGCTTTGGCAAATTCAAGTTCTTGTTCTTTCATTTTAGGAGTTAGAGTTGTATATGATATTTTATTTTCTTTTAAGTAGTCTAAATCCATATTATAAAATTCTGCTACAGCAGGCATTAGATAATTAAATGTGTTTGTTATTGTATCATCTATATCTATTCCTATATTGAGTATCTTCATTTTATCACTCCTCATTATAATTATAACATAAGCAGTATATATGATATAATAAAAGTAGGTGATGATATGTCAAATGAGGAAATGTTTATTGATTTAGTAATTGATAAGAAACCATATATTAAAAATTTTTCTAATGATCCAGTTATTAATTTGACTGGAGAAAGTGGAAGTGGTAAGTCTTTTTATGCACAACAGTATTTAAATGATGATAATTATATTGTAATTGATACAGATGAGGTTTTTGGAAGATTTGAAACTTCTTCTGGTGTTAATAGGGAGTATGGAGAACATATTAGAGAAAAATTTGATGTATTACCAGAACTTATTTATGAATTTGATATGTATTACCAAGATATTTTAGAATATTTTGAGGGTTGTGGAAAAACTATTGTTATTGATTCTGCGCAATTTAGAAATATGAAAGATGTTAGTAAGTTAAAAGGAAAACTTATTGTGATGAGGACATCTGTTAATACTTGTTATGAAAGATGCTTAGAAAGATATAAAAAAAATAATCCAAATTATTTGGATGAGGATTTTATAAAATATAGTGAAAGAAAGAAAGCTATATATAAATGGTATTTAGGATTAAATGAATTTTTAAAAAGAGTAGAAGAGGTGGATATATGAGAGTAAATTTTTCTGATGAGGTTGTATTAAAGGGTAAGAAGTCAATATTTTTAGCAGGACCTACACCTAGAGAGGAAAAAGTTGCTTCTTGGAGAGTTGATGCTGTTAAGAAATTAGAAGAACTTGGGTTTGATGGAGTAGTATTTGTTCCGGAATATTCTACTTGGGTTCCTAAAACAAATTATGTAGATCAAGCTAATTGGGAAAGAGAAGCATTAACTGAGGCAACCGTTATATTATTTTGGATTCCTAGAAGTTTACCTGATATGCCTGGTTTTTCTACAAATGTAGAGTTTGGTTATTGGTTACATTCTAAGAAAGTTATTTATGGTAGACCAGATGGTGCCCCTAAAACTAAATATTTAGATTGGTTATATAAGACTGATTATAATGAAGAACCATTTAACGATTTAGATAAACTATTAGAATACGCTGTGGAAATTATTAATAGGTTGTAAAAAGACACTGATGTGTCTTTTATTTCTGAATAAATGATTTTGTTTTTTGATAAATGTCTTCAGGAGAATGAAATTCTGTGTTTTGGTAGCCATCTTTATTTACTAAGAATGATAAATGTTGACCTTGTCTTAGATCAGCCAAATCATTAGCGATAATATAATCCATATTATTTTTGTCACATAATTTTCTTGCTACTTCTAATAAATGTTCTTTAGTGACATTTTCTAGAAGTTTAAAGCCTACTAATGTTGCATTTGGATACCAGTTTCTTAAGTTTGAGATTAGTTTTGGTGTTAATGTTAGCTTAACAGTAAGGTGTGGTTCATAGCTACTAATCTTTGTATCATCATCAACTTTACATGATGGATTAGTTAAAATACTTAAAATTTCTTCTTCTGTAGTTTGTCCAGATGCAATAGCCTCAACTAATTCTTTAGCTAAATCTTCCATTCTAAATGAAAATTCTGGTTTATAATCTCCTACTGCTGAAGAGTGAATAACTAAATCATATTCATTTTTTGATTCTTGCTCTAATGCAAGATACATATCTTGTGTAGTTTCAATTGGAATTGATCTTAAGTTTTTGTGTCCCGCCAAGTGATATTTTTCAAATAAGCCACTTCTAAATACACTTCTTGTTCCAATTAATGTAACTTGTTCTCCACTTTCTAAAAAATTTCTGGTTAATTCAATACCTAGTCTACCAGTAGACATGTTTGTTATTTTCATGACCTCATCAATATATTCGTTTGTAGGTCCTGCTGTGATTAATATTTTTTTCATATTTATCTCTCCTTTCAATTTGTATTTTACTAGTATTTGTGTTATAAGTATAATATATATAACTTATCTTAAATATAAGGAGAAATTATAATATGGATGTAAACTTTGAATTATACAAAATGTTTTATGTAGTTGCTAATAATAAAAGTATTTCTAAGGGAGCAGAGGAGTTAATGATTAGTCAACCTGCTGTTACACAATCTATTAAAATGTTAGAAGGACAATTAGGAGTTACTTTGTTTGTTAGAACTAAAAAGGGAGTAATTCTTACTGATGAAGGAGAAGAATTATACAAGTATGTAAAAGAAGGAATGACTTATTTTATTAATGGACATAATAAAGTAATGTCATTAAAAAACTTAGAAGCAGGTGTTTTAAGAATTGGTGCTTCTACTTCAGTTACTGAACATTATTTAATGCCATATATTACTAGGTTTCATGAACTTTATCCTAATGTTGAAATTAAAATAGTTAATTTATTAACAGATGTATTACTTAAAGAACTTAGAAATGGTAATGTTGATATTGTTATTGGAAGTAATGGTGATTATGTTGATAAAGACCTAGAATTCTTTGAAATATCAGAAGTAGGTGAAGTTTTTGTTAGTAATAAAAAAACTTCTTTATCGAAAGAAGATTTATTTAACAGTAATTTGATATTACAAACTGCACCATCTGTTGCTAGAACTAGTTTTAATGAATATGTTAAGAAAAATGATATAAAATATGTTCCTTTTATGGAAGTTGTTAGTCATAGATTAGTTACTGAACTTGTTAAAGCGGGAATGGGAATAGGTGTTGTTACAGAAGAATATGTTAAGAATGAGCTTGGGAAAAACTTATTTATAGTTAATCATGATGTTTGTTTGCCAAAGAGAAAATTTGGTTATACTTTAGTAAAAAATAGTGTTCCAACATATAGAGTAAAAGCATTTATTAATTTATTAAAAAAATAAAATACTAGTTATCTAGTATTTTTATTTTAAAATATTTTCTAATATAACTTTATTTTCTTCATCAAAGAATTTCCCATTTACTGAGGATGAATGATCAATATTTAATAATTTTATTAGTTCTTCTTTTGTAACAAATTTAATATTAAAGTTTTCATTAATTTCAGATGTTGTTAAGGATTGATTTGATTTATTTATATCTGATGTAGTTTCTACATAATAATATTTTGTTATTGTATATCGTGGCGTTTCTTTTGATATTCGGTAGTTATAAAAGTCTTCATAATATGTTTCTAGTGTTAATATGTTTTCTAATGAGTTTTTTTCAAAAGAAATTCCTGTTTCTTCTTCTAGTTCTCTTATAATTGCATCATCAAAGTCTTCGTCTTTATCGCATTTTCCTCCAGGAAAGATGACTTTGCCTCCTTCTTCAGTAATTGCATATTTATCATTATTTTTAATAATTGCACGTACTTTTCTAAATATTGACCAGTCATCATTTATTTGTGCGTTATTTTTATTTATTACTATATTCATGGGACACCTCTTTTTTATTATAATTAGTTGTTTATTTTTGTGTCAAGTTTGTTTATTATTAATATTTATTTATCTTTTAGTGATATAATTTTTATGGTGATAATATGGATAGTAATCAAAAAAACTTTAATTTATATGTTTTCTTTTCTACATTTGCGAGAAATTTAGTAGAATTATATATTCCTATATTATTTTATAAAGCAGGATATGATTTGCCTAGTATAATGATTTATTTTTTACTAATTCATTTTATATCTTTACTTTTAGATTATCCGTGTATTTATTTATCTAAAAAGTTTGATAATAGAGTTTTATCAATAGTTGGAATAATTGCTTTTTGTTTATTACAGATACTTCTGAATATTAAAATGATTGGTATTTTTTCTATTATACTGATTGCATTTATCTATGCTTTATATAGAAGGGGATATTGGATTGCGAGAAGATATTATAATTTAAAGGTTATTCATAAAGATGATATTTCAAAATCTTATTCAATTATAAGTATTATAAATCAAATTGGTGTTATTGTTTCATCATATATAGGGGCATTATTCTTAGATTATTTTAGTTTAAAAATTTTAACTGTTATATCTATTGTACTGTTCTTATTTAGTGTAATTTATTTATACAAATTAAAGTTTACTCATGAGAAAAATGATATTAAGATTGATTTATTTAAAACTTTAAAGAAAATTCCAAAAGAGGATATATTTTTATTTGGTACTTATGAATTGACTACTGTAGTGAAACTTATTTTTCCTTTATTTTTATATTTATATGTTAAGGACACATTTCAAACAGTTGGTTTATTAACTTTATTTACTAATTTAGCTACTATTTTATTTGCATATTTTTATGGTAAGAAAGTTAATGGTAAAAAGAATTTTTTAACTTTGAGTTTAGTTTTGGTAGTATTAGTATTTTTTATGAAATGTAATGTTACTGGTATATTACTTGTTATAGTTTCTTTCTTTGAAGGTATTGTGGGAAAAATGCATGAGATTTCAATGTCAAAAGAATTTTATGCTTTAAGTAAAAAGTTTGAATATTATAACTATAATTTAGCTTATGAAGTAATTCAAAATATTTCTAGAACGCTAATGACTTTAGTTTTACTTTTTTTTGTAAAAGACTTGAAAATAATGATTTATATTACGCTTTTAGTTATGCTTTCAGGTGTTTTTGTTAAGTTTAAGAGGGCTAGAGGAAAAGATTTTGATATATAAAAAGTATTAGTTTCCTAATACTTTTTTTGTTTTTCATAAGTTAAGTATTCTGTTCCATCTTCCTCTTTTATCCAATAAGCAAATTTTCCTGTTACTTTTATTGGTGAATCTAACGAAATAAAATTTAAGTTTTTCGTAAGATATGCTTTTGAATCTTCTGATATAGATGTAGTGATATGTGGGATTTTTAGTTTGGTTGGATCTTCTTCCTCGTAATTAATATAATATTTCATATATTTTTCTGGAATTTTTACTTCAAAACCGCTGTTTTTTCCATCGCTTCCATATCCAATTAGTTCTATTTCTATTTCTTGCCCAAGTAGTTCATCAAATAATTCTTCATTAGTTGGTTTTGGTTTAAATGTACAATGTATTTCATCATTTAATACAGGTAATTTATTCTTGTCTAAAGAAATAATATAATCTTGAGTTTTTTTATCAAAAAATATTCCCTCGTAATGTACCATGTTGATTCCTCCTTAAATATATTATATTTTTTTTTGAAAATTTTTCCAATTATAATTTTTGAATTCAGAATAATACTAGTTTTAGAAGTATGATTTTTGACTTTTTTGGTTAAATTTGGTATAATATACGGCATTCAGGGAGGAAATTTTATGCAAACGGGGCAGACCGTTAGGTTGAAGTTTTTAATGAGTGTTTTATTCTTAGTAATATTATGTATTGCGGGATATTCTTATAGAAATAAAATTATTTTTAATAGTATTACAGTAGATGTTAATGATAATAGGGTGGTTGAATTTGGTACTTCTAGTTATGATTCTATTGCAATGCTTAGCAATGTATCAGGGGATGTTTCAATAATAAAGGATGTTAATACTAATAAAGTTGGGGAACAAGTGGTTTTATTTGAAATTGAAAAAAGTAATGTTAAAAAACATGTTCCTGTTTCGATAAAGGTTGTAGATAGTGTTAAGCCTATTATTGAATTAAAAAAAGATACAGTTTATGTAAGTGTTGGTAAATCATTTGATGTTTTTGGTAATATTAAGAGTGTTACTGATAATGTTGATGGGAAACTTACATTTAAAAAGAATGAAGAAATTATTGATGGAGATACTAATTATTATACGATTAATGGGTCTGTTAATACTAATCAGATTGGTAAATATAGTATTGAGATTAAAGCTGTTGATAATGCTGAAAATGTTTCTAGTAAAAAGTTTAATGTGGTTGTTACTAGTCATGGTAGAGAAAATTCAATTAAAAGTACAGCTTATTCTTTATTAGGTAAACCTTATGTTTATGGTGGTAGTAGTATTAATGGATTCGATTGTAGTGGATTTGTTCAATATGTTTATGCTAGAAATGGTTTAAAAGTTGGACGCAGTGCTACAGATCAACTTTATAATGGATATGAAGTTTCTTATAAAAATGCAAGAGTAGGAGATATTATTGTTTGGGGTTATGGAAGAAATAATATTACACACACTGCTATTTATGTGGGAAATGGTTTAATGATTCATGCATCTAATCCACGTGATGGTGTTGTTGTTAATAAAGTAGATAGTTGGGGAAGTTATACTGGTGTTCATATCGTATCAGTGAGAAGATTATCATAATTTATGTATATTTTTGTTTGTTTTTGGAAATCCTATATTTAGGAGGATTGATTATGGAAACATTACAAAAAGTATTGTTAGTTATTACAATAATTGGAGCAGTAAACTGGGGATTAATCGGTTTATTAGACTTTGATTTGGTTGCTATGATTTTTGGTGAAGCAACTTTATTTTCAAGAATTATTTATACACTTGTTGGTGTTTGTGGTCTTGTTAATATTGGAATTTTATTTAATCATATTGAACCAACTAAATAGAAAAGACTTCGGTCTTTTTTTGTTTGTTTTTTAGTTTCGAAGGTTGATAAATTTTCTATTAAATGTTATTATAGTTATTAAGAATAGGGGTGATATTGATGGATTTTATAATTACATTTTTTAGAGATGTTCTAAATGGTCCATTATATATTGGAGTATCTATTGTTTGTGGAATATTAATTTGTTCATGTATTGGTTATTTAGGTGAACAGTATTTAAATAAACAAAAAGAGAAAAAAGAATATGAAGCGACACATGCTGCAATTGCAGGAGATATGGTTGATGCTAGTGCTTTTGCTGCAGCACCGGTTCAACAACCAGCTGGTGTAACATCTGTAGAACAAGCAATGGTTGCGCCAGTAGTTGATGTTGCTGTTTCTGCACCCGTTGTAGATTCTAACAATAATCAATAACTTTACTATTTAGATAAAATTTTGTATACTAGATTATAGCATTTTTAGAAGGAGAGGATGTAATGTCAATAACAGTAACAGATGTATTATCCGTATTAAGAGATTTCGTTGATGTCTTATTAGTATGGTTTGTAATTTATTATATTTTGAAAAATATTAAAAATAATATTAAATTATCGTTAATTTTTAAAGGATTAGTATTTATTGTTTTACTTTATGCGGTAAGTGATCTTTTTGGATTTGTAACTATTGGAGTTTTATTAGATTATATTCTTCAATGGGGACCAATTGCTTTAATTGTTATTTTCCAACCAGAAATTAGAACTATATTAGAGCAACTTGGACGTACTCAATTATTAGGAAGACATAAAGTACTAACAGTTGATGAACGTGAACGTATGGTTTATGAAATGGTTAATGCAATTGACTATTTAAGAAAAGAAAGAATTGGAGCATTAATGGTAATTGAAAGAGATATTAGTCTTGGTAATTACATTGATAAAGCTAAAAAGTTATATGCTGATTTAACAAGTGATTTATTAATAGCTATTTTCTATGAAGGTAATCCATTACATGATGGTGGAGTTATTATTCAAGGTGATAGAATTACTTGTGCTGGTGCTGTTTTTCCAACAAGTAATAGTCCTAAGTTGAATAAAAGATTAGGAACAAGACATAGAGCGGCCTTAGGGTTAGCTGAAGAAACAGATGCTATTTGTATTGTTGTTTCTGAAGAAACAGGAAGAGTTTCAATAGCGTTAAAGGGAGAAATGTTATATAACCTAACACTTGATGATGTTAGAATGATGTTAATAGATGAGTTAAAACCAAAACAAGATATAGAATTTGAAGAAGAAATAGAGGAAGCAGCTTATGAAGAAGATAATTAGAAAAATTGGAAGATTATTCCACCATATTGGATTATTCTTTGATAAATGGTTAATAACTCCTATTACAAAACTCATCTTAATTGTTATGAATTTCTTCAAAAACAATTCTAAAAATATTGATAGATTTGCTGGTAAAAAATCTACTTTGTTAATAATAAGTATGATTTTAGCATTTATTGTATTTGTATGGACTGATAAAGAATCTAATATTATGATTGATCAATATGCAGAAATTTTATCAGACCAACAAGTAACAGCAGTTTATAATGAGGAATTATATGTAGTTGAAGGTTTACCTGATACTGTTGATATTACTTTAGTAGGACAAAGAAGACACATCTTCTTAGCAAAGCAATCTCCTGCTAAAGGTGTATCTGTTGATTTAACTGGATTAAAACCAGGAAATCATAAGGTTACATTAAAGTATACACAACGACTTAAATCGTTAGATTATAAGTTAGATCCTGAAAATGTAACAGTTACAATTTATGAAAAAGTTAGTGATACTAGAACATTAACTTATGATGTATTACATAAAGATAATTTAGATAAGAAATTATATATTAGTGATATTGAATTAGATAGAACTGATGTAATTATTAAGGGTGCAGAATATAAGTTAAAACAAGTTGCATCTGTAAAAGCATTAGTTGATGTTAATGAAATTCCTAATCCAAAGGCTGGGGAAATTGAATTAAAAGATGTTCCTCTAGTTGCTTATGATACTGATGGAATGATTTTAGATGATGTTGAAATAGTTCCTAAAACAGTAAAAGCTAAACTTACAATTACTTCTCCAAGTAAAGAAGTTCCAATTAAAGTTATTCCAAAAGGAGACTTAGCATTTGGTAGATCAATTAAATCAATGGTATTAAGTTCTACTTTAGTTACTATTTATGGTGAACAAGCTGCTGTTGATGAAATTGAACAACTTGAAGTTGAAATTGATACTAAGGGATTAGCTAAAGATAAAGAATATCATGTTACTTTAAAGAAACCTTCTGGTATTACTGAACTTAGTACAAAAACATTAACAATTAAATTAACTTTAGATGACTCAATTACTAAAGAGTTTGAAAATATTGCAATTCAATTTAAGAATCTTGGAAATAATTATAAAGTTCAAGCATTAACTGATGACGATAGACAAGTTACTGTAGTAGTATCTGGAAGTAGTGATGTTGTTAAGAAAGTTGAGTCTACATCAATTAAACCTTACATCGATCTTAAAGATTATGGAGTAGGTACTCATGAAGTAGAAGTTCAAGTTTCTGGAGATGACTTGAAGTTAAATTATGAATCTAAGACTAAGAAAGTTAAGATTGTTATTACAAAGAAATAGTTGAATGACTATTTCTTTTTTTGTAATAAATTAGTTCTACCTAAATATAATTTAGTATAAATATTAATGGGGTGAACTATGAAAAAAATATTTTTGTTTTTATTTGCAATGATAATTTTTCTTACTGGATGTGGTAAATACAATGAGAAAGATATTGTAAATGAAATAAGTAAAAAGATTAAAAAAAGTTATATGTTAAGTGGTGAACTTGCTATAACTAATAATGATGATGTTTATAATTATGATATTGAAGTTAGTTATAAGAAGGATAATTATTATAAAGTTAGTATGACGAATATGGCTAATGGTCATACACAAGTTATATTAAAAAATGATGATGGTGTATATGTGTTGACACCTGCTTTAAATAAAAGTTTTAAGTTTCAAAGTGATTGGCCTTATGAACACTCACAAATTTATTTATTAGAAGCTTTAATTAATGATATAAAAAATGATAAGGAACATAAATTTGAAGAAGTAGAGAAAGGATATAATTTTACTACTAAGGTTAATTATCCTAATAATAGATTACTTGTAAATCAAAAAATATTTATTGATAAAGATTTAAATATTAAAGAGGTAAAAATATATGATTCCAACGATACTATAAAAATGGAATTAGATATTAAAGATATAGATTATTCTCCAACATTTAAGGATGATTATTTTAAATTGAATTATGTTATGGAGTCATTTGAAGAATTAGATGTTGTGGAAAGTTCTAATTTAGATGATTCTATATATCCATTATTACTTCCAACTAATACAACTTTGTCTAATAGTGAGAAGATAACAACTGATACAGGTGAAAGGATTATTATGACGTTTGAAGGTGATAAGCCATTCTTACTTGTAGAAGAGACAAGTAATGTTATGGATGAATTTACTGTTATTCCTACTTATGGTGAGCCATATATGTTTATGGATACTTTAGGTGTTATGACAGACAATTCATTGTCTTGGACAAGTGGAGGAATTGATTATTATATTGTGAGTGATGTAATGGGAAAAGACGAATTGATTGAGATAGCTCAAAGCATTAGTTCTGTTCCAACTCTTAAATAAGACTTTACGTTGATTTTTACTTATGCTATAATTGATTCGTGGTGATTAAAATGGCAAAAAGTAAAAAAACAATTAATAAAAAGGGAACTACAAAAAAGAATATTAATAAAAAAATTGATGAAATGGAAACTAGTACATCTTATGAAATACTAAAGGTTGTTACTGTTTTACTAGGAGTGCTTGCAGTACTAAGTTGTTTCTATTTAATAACAGTGTTTGTTACTGGTAATAATAGTAAACAAGAGGAAGAAAAAGTTGAAGCTGAAATTCAATATGATGAAATTTTAGCCGGTTCAAGTTTCAATATGAGAAATGAGAAATATTTAGTTGTATATTATGACTTTACTGATGCTGAACTAGCTGAATTAACTTCTACTTTAAATAATTATTCATATAATGGAAAATATAGATTTTATAAAGTTGATATGAGTAATGGATTTAATAAGCAATATGTTAGTGAAAAGTCTAATAAGAAACCTAAGAGTGCTGATGAATTATTAATTAAAGGACCAACACTTATTAAGTTTGAAGATGGTAAAGTAACTAGATATATTGAAGGTGTAGATTCAATTATTGATTATTTAAATTAAGACAAGTAATTGTCTTTTTTTATTTTATTTAGATTTTTTTGTTCTAAATAAAAGTATACTGTGATATTATAATTTATAGGTAAGAAAGGATAGTGCTTATTATGAAGAAAAAAGATAATAAAAGAAATAAATCTGATAAAAAGCCTTTCTTTGGTAAAAAAAATAAGAAGAAAGTTATTGAGATAGATGAAGAACTTGATAATGTAAGAGAAGTTGTTATTGAAAGAGATAGTGGGTTTAATACAATAGAAGTTATGGTCATTATTCTTATATCTGTGTTATTTGGTGTTGTAATTGGCTGTATTTTAAATTCTACTAAATCAATTGGTAAAGAAGTATCAAATGAGGCTAGTGAAATTATTACAACATATAATGCAATTTTAGAAAATTATTATGATGAAGTTGATCCTAGTGAACTTGCAGATGCTGCTGTGTCTGGTATGATTGGAGTTTTGGATGATCCTTATTCGGTGTATATGAATAGTAATGATACTGATTCTTTTTTAGAAAGTGTTAATGGTTCTTTTGTTGGAATTGGTGTTACTGTTGAATGGTCTGATAATAAATTTAAGATTGTTGAGATTTTTAATAATTCACCTGCTCAAGAGGCAAAATTAGAAGTTAATGATTATATTGTTAAAGTTGATGGTAAAAGTGTTGAAGATTTAAGTTTGGATGAGTTATCTAAATTATTAAAGGGTAAGTCAGGTTCCAAGGTTAATGTTACTGTAAGAAGAGGAGAAGAAGAATTAACGCTTAAAGTTAAACGTGGTGTTGTGGAAATTCCTTCTGTAACTAGTTCGATTTTAGAAAATAATATTGGGTATATGACAATTTCATCTTTCTCAGCAACAACAAGTGAACAATTTATTAATAAGCTTGAAGGTCTTGAAAAAGATAAAATTAAGTCGTTAATTATTGATGTTAGAGATAATCCAGGTGGTAAACTTGGTCAAGTTAATAAAATATTAGATGAATTCTTTAGTAAGAAGACTATTTTATATAAAATTGTTACTAAAGAAAAAACAACTAATGTATATGCAGAAAATTCAACTAAGAGAAATTTACCGGTTGTTATTTTAGTAAATCATAATAGTGCTTCTGCATCTGAAATACTTGCAGCTAGTTTTAAAGATAATTATAAAAATGTAAATATTGTTGGTAGTGTTACTTATGGTAAAGGAACTATTCAAAAAGCGATAGAACTTTCTAGTGGTGCAAGTATAAAATACACTACTCAAAAATGGTTAACTCCTAAAGGTGAGTGGATAAATGAAAAAGGTATTATTCCTGACGTAGTTGTTGATCAAAGTGAAAAGTATTCTACTAATGCTAGTTATGATAATGATTTGCAATTACAAAAAGCAGTAGAAATATTAAAAAAATAAAGAGTCTATGACTCTTTTTTTGTTAATACTGAATTAATTATAAGTTGATTCTCTTTATCTTTCATACTACATGTTGTTAAGATTAGTTGATTTATATTTTCTTTAGGAACTGATATTGTTCCTAATTTTTTTGTTTCCCATATATTTTTAATTATATAGGTATACCTTATATTTTTATATTCTAATATAATTGAATCATTTTTCTTCATTTTATGTAGTTCTTTAAAATATGCCTTTTTTCCTGTCCCTGAATGGGCAGCAATAAACATAATGGAATTTTCATTTGAAGGTTCAATAGAACCAGGTAAAATAGTTATATTTTTTTCTATATTATTTTCTTTTGAGTTTATAGGATATAATTTTTTATTTAATGATATTTTATCTATTGTTAGTTTACCAATACTATTTTCTTTTGGAATAATTTTAGTTACTTTTTTAGGATTTGGTATATTTATACTTGTGGATATTTTATTTTTTTCAATTGTAAAATTATTATAAATAATGTTACAAATAACAATATATGATATTAATACTAATACAATTACAATTATTTTTTTCCACATATTATATCCTTTATCACTTTAATTATTTTTTCAAATATACTTGTGGAAAAAGTATTAGGAACTTTAATTTTATAATTTTGTAAATTATAATATAGTTCTTCTTGGTCTTTAGTTATTTCGAATTCTATTGGTTCTACCTTTTGATATCCTTCTGTTGTTGTTAACTGAGTTAATTTATATTTTCCATAGGGTAGTGTTATTTCTACTTCTCCATTATTATTTGTAGTAATAGTCTTTATTAATTCATCTTTAGAATTATATATATTAAAACTAACATTTGCTTCTGGTTTGAAATTATTTTCTGTTCCATATTCTTTTTTTATTTTAAGTGTTCCTTTTATGATTTCATTTGTTACATCAATATTTATTATTGGATTTTCAGGAGTTAAAGTAAATGTATATTTTTTTTCGTTTAATCTATATCCTGTTCCTGGAGTTTTTTCTTTTATATAATATGTATTGAAATTTAGATCCTTTATTTGAAATGTTCCGTTTTCATTTAGATTTATATCTTTAATTTTAAAATTATACCTATCATATAATGTGAAAACAGAATTGTTTAATATACCATCTCCTTGTGGTTTTGTACTTAATGTTTCACTATCTATTTTATTAATATTTACTTCAGTATTTATTACTTTTATATTAAATTTATTTGTTTTAGGTGCAGGATCTCCTATAGTTATTACATCTTGATTTGTTGATGATTGATAGAATAATGTTGGATGGTTATAATATGTACTATTTCTTTCTAATATTACATAGTAGTCTCCTGTTGTTAATGGATTATTTGTTTGTATTGCTATATCATGAATTACTGTTTTTCCAGCATTAGTTTCTTTTATTTTATAGTTTCTTAATGCTTGATTAAAGTCTGTTTTTGTAAATACTTGATTATTTACTGAGTAGTATGTTTGATTATTAAATTGTGTATCTTTTTTATAATTTTCAATTAATTGTTTTAATTCGTTAGTTTCATTTTCGAACATTTCAACTTTTTCACCATTTTTAACTGAACTATAGTAATATTTGGCACTTGGCTTTGCAATCTTCCATATATACATTTGAGTTAATGCATACCATTTATCTTCGGTATGATTTTTATATCCATAACCAAAGTGTGCTGCGAGTGTCATATTTTCAATTTGTTCTTTTGTATAATTTGTTGGTGATGATGTTTTTGAATATGTTCCATCACTGTTTAAATAAACAAAGGGTTCTATACAGTATGCAATTTTATTTGTACCACTTTCTCTTATAAAACGTGCTTGATTATAATATATTAGCCCATCATCTGGATTCTTTTTATTCATCCAGACATTAGGTATATAATTATCTTCATAAAATGATACTGCATATGTATCTTTTGGAATAAAGATAAGACTAATAAATAATAGTATTAAGAAATATATATATTTTTTCATAAAATTCCTCCTTTTTTCTTAATGGTTTTGATAATAACATTTGTTATGTAGTAATGCAAACGGAGGATTTTTAATTTTGTGGTGTAATTATATTTGAATTTTATAAATCTCTTATATGAAAATAAAAATTTGTATATAATATTCTTTTGAAAAAACAAGTTTATATGTTTTATGATATAATATTTTGTGAGGTGATTTGATGAAAGATATTGAAATCGCAAGAAGTATTAAAAAGAAAGATATTAAAGAAGTAGCAAAAAAAATAGGTATTAGTGAAGATGATTTAATTTTATATGGTAATGATAAGGCGAAGATTAAGTCAGTTAGAGAAAATAAAGATGGTAAACTTGTGTTAGTTACTGCGATAAGTCCTACACCTTATGGTGAAGGAAAGACTACTGTTTCTATTGGTTTAACAGATGCTTTAAATATTCTTAATAAGAATGTAGTCGGTGTTTTAAGAGAACCTTCTATGGGACCTGTTTTTGGTATGAAGGGTGGAGCAACAGGTGGAGGATATAGTCAAGTTGTTCCAATGGAAGATATTAACTTACATTTTACTGGAGATTTTCATGCAATTACTGCAGCGAATAATTTATTATGTGCCGCTATTGATAATCATATTTATTTTGGTAATAAACTTGATATTAATAGAGTTACATTTGGTAGATGTTTAGATGTTAATGATAGAAGTTTAAGAAGCGTTGTTGCTGGTGGAAGAACTGATGTTTTTGCAATAACTGCTGCTAGCGAAATAATGGCGTTATTTTGTTTAGCAAAGGATTTGAATGATTTAAAAGAAAAATTAGGGAATATCGTTATTGGATATAACAGTAATGATGATGAAATATATGCAAAAGATTTAAAGGTAGAAGGTTCGATGACAGCTTTATTAAAAGATGCCTTTTTACCAAATTTGGTTCAAACATTAGAAGGAAATCCTGTTATTATTCATGGTGGTCCTTTTGCAAATATTGCTCATGGATGTAATAGTATTGTAGCAACTAAATATGGATTAAAGTTAGCTGATTATGTTATAACTGAAGCAGGTTTTGGGGCAGATTTAGGTGCTGAAAAGTTCTTTGATATAAAATGTAGAAAAGCTAACTTGAAACCATCTGCAGTTGTTTTAGTTGCAACTATTAAGGCATTAAAATATCATGGTGGTGTTAAGAAAGATGATATTTATTTAGAAAATAATGATGCATTAGAAAAAGGGTTATCAAATCTAGTTAGACATATAGAAAATATGAAAAAATATATGAATAATGTTATTGTCTGTTTAAATAGATATGATACAGATTTAGATTCAGAAATTGCTCTTGTTAAGGAATGTTGTTGTTTAAATAATGTTGAGTTTGCTGAAAGTAAAGCTTATTCTTTGGGTGGAGAAGGAGCTGTTGAACTTGCAGAAAAAGTGGTTTCTCTTTGTGAAAAAGAAAATAGTTTTAAATTACTATATCAAGATGATGTAGACCTTGTGGAAAAAGTAAAAATTGTTTCAAAAGAGATTTATAGAGCAAGCGATGTTATATTTTCAGATTTAGCGTTAGAAAAATTAGAATTATTAAAAAGTAAGGGTTTATCTAATCTTCCAATTTGTGTTGCGAAAACACAGTATTCATTCTCTGATGATTTGAAAGCTGTAGGAGCACCTGATAATTTTGTTATTAATGTACGCGATGTTAATCTTTATAATGGTGCGGGATTTGTTACTGTTTTATTAGGAGATATAATGACAATGCCTGGTTTATCAAGAAATCCAAATTATGAAGTGATTGATGTTGTTGATGGAGAAATAATCGGAGTAAATTAAAGGAGTAAAATCCTTTTTTTTTATGCATTAATATGTTATACTCATATAAGAATAGAGGGTGATAGTTTTGTATTGCGGTAAATGTGGATTTAAAAACCGTGATGATGCTTCTTTTTGTGGTTCTTGTGGTAATAAACTAGCAGTTGTTGAAGTTATAGAAGAACAAGTTGAATCATTAGAAGATGATGATGAGGTTCTTGAAGTAGACAATAATGTAGAAGATAATAAGAATAATGTAGAAGTACCTCAAATGGTTGATCCAAACATAGAGGATAATATTCCTGGTGATGAAGTTTTAGATGTTGATGATAAACAAGATAGTAGTGTTGCTCAAGAGAGTAATGATGTTATTAATAATCAAGCAACTGAGCAAAATAATATGATAAATGCTCAACCAATGATTAATAATAATGCTAATCAAGAACAAAGTTATACTACTATTCAAACGTTTAATAATAATCATACAGCAAGTTCTAATAAACTTTTATATATAATTTTAATTATAATGGGATTAATACTTATTGGTTTGTTAGTTGGAGTTGTTTTTGTTATTAATAAACCTAGTAATTCTTTAGATACGAGAACTATTATGATTTATATGGCTGGTTGTAATCTAGAAAGTGAGGGTGGACTTGCTTCGAATGATTTGAAGGCAATATTACCTGAAGAAATAGATTTAGAAAAAACTAATATATTAGTTTATACTGGTGGTACTAAGAAATGGTATAACGATTTTAAAGAAGATGAAAATGCAATATACTTGTTAAAATCGACAGGATTTGAAAAAGTAAAAAGTTATAATTTAACTAATTTAGGTGATTCTAATACATTTAAGACTTTCTTAGATTTTGCTTATAATAATTATAGTGCAGATGTTTATGATTTAATATTTTGGGATCATGGACTTGGTGCTTTAGGTAGTATAAGTGATGAGTATTCGGATGATTATTTATCAATTGCAGAAATGGCTACTGCATTAAAGAGTAGTGGATTTGGGAAGAAGAAAGTAATTGAAACAGTAACATTTAGAACATGTTTAAATGGAACAATTGAAGTTGCTGATACATTTGCACCTTATGCAAAATATATGATTGCTTCTGAAGAAATTACTATTGGTTCTGCTAGTTCTAATGTTCTTAGTTTCTTAAATGGAATAGAAAATGATGATGATGGTATTGAGTATGGTACTAAGTTCATTAATTCATATAAGAAACAAGTAGAAGAAATTGATTTCTTTGGTACTACTGATTCAACATATTCAATTATGGAGTTGGATAAAGTTGATGAATTAATTACTGCACTTGGTAACTTTGTTAGTAAGATTGATGTAAAAACTAATTATGCACAACTTGCTAGAGTAAGAAGTAATTTACATCAATATGCTGAGGGTAGTGGATGTACAGATTATGATACCGTTGATTTACATCAAATGGTTACTAATCTTAAAGACTTAGCTCCTAATGAGGCTGAAAAAGTGTTAACAGCATTAAAAGATGTAGTTGAATATAATTGGGCTACTAATAAGTTTTCGAATGGTATATCAATTTATTTCCCATTCAAGGGAAGTGCTGGTGCTCAACAAGTTCATATGGGATTATATGATCAAATTGATTTCAGTAAAGAATATCATAAATTTATTACATCATTTTATAATGCGAAAAATAGTAGTACAGTAAGTGCATTTAGTTTACAAAATAGAGAAGTATCTACTGTTGATAAAAATGAATTTAGTATTCAACTTACTGAAGAAGAAATGAAAAATTTTGCTTCAGCACAATATATAATTTTCCAAAAACAAGAAGATGGTACATTTATGCCGATTGTAAATAGTAAGGATTATAAGTTATCTGATTCTGGTTTATTAACTACTAATGTTAAAAATAATTTGTTAAAATTAAAGGATAAAGATTCTGGTGAAGAATTTTATATGCAAGCTACAGAAGTAACTTCTAATGATTCTAATCGTCAATACGTTGCCATGGGAATTTTATATTCCTTTGAAGGTGAAGTTAGTGATTGGGAAGTTGAAGGTGCTAACTTTGATATTAGAGTAGATAAAAATAAGAAACCTCATATTACTAAGGTTACTAAGGTGGAAAAAGATGGTTTAGCAACTCGTGTATTACAATTAGATAATTTTAGTACAGTTCAATTTACTAATTATAGATATGGTATTTTAGATGCTAAAGGTAATTATAATGAAAATTGGCAATCACAAAATACTAAATATTTAATTGAATTAGATGTAGAGGATATTACTAAGGAATTAATTGTTGGTTCTTTAGATGATGCAGATAATTATTATTGTATTTTCAAAATAGCTGATATTACAAATAATTATCATTATTCAAAGTTGATTAAGATAGGAGGATAATATGGATAATAATCAAATGAATGGAATGCAAAATAATATGAACCCAAATGGTGTTCAAAATCAAGTTCCTGTTGATAATGGGATGAATCAAACTATGGCACAACCTGCTGCTATGCCAGTAAATAATGGAATGCCTCAAGCTGCGCCACAACAAATGCCAGTTGATGCTGGAATGACACAAGCTATACCACAACAAATGCCAATGGATGGTGCTGCACAACCTGCTGCTATGCCAGTAAATAATGGAATGCCTCAAGCTGCACCACAACAAATGCCGATGAATGGTATGCCACAACAACAAATGCCTGGAGCACCTGCACCAAAGAAAAGTAATACTGGATTAATTATTTTAATCATTGTAATTGGAGTAGTTATTTTAGGATTAGCTGGATTTATTGGTATTTCTTTATTAGGAGGAAATTCTTCTAATGGTGGAGATAATCCAGAAGTAGAAGAAGTTGAACCTGGTCAAGAAGAAGTTGTAGAAGACGAAGGAAATGTAGGACAAGTAGATAATTCTAATACTCAAACAATTACTCATAATGGATATAATTATAATGTTGATAAAGGAATAGTTTATCAAGTTCAAAATGGTATGTTAGTAGTTAGAAATGCTGCAGTTACAGTTTCTGCTCAAATGTCTTCAGCTTATGGAAGTTATTCTCAATATTTAGCTTCTTCTGAAAGTTTAAAACAACAATTAGTTTCTTCTGGATATGGAACAATTACTTATGAAACAAAGAAATATAATAATAGAGATTATATGGTATTTAGTGGTACATATCAAAATATTCCATTCCAATTCTTTATTGTTGGTTTAGATAGTACTCACGTTATTCAAGGATTAATGATTACTAAAACTGGAACTGAATGGAATGATGGATATAATATGGTTGAAGATTTCGTAAGTGACGTTAACGGTACTGGTTCTGGTGAAACTTCATCATCATTCTCAGTAAGTATTCCTGGTTCAAATAATGGAACATTCTTCCAACAAATTAAATAATATATAAAATAAAAAATCCACAGATTTGTGGATTTTTTTATTTGTTCTTTTTTATATTTGTTGCAATATCAATTAATTCTTTTTCAGAACGTATATCTGATTGATATGGATAGTTTTTTCCGCGTTCAATAAATTTTTTCTTTAGTTGATTTGCTTTATCCATATCTTCTTCATATAGTAGTGCATATGTATATTCTGTTCTTATAACTGATGGAAAATCTTTCATTGATTTAATAAAATTTTGTAATTCTGGTGTCATTAATTTTTTAGCAGTGTTTTTATTATCATTTATTAATTCGCAAAAAATTCTATCACACACTAGTAAATTTCTATGGATACCAATAATTGCTGTTTTTGCTCGAAGTATTTGCTTCATTCTTAGATTAGCATCTTCAAAATTATGTTGATCCATCATTCTATTACATGTAAATACTGCAATTGATGCAATTAAATTATTTTTCATTTCAATTGGTTTAGGAATATAGAACCATTCATCCGGCATGTTTTTTAATCTTGTTCCTTTAGATTGCATTTCATTTATTTTTAGTTGAATCCAAAATGCTTTTTGTGCATCAGGGTTTATTTTTAAGGATAAAGCATTATATCCATCATTATCAATAGTTCCTGTTTTCATTGGAATTGCATTTAGTGCTGCAAAATAAATTCCATAGGCAATTGATAATTCAAATATTACTGATATAAAGTCGTTGTCTTTTATAAATAAGTATATTATAAAGAATATAATACATGAGATTATGTTTAATAATGCGCCACCTAGATTATATATAATAACGGGCATCTTGTTATCTTTTAAATCCGGAGGGGACATTAAACATTGTCCTGCAGTTCCAGCTATTGTTAGTTTTTTAATTTTAAATTTTCCACCTGTTTTTAATAACATAATATTTCCTATACGGAAAGATGAAAATTTATAACCAGTCATTAATCCAAATATTAAATGTCCTAGTTCATGAATAATTAATTGAACATACATTGTTATATATATACTTAGGAAAAATATAAGCATTAGGATTATTTCTTGTTCATCTGGTATTGAATTGAGGTGACTATTTAAACTGAATATTAAAATAACAGTGAATAATATTGATAATACAATATTTATTATTAAACCAAATATTTCAATTTTTTTCTTTTTCATAATACTACCTCGTTTCTTAGTTAAATTATAACATAAAAAAAACACTAGTTAAACTAGTGCTTTAATTTTATTTTAAGTATGAGTCTAATGCTTTTGGACGATACATTAATTCATCCATATCACATGTAGGAACAAATCCTGGTTTAGCATTGATTACATCTGGTAATCTATTAACAATAGTTGCACAAGTTAATTCTACTGTAGCAGGTCTATTTACTGTGATAGTTGTTTCTGGTTCACCCATAACTGTCCATTCATTTTTATCAAACTCATCTGGACCATATACTTTACCAATACATTCAGATTCAATAATAATTCCTTCAGCTGTTTCAGTTGTTACAATGGCGCTCATTCCTGTAGCGTCTCCTTGTTTAACTGTCATATTTAATGTTGAAGAAGCGATATCTTCTTTATATGTAGTTGGAACACATTTTTGTGTTTGATTAGTTACGGTTAATCCTAATTTTCTTGCTAACCAACCATTAACATTCCACATGTATGATGGAGAATAAGTTCCGCTTTGAATTAAGTTATCAAGTTCTTCTTTACTCATTCTATCTACGCTAGCAATTTTTTCATCAAATTCAGGTAATGTTAATCCTGCACCATGTGCTTCTGCTAAAGCTATTCCATAGTCTTCTACGTTATATGAAGAACTTCCTTTGATTTTTGTAATTTTGTGTGTTGATGCAGCTATTGCACTGATTAATTCTCCCCAATAAATATCTTGGTATCCTGAACCTGTAATTGTACAGTTGTTTTGAATTGCAAGTTCATTAATTTTATTAGATAATGTTGGATTTGAATTATAAGAGAAGAATGCTTCTTCACATGTTGTGATTGCATTGATTCCTAATTTTGCACATAACATTAATGGATTTTCAAGGTCACTTAATAATGACATTGTTGTTACGATACATACATCAGGTTTTACTTCTTTTAGTAATTCTTCTGCGTTTTCAGCAGCTGTAACTTTAACTCCTTTTGGCTCACATCCAATGATTTCACCAATATCTTTACCGATAACTGCAGGATTTACGTCTATTGCTCCTACAATTTCAGCTCCTTTTTCGTATACATAACGCATTGTGTATACAGACATTTTTCCAGTACCATATTGTACTACTCTGATTTTTCCCATTTGTTTTTCCTCCTTAATTTTAGAATACGCTAATTTGCATATTTTTATCAACAAAAATGCATAAGAAAAAAAGAGAGTTTACTCTTTTTTACGATGCATTTTCGGGCTGAGTTGGTTGTTCTGGAGTTGGTTCTGTTGTTCCTACATTATTATTTTCATCTTCATTAGGTGTATTAGGTGTAATAATAGTAGGTTGTTTTTCATAAATCCAGATCTTTGCTGTATATAATCTATTATCATATTTAACAGTGTATTGATATTCACCAGGTTTTGCTGTATTAACATCTTTTAAGTTAATAATTATATTATTGCGCACTTCATCTGTTAATTGTTCAACAATATATGTAGATACATTTGTTGATAGGGCAGAACCTTTTTCTAAACTTAAATTTTTAAGTGTTAAGTCTACTTTTGGTAATGCTTTTGGTTTAATAACAAATGCTGCGCTGTATTTTTTCTTTTTATAACTAATTGTATATGTATATGATCCTGCTTGATTAATATTTACTAATGAAGTGTCTAATTTTAATGATTTAATGATACTTTCATCAATTTGATCAATATTTTCAATATAATCTTTAATATTTAAACTAATTGGATTATTTATTTCTAATTCAATGTCTTTTAGTTTAATTTCATTTGTTTTGGCTTCTGCAACTTTTTGTTCAGATACGGATACTGTGTAGTTATGTTTAATAATTGTTTGATTTGCAGTTGTATTCATAATTAGACCGCTACTAATTAAAAGTATTCCACAAGTTGCGATTGTTAATGATAAAAATCGACTTTCTTTTTTAGTAATTCCTTGCTTCATCACACACACTCCTTATCTTAATATTGATTATATTATATTTTTCAATGATTCTCAAGAATTTTTAAAATATTTTGTTGAAAAATGTATAGTTGTAACATATAATTTAAATAGAGGTGAGTTAGATGTCATTGATTTGGGTAATTGCTTTTTTAGGACTTTTACTAGTTGAATTTATTACTGTAGGACTTGTTTCTATATGGTTTGCAGTTGGAGCGCTTGGGGCTTTAATTACATCTTTTATTACTGAGTCAGTTCTTATTCAGACTATAGTATTTGTAATTGTTTCAGTTGTGACTCTTTTTGTTACAAAACCATTAATGAAAAAGTTGAAAATTACTAATTATGAGCCTACTAATTCTGATAGAGTTATTGGTAAAGTAGTTGAAGTTACTAAGGAAATTAAATCTAATGAATATGGTGAAGTGGTTGTTTTTGGAACTGTTTGGTTAGCTGCAAGTGATAAAAATCATAAAGTTGGTTCTAAAGTTGTAGTTCAAAAAATTGAAGGCAATAAACTTATCGTAAAAGAAGAAGGAGAAGAATAATTATGGAGTTAATTTTATTTATTATTATTGCACTTGCTGTACTTTTTGTATCAGGAGTTAAGATTGTATCTCAATCAAAAGCACAAGTTATTGAAAGATTAGGAGCTTATCATAGAATTAATCATACAGGTTTAAAATATGTTATTCCTTTCTTTGAAAGAGTTTCTAATACTGTTAGTTTAAAGGAAATTGTTAAAGATTTTGCACCGCAACCAGTTATTACTAAAGATAATGTTACAATGCAAATTGATACTGTTGTATATTTTCATATAACAGATCCTAAGTTATATACTTATGGAGTTGAAAATCCTGTTAGTGCTATTGAAAATTTAACAGCAACAACATTACGTAATATTATTGGTGAACTTGAATTAGATGAAACATTAACATCTCGTGATGTAATTAATGTTAAGATGCGTTCAATTTTAGATGTTGCTACTGATCCATGGGGAATTAAAGTAACTCGTGTAGAAGTTAAAAATATTATTCCACCAAGAGATATTCAAGAAGCAATGGAAAAACAAATGCGTGCTGAACGTGAAAGACGTGAAGCTATTCTTAAAGCTGAAGGAGAAAAGAAAGCTGCCATCTTACTTGCTGAAGGTGAAAAAGAAAGTGCTATCTTAAGAGCTGATGCTAAACGTGAAACAGCTATCCGTGAAGCAGAAGGTGAAGCTGAAGCTATTGTTAAAATTCAAGAAGCTACTGCTCAAGGTTTAAGACTTTTAAAAGATGTTAATATGGATGAAGCTTTATTAAAATATAGAAGTTTTGAAGCAATGGCACAAGTTGCTAATGGAAATGCTACTAAGATTATTGTTCCAAGTGAATTACAAAACTTTGCAACAGCTGGAATGGTATTTAATGAAATGATGGATAGAAAACCATTACCTCCAAAATCTGTAGAATTACCAAAACCAAAAGCAAGAGTAGTTCCTGAGTTGTCAGAAGAACCAGTTACTAAGTAATTAAAGCACCACTAATGTGGTGTTTTTTTGTGGACAGTTTTTATCTTCATATGTACAATTATATTAAAGGTTGTTGATTATTATGAAACGTAAGTTAAAGAAGAAAGTAAAAATTTTTATTTCGATATGTTTAATTGTTATCTTATCTTTAATTAGTGTTTATATTTATGATTTTAAAAAGATTGAAAATAGGGAAGATGAAGTAGTTAAAATTAATTATGTATCAGAAATATTAAAATTAGAAAATAATTCTTTTGATGAAGATTTTTTAGAGTGGGTTAATTATAATTATGATACTGTTTTGGAGAAGTTATATGATAGTTTAAGTAATAATCTATATACTGATTTTTTTTGGCATAATGAAACAGGCAATTCTTTTATTGTATTAAATGATTTGTACTTAAATAAATATGAGAATAGAAATGATTTAAAGTATGTATATGGTAATAAAGAAAGTGTTAATGTTGGATTTGCTGGTGATGTTTCTCTTGCGGATAATTGGACTATTATGCCTAAATATAAGAGTCGTAATAAAGGTGTATATGGTATTTTATCTAAAGGTATGGTCAAATATATGTCGGAGTTAGATTGGATGAGTGTTAATAGTGAATTTGCTTTTAGTAATAGGGGTTCTGCTATGGCGGGTAAACAGTATACTTTTAGAGCTAATCCTAAACATGTTAGTATTTATAATGATATGGGTGTTGATATGGTGACGCTTGCTAATAATCATGTTTATGATTATGGACAAAATGCTTTTTATGATACATTAAGTACATTAAAAAATAATAAACTTCCATATATTGGTGCAGGTTCTAATAAAAAAGAGGCAGAAAGTGCCTATTATTTAGTTATTAATGGTTATAAGATTTCTTTTTTAAATGCTACAAGAGCAGAAAAATATATTATGACTCCCGAGGCTAAAACAAATAGTCCTGGTGTTTTTAGATGTTATGATACCACTAGATTAAAACAAAGAATTAAGGAAGAAAAAGAAATAAGTGACTATGTTGTTGTTATTGTTCATTGGGGAAAAGAAACTTATCATACATTAGAACAGGTTCAACTTAGTAGTGGAAAAGAATACATTGATAGTGGTGCTGATATGGTGGTTGGACATCATGCTCATGTTTTACAGGGAGTAGAATTTTATAAAGGAAAGTTAATTGCTTATAATCTTGGTAATTTTATTTTTAATGGTCATACTGTTGATACTGGTATATTAAAATGGGAACTTAATAATAATGGGGAAAGTAATTATTATTTTTATCCAGGAATTCAAAGTGACTGTTACACAAGAGAAGCTAGTAGTAATGAGGCAAAGAGAATATATAATAATATGACTAATTGGTCAATAAATGCTAAATTTTTGGAAGATGGAAAAATAGTTGAGAAGACAAATTAAAAAGACAATTTCTTGTCTTTTATAAGTTTAAATATATAAGTATATGTAATATTAATGATAGGGGAACTAATATCAAAAATTTTAGTTTCCTTATTTTATGTCTTACTAATATCATTCCAAGTAGTGTACCTATACTTCCGCCAAAAAGAGATAATATTAATAAATGGAATTCACTAATTCTTTGTTTTTTCTTTATAGCTAATATCTTATCAGTAACCATTAAAATTAGAGAAACAATATTTATAATTATTAAATATATATTAATTATTTTCATTTAGTTTTTTACCTTGATAAGAGTCTCTTCTTACCATTTCTTTATCAATATCATTTAATACACAGAATTTTTTTGTTAACCATTTAGGTTCAACTAAGTCATCTATTTTAGGATCTCCTGTAATTCTGTGAATTACTATTTCTGGTCTTAATAATTCTAATTGGTCTATTACGATATCAACGTATTCTTCTTTTGTTAAAACATGGAATTTATCTTTTTGATATAGATATTCTAATGGTGTATCTTTTAAGATACTTAGCATATGTATTTTTATTCCTTGAATATCCAAATTATTTAAATATTTTACTGTATTTAACATGTCTTCTTTTGTTTCATATGGAAGACCATTAATTATATGAACTATTACATCAATGTTTCTTTCTCGTAGTTTATTAGTCATTTCTTCAAAACATTCTAGTGAATGACATCTATTAATTAATTTTGTAGTTTTAGGATTTGTTGTTTGTAATCCTAATTCTATTGTTAAATAGGTTTTTTTATTTAATTCTTCTAAGTAGTCTAAACATTCATCTGTAATTGAATCTGGTCTTGTAGAAATATTTATTCCAATTACATTATCTTGTTTTAAGACAACATCATGAAGTTTTCTTAAAGTTTCCACAGGGGCATAGGTATTAGTTCTTGCTTGAAAGTAACCTATGTATTTGGCTTTGGGCCATTTTTTAAGCATTACTTCTTTAACTTCTTGAAATTGTTTTTCAATTGACTCTTCTTTATTACCAGCAAATTCTCCACTTCCGGTTTTTGAGCAATAGATACATCCACCATATCCAATTGTTCCATCTATATTTGGACATGAAAAATTAGCATTTAAACTAACTTTAAAAATCTTTTCGTTAAATCTATTTTTATAATAATAATCTAAGGTATGATATCTTTTATTTGTATTTGAATATTTAAAATTATTAATCATTTTATGCCTCACATATTGTATATAAATAGATTGCTTTTAATGTATCAATTGGGTTTAGAAGAGCTTGTTTTCTTAATTCATTATAATCTTGTAGTTTAAGTAATTTGTATAGTTCAACTTCTTTTTTATCACATGTTTTATTTGTTTCAATTTCATCCTTTAGATATTTCTTTAATTTAATTTGAAGATATTTGTTAAAACTATGATGTGTATATACTCGTGTATCGTCTAGTTTAAATGATTTAGCAAGAGATTCCATTACGCGAAGTAATAATTTTCCTATTATTTCATTTTTAGTTTCATCTTCAATTGAGATGTTTGTATTTATTAATTCTTCAAATGCTTTAATAGCTTTTTTGTATTTTAAGACTTTATTAAATACATGTAGATATGTATCTTGATATAATTCTCTATTTTTTTCTAGTTGTGTTTTTCTAAAAGTATACTTATTTCCTTCAAATTTACCAAATACTTTCATTGTATCGTTATAACCATACTTCATATTTTTTTCTGTACCTTTTTCATAGAAGTTTAAGAAGTTTGTTAATTTGTTTTTTGGTTTAATATATGTAATTTTTGTTTTTTTCTTTGGAGATTTTTTTAAACCAGGTGCACTTAAATCAACTGCTATTATTTCATCAGCACCCATATCTATTGCGAGATTGATTGGTAGGTTATCATGATATCCTCCATCAATATGCTTTTCTCCTTCAATATCTTTCTTTTTAAAGGCAGGGAAACATGAAGCAGATGCCATTAGGTAGTCATCTAATTGATTTTTATCAATATCACATTTCTTTAATTCCATAGCTTGTTTTGTAGTTAGATTGTATGTTGTTAAACCATAGTTTATTTTTGATTTATAAAATTTACGTAGGTTTAGAGAACGTTTAATTAGTTTTTCTAAATCTCTTACATCCATACCGCCATATTTTATAAAGTGTTTACTATATAATTTATATATTTCAAAGTTATTTGTACTTTCGATTGCATCTTCTCCAAATAGTACTTTTAAATTGATTTTTTTCCAAATATTGATTGCTTTTCTATAGTCGTTTTGAACAATCATAGCACCATTTAATGCACCTACTGATGTACCTGTTACAATATCAAATTTAATATTTAATTCCTTTAATGCTTTCCATACTCCAATTTGGTATGATCCTTTGGAACCTCCTCCGGATAAAACTAATGCTTTCATTCTCTCACCTTTCTTATATTATAGCATTATTTATCTTTATAGGAATAGTAATTTTCTTTCCGACAAAAGTGCTTAAATTATATCATAATTATTAAGAAAAATCAATTATAGTGTGATATAATGTATATAGTAGGTGGTAGATTGAAAACAAAGAAAGTTAAGTTAAAATTAAAACCAGGTGTTATTAAAAAAATGAAAATAATTGGGGTTATTCTAGGTGTTTTATTAGTTGCATATATGTTTTATTGTAAACAACTTAGTCAATTTACTGAATTAGGATATAGTAGAGAAGCAAGTAAAAAGATTTTATTTAGTGAACATAAAGAGTATATTTTAACTGTTAAAGAAAATAAAACCTTAAATGCTGCTTTTGAAAGTGAAGATTTTAAAGATAAATATTTGAAGAATTATGCAAAGATATCTTTTGTTGATCATAAGAGTTTAATAAAAAATATTAATAAGTTATTAGAGAAGGGTTATTCTAATAGTGATGTTTCAATAATACTTACTCATGGTAGTGAAGAAGATGTGATTGAATTTACTAAGAGAGAAAGAGTAAGATATTTAGAAGAATTTTTGGATTTTCCATATGCTAAGATAAAATATTATGATAGATATATTGCTTATACTGATGAAACAGGTGAGGATGAGAAAACTACTGTTATTCATGTTAATTTAAATATGGATAAAAAGGAATATGAAGATGCTGTTACTGAAGATGTGTTTAGTTATGATATGTTAGTTAATAAGTTTCATTATTTAGAAGAAGATTTTATTCCTAATGATTTGATAGAAATTTCTGAAGAATATAGAGGTGGGACAGAAGTAGTATTAGCTAATAGAACAGCTGTAAATGCGGTTATTCAGATGATTGAGAGTGCGAGTATTGATGGATTAGAGTTAGTAGTTAATTCATCATATAGAAGCCATGCAGATCAAATAGAGATTGCAGAGTTTTATCGTAAGTGGTATGGAGATAATTATGTAGAAAATTATATTGCTAAACCTGGATATTCTGAACATCAGACAGGACTTGCGTTTGATATGGGTAGTAAGAAAAGTAAGACATTTGCTGATTCTAAGGAATATGAGTGGATTATTAAAAATGCTCATAAGTATGGTTTTATAGCTAGGTTTACAAAGAGAGGACAATCTATTACTGGTTATAGAAGTGAACCGGCTCATTTTAGATATGTAGGTAAAGAAATAGCTGAGTATATTTATAAACATAATATTACTTTTGAAGAGTATTATGTAATGTTTTTAGATAAATAAAAAGAGACTTATGTCTCTTTTTTTATGCTACATTTAGGTATTCTTCTAGAGTAATATTTTTATTGTAAATTGTAGTTGCGTGATTTATTCCAATATATCGTATATGCCATGGTTCGTATTTATATCCAGTTATATTTGTTTTTCCTTTTGGATATCTAATTATGAATCCATATTTATGAGCGTTATTTGCTAACCATTTTCCTGCAGCAGTATTTCCATAATTATCATCAATTGCTCCAACATCAAATGCTAGTCCTGTCTGATGTTCTGAATGACCTGGACGAGCAGAATAGGTATCTGCTTTAGCAACACCATCCATTGCAACATAATTATTATATATTGTTTTTTGTCTTGAATAAGATCTAAATCCTGATACTAGCGGCATTTTATGGCCTGCTTTATTTGCAGCGCTTTGTAATTTGTTTAAAGCACTTTGTGCAGTCTGATTAACACCTGGATTATATGTGCTAGGTAGAGAATACTTTTTATTAACTAGTAGTATTCCATTAATATATGTTATTCCAGAAGTAGTAGCTTTTACTTCTTTTTTCTTTACTGTTATCTTTCTTTCAGCAGTTGCTTGATTATTACTTGAATCAGTTGCAGTATAAGTTAGTTTATATTCTCCAACTTTTTTAGTATCAACTTTACCGGTAACTTTAACTTTAGTGTTCTCATCATAATTGTCTGTTACTTCATACCCAGGGTCTTTAAATGTTTCATTTTGATAAATACTAATATTACCTTTAGTTAACTTTATTTCTGGTTTTGTAGTATCGACAATAATAATTTCTCGTTTAATTTCTTTTTCTGTTTTTAATAATTTAATTTTGTATGTAAGTATATAACTTCCTAATTTTTTAGTATTAACTTTTCCTGTTACTTTATATTTGTTTTTAGTACCAGAAGTAATAATTCCTGGTTCTTTATATTCTGTATTTACTTCTAATGTTATTTTCTTTTTACCTTTAAGTTTTATATCTAAAAATGGATTATAAAAAATAAAGTAAATTGAAGTTGTTATTAATGCAATTAGTAAGATAATTGACGATATAATAATTATTTTCTTTTTCATAGTCCCTCCTTAAATATTTTCGCTTTTAGTATATCATATTTAGTCATATTTTGTTTTGTAAATTTCAGTTTTTTATGGTGTTTTTAACTTGGAATATTTATTTAGGTGTGATATTATGATATTAGAGTAATAAGAAGGTGGTTAATATGTATCCGCTTGGAAGACAATTTAGTGTTGATTCCACTAAAGCAAAGAGCGATGCTAAGGCAATCATTCAAGGTACTAAATATCGTATTTCTGTTATATCAGAAAGAGTTATTAGACTTGAGTATTCTGCTAGCGGACAATTTATAGATAGACCTACACAGTTAGTTAAAAGAAGAAATTTAGGACTACCTGATTTTTCGTTGCGTCAAGATACGCATATTTTGGAAGTAAGTACAAAATATTTTACTCTAACTTATTTGAAGGAACAACCTTTTATAGGACCTAAAATGGATCCAATGAAGTTCTTGAAAATTACTTTAATGAGTAGGGAAAAAGATAGAAATAAAGATTGGTATGTTGGTCATGCTGAAGCTAGAAATTTACTTGGTAATATGATTAGTGTAGATATGGGAATACCTAAACCTTTGGATAAAGGTCTTTATTCTTTAGATGGATTTGTTTCTTTTGATGATAGTGTTACAAAAGTAATTATGGATGATGGTACATTAGCAGATGCACCGGCAGATCATATGGATATATATGTTTTTATGTATGATAAAGATTTCAAACAAGCTTTACTTGATTACTTTAAAATGACAGGTGCTCCAGCACTTATTCCTCGTTATGCTCTTGGAAATTGGTGGAGTAGAAATATTACATATGATGATAAATCTATTAAAGAATTAATTAGAAATTTTGAAAAGAATAAAATACCGCTATCTGTTATGCTGTTTGATCATGATTGGCATTATAGAGATGTTGGTGCTTATAAAGGACTTAAATCTGGTTATACTTTTAATAAAAGTTTATTCTCTGAACCAGAAAAAATGATTGAGGAATTTCATAAGAGGGGAATTAGAGTAGGTCTTTGTGTTAATCCTACTAATGGTATTTATCCTCATGAAGAATATTATAAAAATATAGCAGAAGCATTAGGATTACAAGAATCAAAAATTATTTTATTTGATCCATTAAATCCTAAATTATTAGATGTTATGTTTAAAATGTTACTACATCCATTGGAAGCTAAGGGAGTTGATTTCTTCTGGAATGATTCTATGGGTGAAAATAATATTACTAAATTGTGGGCTTTAAACCATTATATGTTTTTAGATAGTGGTAGAGCTAATAATAAGCGACCAATGTTACTTGGAAGAGGAAGTGTTTATGCTCCTCATAGATATCCAATTACCTATGGTGGTTCTAGTGAGATTAGTTGGGAAGCATTAAAAAGATTACCATTTATGTATTTAAATGCCGCGAATGCTGGAGTTAGTTGGTGGAGTCATGATGTTGGTGGAAATCATGGTGGTATTGAAGAAGGAGAACTTTATGTTAGATATCTTCAATTAAGTACTTTCTCACCAATTTTAAGATTCCATGGAGCAAGAGGGGTTTATTATAAAAAGGAACCTTGGTTATGGGATGTTGAAACTGAAGAAATTGCGACTGATTATTTAAGACTTCGTCATAGATTAATTCCATATTTATATACAGAGGCTTATAACTATACAAAATCAGGTACACCACTAATTCAACCATTCTATTACAATTATATGTGGTGTTATGATGATGCTACTTATAGAAATCAATATTATTTTGGTTCACAATTATTAGTATGTCCTATATTAGATAAAATGGATAAAACAATGGAACGTACAATTCATAGATTCTTTATACCAGAAGGTATTTGGTATGACTTTATTACTGGAAAGAAGTTCCCAGGTAATAAGAAATATGTTTCATTCTTTAAAGAAGAAGATTATCCAGTTTTTGCGCATGCTGGTTCAATAATACCTTTATCTAATAGAAGTGATTATAATAATACAGGGATACCTGTTGACTTAGAAATTCAAATATTCCCAGGTGTAAGTAATACATATACAATGTATGAAGATGATGGAGTTACTGCTTTATATAGAGAGGGTTATTTCTTAAGGACATCAATTGATTATAATTATTTAAGAGATAATTATACTGTTGTTATTAGAAGTGTTGATGGTAAGAGTGGTATTGTACCAGATAGAAGAAATTATAAAATGGTATTTAGAAATACTAAGAAACCTGAAGAAGTAATTACATATTTTAACGCAGAAAAACTTGAATGTGTTTCTTACGAAGATGGTAATGATTTTATAGTTGAATTAAAGGATATTCCAACTATTGGTCAAGTTACTATAAATTGTAAGGGAAAAGATATTGAAATAGATGCTGCTCGTTTAATTAACGATGAAGTAAATAGTATCTTAATTGATTTGAAGATTAATACATATTTAAAAGAAGAAATAGCAGAGATTATGTTTGGTGAAGAAACAATTAGTAAGAAAAGAATTGCTATTCGTAAATTGAAGAAAAGGGGACTTTCTAAAGAATATATTGGATTATTCTTGAAATTATTAGAATACTTAGGAGAAGTTTAGGAGGACTCATTTATGAAGACTAAACAAGATATTATAGATGAAGGAATTAAGAGATTAGAAAAGTTAAAACAAGAAACTATTCTTAGATATACTGATGAAATTGAGTTTGATCAAGATTTATCTTTATATGATGTAATGATTAATCATTTTGTTAATGGTGACTTGGATGATGTTTTTGATGCATCTGTTACTAAGGGAATGAGTGATAAAGAGAAAAATGATCTTTTTGATTTAACTAGAGAGTTTGTTGGATTATGTTTTTCTAATGGAGATGTTGATTATTGGTTAGATTCATTAGAGAATACTCCAATATTTGATTATAGTTTAATTGCTTATTCTATATTTAATAGTTATGATTTTTTACTTCATCTTGCTAAAGAAGGAGGAAGGGATGCTTTAGAGTTACTTGTTTCTCTTCGTGCGAGTGAAGACTTAAGAGATACAGCTTTAGTAAATTATTTAAAGAATACTTTTGTAGATGATAAAGTATTAAGTAGTGTATTACTTGATATGTCTAAAAAAGATAGTTTTTATAATATATTTACTGATGAACAAAAAGGTATTTTATTAAATTATCCAGAGGGTACTTTATATGCTTATGGAGAAAATGATATTAGAATTACTTATCCACTAGTACTTGGGGTAGAAATATATAATAATGTTAATAGTGATGATCCTATTACAGAAATTAATGAGAGTGATTTAGAACCTTTACTTTTAACTTTAAGTGAATTCTTTAGAGAAGGTGAGTTTGAGTTCTATGATGAAGTATTAACATTAGTTGATAAATATAGAGATTATGTTAGAAAGAATGAAATTACTTTAAGTACTGAAGTATCTAGTGTTAAATTTGATACTGAGAGTGAACTTATTCAAGAAGCTTGGTCTGTTGGAGATGAGATGTTAGGTAGTACATTTGATACTCCATATACAGGAGGAAGTAAATAAGAAGCTTTGGCTTCTTTTTTTGTGAAAAAACATTGTTGAAAAAGTGAACCTGTGGATATTGACAAAATGATGTGGGGGGGGGGTACAATTTTATTAGAATAGGAAGATAGGAGATAATTTTATGAAGAAAAGTGTGTTTAAAATAATATTAGTGTTAGTTCTATTTTTGGGAATTAGTTGTAATGTTAATGCTGCAGAGAAAAATTGGACTGTTTCTTCTGGCATTACTGAATCAGAAGAAGTTAAAGGAGCTACTTATGTTGTTTTTTCTGGAAAAGGAGAAGTTAACATTACTAAGAGCGCTGCAACTTACATAAAAATTGCTAAAGATGCTGAAATTATATTAAATTTAAATGGTTATACAATATCAACAAGTGATTGGACAGATGTACTTGTAATTGAAAATATGGGTAAATTAACTATTAATGGTTCTGGTACTGTAGTTAATAAAGCAAATAATGGTGACTGGTCAGCTCCTGTAATAGGTAATCACCCTGGTGCAACATTGATTTTAAATGGCGGAACATATACTAGAAGTAAAAATGGTAAAACTACTGGTAATAGTGGATATATTATTAAAAATTTAGGAACAGTTACAGTTAATGAAGGTGTTAATTTAAATAGTGGTGATGCTACTAAAGGCTCATCTTTAATTGCATCTGGCTGGGATATATCAAATAGTTCTAATAATTTGGAATATTCATATGATGAAAGTGTTAAAACTAACCTAGTTATTAATGGTGGAACATTTGTTGGTGGAAAAAGATCTGTTACTAGTGATCCTGGAGATAATACTGTAATTAATGGTGGGACTTTTTCTGAAGGAGCAACTGGTGTATTGAAAGCTGCAGGAAATGTTCAAATTAATGGAGGAACATTTATTGCAGTTTCTGGTAAAGAGATTTTATCTACTGAGGGGGAAGGTAAGATTGAAGTTATAAATGGTGACTTTAATCAAGATGTTTCTACTTATATGAATGCTGATTCAGAAAGTGTTAAAAATGAAGATGGTACTTATTCAGTTAATTTTGTTTATGCTGATTATAGTAAGATAGATGAAATTATTGAAAAGGTAATTGATGAAGGAGTAGATACTTATACTAAAGAAAGTATTACTGCTTTAGAAAAAGAACTTGAAAAGGTTGATTGGGAACTTGGAAAGAGTAAACAAGCAGATGTTAATAAAATGATTGATGCGGTAACTAAAGCATTTAATCAATTAAAGAAAATTGAAAATCCAAAAACTGGTGATAGTGCAGTAACTTATATTATTAGTGCTATTATTATGATATTAGGTATTGGTGGATGTCTAATTTATAGAAAAAAATTATTTAATTAATTGGTAGTTTGTACTTGAAAAAATTAAGAAATAATACTATACTATTGATATATTTTTGAGATGTTGCTGGTAGTAGTAGTAATTATTCTTAATTTTAGAGAGCTTATGTCTGGTGAAAATAAGTATTAAGAGGTTATGAACTTGACTAGTTTATTAATATGTAGGGTAAGACCTTTATATCTATTAAAGTTGCATAGTTTAACTATGAATTAAGGTGGTACCGCGAACTATTCGTCCTTATGTGGATGAATAGTTTTTTTATTAATAAAGGAGGATTTATGCAAGAATTAATTTTATTTATTATGAGTTATGTTGTTATACTTATTGCTTATGAATTATTAATTGTTAATAGGGCGAAGAAACATGAGAAGAAGAAAAAAGATAATAAAGAGCCTGTTGAAATTAAATTTTTAGTAACAAAGTATAAGTTTAATTTAAAAAAGTTAGATTATCATAAGTTATTGCATGTATGTGCATTTGTATCTTCGTTTGATATGGCACTTATTGTTACACTGGCAATGTTATTTGAAAATGGATTATTACAAATGTTAGTGGTTCTACTGCTCGTAGTTCCAGTAATATTAATTAGTTATCATATAGTTTATTTAGTTTATAAGAAGAAAGGATTGATTTAGATGTATAATTTTAAAGATATAGAAAAAAAATGGAGAAAATATTGGGAAGAAAATGATACTTTCCACACTGATGTATGGGATTTTAGTAAACCTAAGTTCTATGCTCTTGATATGTTTCCTTATCCATCTGGTGTAGGACTACATGCAGGACACCCTGAGGGATATACTGCTACTGATATTGTATCTCGTATGAAGAGAATGCAAGGATATAATGTACTTCATCCAATGGGGTATGATTCATTTGGACTTCCTGCTGAACAATATGCAGTAAGTACTGGAAATCACCCTAATGGATTTACACAAAAGAATATTGAAACTTTTGGTGAACAATTAAGATCTATTGGATTTGATTATGATTGGACTAAGACAGTACAAACTAGTGATCCTGCTTATTATAAGTGGACTCAATGGATATTTAAAAAGTTATATGAAGATGGTTATGCTAAATACGTTGATATGCCAGTTAACTGGTGTGAAGAATTAGGTACAGTTTTATCTAATGATGAAATTATTGATGGTAAAAGTGAACGTGGGGGATATCCTGTTGTTAGAAAAAATATGAAACAATGGGTTATTGACCAAGCTGCTTTTGCAGAAAGATTACTTGAAGGAATGGATGAAATTGATTGGCCAGAATCTACTAAAGAAATGCAAAGAAACTGGATTGGTAAATCAATTGGTGCACATGTAATCTTTAAAATAAAAGATACTGATAAAGAATTCAAAGTATTTACAACTCGTTGTGATACATTATTTGGAGCTACTTATTGTGTTATGTCTCCTGAACATGAACTTGTTGATTTAATTACAAGTGATGATAAGAAGGAAGAAGTAGAAGCTTATAAAAAAGTATGTGCTTCTAAGAGTGATCTTGAAAGAACAGAATTAAATAAAGATAAAACAGGTGTATTTATTGGTGCATATGCAATAAACCCTGTTAATGATAAAGAAATTCCAATTTATATTTCTGATTATGTACTTGCTACTTATGGTACTGGTGCTATTATGGCAGTTCCTGCACATGATGATAGAGATTATGAATTTGCTAAAAAATTTAATATTGAAATTATTCAAGTACTTGAAGGTGGAGATATTTCTAAAGAAGCTTATACAGGTGATGGTGTTCATATTAATTCTGGATTTATGGATGGTATGAATAAAGAAGATGCAATTGATGCTATGATTAATTGGTTAGAAGAAAGAAAGATTGGTTCTAAACAAATTAATTATAAGATGAGAGAATGGATATTTGCTCGTCAAAGATATTGGGGAGAACCAATGCCAGTTGTTTATGAAGAAGATGGTAAGATTCATATGCTAGATGATAGTGAATTGCCACTAGTATTACCAGAACTTGAAGATTATAAAGGACATAATGGTAAAGCTCCTCTTGAAAATGCTACAGAATGGAAACAATATAATAAGAATGGTATCAAAGGTGTTAGAGAAACTTCTACAATGCCTGGTTCTGCTGGTTCTTCTTGGTATTTCTTAAGATATATTGACCCTGAAAACGATAAAGAGTTTGCAAATCAAGAATTATTAAAACATTGGTTACCAGTAGACTTATATATTGGTGGACCAGAACATGCGGTTGGACACTTAATGTATTCTAGAATTTGGACAAATTACTTATATGATAAAGGATTATGTCCTGTTAAAGAACCTTTTAGGAAATTAGTTCATCAAGGTATGATTTTAGGTGCTAATGGAATTAAAATGGGTAAGAGATTCCCAGAATTCTGTATTGACCCAATGGATATTGTTAATAATTATGGTGCAGATACATTACGTTTATATGAAATGTTTATGGGACCACTTGAAGCTTCTAAACCTTGGAGTCAACAAGGTGTTGAAGGTGCTCAAAAGTTCTTAGACAGAATTTATCGTTTATTTGAATCTGGTAAGATTAAGGATGAAGAAAATAAGAATCTTGAAAAGATTTATCATCAAACAGTTAAGAAAGTTTCTACTGATTTTGAATCATTAGGATTTAATACTGCTATTAGTCAAATGATGATCTTTATTAATGCAGTTTATAAAGAAGATGTATTCCCTAAAGAATATGCTGAAGGATTTGTTAAGTTACTTAACCCTGTTGCTCCTCATATTGGTGAAGAGTTATGGGAAATGTTAGGACATGATAATACAATTGCATATGAAGCATGGCCTACATGGGATGAATCATTACTTGGAGAAGCAGAAAAAGAAATAGCTGTTCAAGTTAATGGTAAAGTAAGAGCAACAGTAAAAATTGCAGTAGATGAAGATGAAGAATCAATTAAAGAAAAGGCTTTAGCTGAAGAGAATGTTTGTCGTCATATTGAAGGAAAAGAAGTAGTTAAAGTTATTGTTATTAAAGGAAAAATTGTTAATATAGTAGTGAAAGGTTAGTGTTAGAGCTAATCTTTTTTTTATAAAAAAACAGTTAGTTTATTTTACTAACTGTTTTGCATGATTTTGTTTATAGATATTGTTCATGTCTTCTAGCCTTGATGTTATTGTTTTTGAAACCCAGAATTGTACTTCCCATGGTATGCTGACTTGGTTAATTTTTTCAACTTTTTCAAAAGCTTCATCAACATTAATATTATTTAATTTTGTTATACAATATTTTGCTTGACTTGGATATTTTTGACAAAAATTTGCAAAATCAATAAAAAAGTCTTCAGTGTCATCTTTATTAATTTTTAGATTTGATTTAAATCCATCAGTAATTCCGTAAAAGTTTTGTCCTTGCATTAATGAGCTAATGAAATTTTGAATGTTATTGTCTAACGCTGCCATTGATGAGTTGTCATAATCTGGAGTTAATCTTAATGGTTTTAGACCTTTTATAAAACCAATATTTGTTTCGTTTTTGTCACTTTCCATAATTAATCCGTAAAAGCACCAACGTTGCATTAGCTCTAACATTAATTGTTTTGGATCTACTCGATCATCGTACATTGAAGCGGCAAGAACTAAATTTGAAATAGTATTTTCTTTTAAGTTTATATTTATATTATTTTCATCATATATATTTTGAATATTGGCTTTAAGATTATCACTTGAAATAATTAATTCTGTTGAGTCTAGAAAATAATCAGTTAGAACTCCAATTGTTCCTTTATATTCTGCTACTTCATAGTGTGCCATTTCTATATCTGCTTGTTTTCCTAATTGTTCAGCTATTAATTCTGCCCATATTTCATTATTTAGAGAACCATACTTATATATGTATGTTTTCCCATCTTTTTTTAGTTTAAATTTTGGTTTTCTTCCTCTTAATTTATCTGGAAGAATTGTATATGAATTATCAATTGTTATCATATAAATCTTCCCCCCTCTTTTTTTTCTGTAGATTATAACATAAAAGTTGTTTTTTTGCAATTTTTTTAATTTTTCTACATTGTTTGCGAAAATAAATATTTATAATACTTTTGGTGATTATATGAAGGTGAAGATTTTTGATTTAGAGGATGAAAAAGATTTAGAAGATGAAGTAAATAATTTTTTATCTGATAATAATATTAATGTAATTGATATTAAATATCAGGTTAGTGTAGGAGTATTTAGTGATGAACAAGTCTTTTGTTTTTCAGCGATGATTATTTATAGTTGAACATTAAGATAGAAGTCTTAGTGTTTTTTTTATGTATTTGTGGTATGATAATAATATTAGGAGGGATAAGATGAAGGACAAGACGATGAAGAAAAATTCATTTGTTACTGGTGCTTTTATTACTACTTTAGGTATTGTTATTTCTAAAATACTTGGTATTGTGTATGTTATTCCTTTTCATGCGGTTATTGGAGAACAGGGTGGAGCATTATATGGTTATGCTTATACTATATATGCTTTATTTATGTCTTTAGCAACTGCGGGTATTCCTCTTGCAATGAGTAAGATTGTTAGTGAGTATCAAACATTAGGTTATTATAGTGCGAAGAAAAGAGCGTTTAAAATTGGTAAGAAAGTTGCTTTATTATTAGGATTTATATGTTTTTTAGTTTTGATTTTATTCGCTCCACTTTTAGCTAAAGCAATACTTGGGGATTTAGTAGGTGGAAATACTATAGAAGATGTAACTTTTGTTATTAGAGTTATTTCTACTGCAATATTAATAGTTCCTGTACTAAGTATATATAGGGGATATTTTGAGGGACATAGATTTATGAGCCCTCCATCTATATCACAAGTTATTGAACAAATAGTTAGAGTTTTAATTATTGTTTTAGGAAGTTTTTTAACATTAAAGGTATTTAAATTATCACTTACAAGTGCAGTAGGTGTTGCGTTAGTAGGTGCAACAATAGGGGCATTTGTATCATATTTTTATCTTGTTGATAAAAGATATAGAAATAAAAAGAAATTTGATGAAAAAGTTAGAAATGTAAATGAGCCTATTATTACTGATAAAATGATTTTTAGAAAATTGGTAGTATATGCTGTTCCATTTATATTAATTGATATATTTAAGTCTTTGTATAACTATATTGATATGGTTACTGTTGTTAAAGGGTTAGTAGAGTATGCTAAGTTTAGTGTAAGTGATGCAGAAACAGTAATGAGTATGCTTTCTACATGGAGTTCTAAATTTAATATGATTATCTTATCAGTATCAACAGGTGTAATTGTTAGTTTAATTCCTAATCTTACACAGAGTGTGGTAAAGAAAGATCATAAGGATATTAATAAGAAAATTAATCAGGCATTAGGAATATTGTTATTTTTAATGTTGCCAATGACTATTGGATTGAGTTTTTTAGCTGAACCTGTATGGATGTTATTTTACGGAACTAGTAAATACGGTCCAAGTGTTTTAGCTTACTTTATATTTGTAGGTCTTATTATGGGATTATTTACTGCGGCTATTTCTATTGTTCAAGTAATGAAAGATTATAAAACAGTATTTATTAGTTTAGTTACGGGAGTAATTATTAAATTTTTATTAAATGCTGGTATGATTAATACATTTCATCAATATGGAATGCCTGGATATTATGGAGTTATTACTGCAAGTATAATTGCATATTTGGTATCATTTATAATTTGTTTAGTATCATTACATATAAAATATAAAGTTGAGTATGAGGAAACTGTTAAAAACTTTATGGATATCTTATGTGGATGTATGTTAATGGTTGTAATACTTTTCTTAATGAAATTTATTATTCCAATAGTGAGTTCTACAAGAATTATTAATTTATTTATAATTCTTGGATATTCTGTAGTAGGTTTAATTGTTTATTTATTATTTACTTTAAAACTTGGTACTATAAAGAATGTGTTTGGAGATAAATTAAATAAGATTTTTAAGAAGTAGGGATATATATGAAAAAGAAAAAACAATTAGGTGCTTTTGATAAGTTTTATAGATGGTTTATGACTATTACTATATTATTATTAGTAGCTTGTATTTTATGGTATATCTTTGTTGAAAGTAAAATGTAAAAGAAATGTTTAATCATTTCTTTTTTTTTGACATATTCTAACAGTTATTCCTGTTAGAATTTTTTTTATTGAAAGGAATGATTATATGGAAAAAGATAGAAGAAGTAAAAGTTTATTTATTTTAGGATTATCAATATTGTTACTTGGTACAACATTAGCTTTTGCGGCTTTTTCTGCTAATTTAAGGGTTTCTTCTAGTGCAACTGTAACACCTAATGAAGAAGATTTTAAGTTATTAGTTTCTGGAAGTAATATTGATCCGAATGTTAATATCGTAAATCCTGAGATAGTTGGTGATGCTACTGCTGATGATATTACAATTAATAATTCAAAAAACAGTTCTTCAACTAGTATTAATGTTAATTTTACTGAGCCTGGTCAAAGTGTTACGTATTTATTTTATTTACATAATGTTGGTCAATATGATGCATTTTTAAATACGTTAACTTTTAAAAATGTTGTTGATTCAGATAGTAAGAAAATTTGTAATGTGGTAGAAGAAGGTGATGCATCTTTAGAACTTGTAAATAAAGCATGTGAAGATATTGAATTGTCTATGGACTTAAAACAGGGTTCTCAATTTATTAATTTTAAGGATAGTATGTCTTTTGATGAAATTAAACTAAAAAAAGGATATGTTTCTTCTGGAAAGGTAAATATTATTTATCCGGAAGGTTCGGATAGAGCAGATGGTGCATTTAATGTCCAATTTGGTGATATTGAATTAACTTATAGTAGTGCTAATTAATATAAAAAGGAGAGTGTTGATTAAATGGAAAAATCACAACGTACAAAAATTTTAACTATTATTGTTCTTGCTATTGGTGTAATTGCTATGTCTTTAGGATTTGCTGCATTTTCTGTAAATTTAAATGTTTCATCAAGTGCAACAGTTACTCCTAATGAAGAGGATTTTAAGATAAAAATTTATGGTGTAAAAGATAATGATTCATTAAATGATTTTGGTGAAAGTGGTTATGTTTTTGATGAAAGATATTTAAGTGATACTATTGGTGTAGCATCGATAAACGGTGATAATATTTCGGCGGAAACAGCTGTTATTGATAATAAGAATCATACTATTTCTGGTGTTAAAGGATTGTTTGGTAATCAAACTAGTGAGGTTGCATATCCATTTGTTATAAGAAATGAAGGTAAGTATGATGCTTATATTGATTTATCTGAATTTATTGATGATTCGGTTGTTAGTGGTATGTATAAACCAACTTGTGTTGGAGATGAAGGTGCTACTGAGACTTTAGTAGACGCTGCTTGTAATGGATTAAATTTATTATTTACAATCATTGATAAAGAAACAGGTGATGGTAAAACAATAACTGATAGTATTTATAAAATTCCGGTTAATAGTGATGAATTGTTTGCTGTTATAATTAACTATGAGGGACCTTTTCCTGATGGGAAGTTTGAAGCAACTTTTCCGAATATTGAACTTAAATTTTCAACAGCAAAATAAAAAAGAGCTTAAGCTCTTTTATTTTGTTATTTTTTTCTTTAGATTTTTTAATCCATGATATAGGCTGAATGCTATGTTATATGTGTTATACCAGAATGGTGAAATTATTAAATCAAATTCTCCAATTAATTCTGATACATGACCACCAAAACTTTTTTTGAATAGGAATAATCCATATAATGGATTTTCTTTTCTAAAGTCACCTGTAATTCCATAGAAATTATATTTTTTGTAGTTGTTTTCAACAGCCATTTTAACACCGGCAAAGTGTACTGTATATGCTGATTGGAATTGCATTAGTTTAGCGGTTGATCCTCCATATAAAGATAATACTTCATTACCATATACTAGGAAAAGAATTCCTCCAAGTAATGTTTTTTCTCCATGTTCTTTTTTAAGTTCTTCAATTTTTTCTAGTTGTTTTTCTAAACGTTCAATTGCTTCTTTATTTTGTTTATTACTTTGTTCATATTTTTTATCATTCATTTTTAGAAGATTATTTTCTTTTTTATTAATTCTATCTTCTAATTCATCTTTATTTTGTTTTAATTCTTCTTCTGTGTTCTTTTTATATTCATTAAAGTCTATTTCTGCAAGAAGTACTTTTAGAATTCCTGAATCATGTAGTGCATCCCACATACTTTCGTAATAAGAAAGTGGTCTATCTACAAATTCACGTCTATCACTTGTGTGTTGCATGATGTCTTTAAATAATGGAAGTTCGTCTCTTGTAATTTCTCTTGTTGAAATTCCACATTTTTCATTTTTACGAAGAATTTGTCTTGTCTTAGATTCCATATCTTTCATGACATCATCTAATGATTTGTTTTCTGTTTCGATAACGTGCATCCATCTTGGTTGAAGAGTATCTTGCATTAAGTTGAAACCATAATGTTTGTATCCTAATTTTTTTAGATTTTCTACAGCTTCTTTATTATTAAAACCATCTTCTACAATATTACCATTGTTGTCGTGTTCAACATATTCAACATATGGATCTATTTTTATAAAAATTGCTTCATGTTCTTTTGCATATTTTTTTATTTCTTCAGTAAATGTTTTTAATAATTCATAATTTTTGTAATCTATTAAGAAACCACGAGGGGAATAAAACATTTTCTTTTTAACAAAGGGAACTGTTTTAGCAAGTAAAAGTGCTGCTCCTACGACTTTTTTTTCATCTTTTAAACCAACATAATGTGCTTCCCATCCATTATTAGCTTTTAAATCAGCCCATTCCTTAGTTTGATGGAAAGTAATTTGTTCATGTTTATCTGCATATTTTTTAAATTCTTTTTCAGTTAGAGTTACTAGTTTCATCTATATCCTCCTTCTTAAATTTATTAAATAATGGGATTAATTTATTTTGAATAAAGTTAGTTATATGATTTGTTACTAAAACATAGTCACCGGCATATTCGATAAATTCTCCACCAAATTCCTTTTTAAATTCATTGAAACTTGGACTACATTCTAATGGACTAAGTTGATTGAAAAGGTTAAATGAATTATTTTTATAATATTTAATATATTCATTATAGATTCTATAGTTTAATTTTGTATCTAATAATACTTGGTTATTTGCTTCACTTAGAATCCATACTTTATCTTTTTGTTCCATTGTTAGAGTAGCACTTATTGTAAGTGAATTTCCATATTCTAATTTATATTCTTTAAATCTTTTTAAATCATCATTAATTTTATTTTTTTGATTTCTTAGAGTAGTTAATCTTTCCTTAGATGATGCATCTAAGTTGTCTATTGGAATTATTGCGATTTGATTATTAACTCTTACTAATTCTTTTTCTAATATTTTAATAGTTTTTGTTATATGTAATTTTCCTAAGAATAGTTTAACTTTAGTATGTTCATTATTACTGAAAATATCATATATTGTTTCATAATAATCATTATTTTGATTGTTTTGTAATTGGAAGAATTCTTCTAAATCTTTTTGAGAACCTACTATTAGTTCTGCATCATATTTTTCAGTATCTTTTAAATTACTTTTAACATTTTCTGAATATGATTTTTCAATTTCTTTTTGTTCTTTTGTTAAATCGATTTTATAAGTATATTCTAACAACTTAATATTTGAATTTCTTTTATAACCTAAGTCTTTTAAATTATTTAGTTCTTCATCTTCTGTTGATATAGAAGGATTAATTCTAATTGAAGTTGCTTTTCTTGATTTAGCAAAGTCTTTAAGTTTGTTTGTAAATATTCTTAATGTTCTTTTATTTTTATAATCTATTACAAAACCACGTGGTGCATATAAATTTGAGCAGTTTAGTGGTAAATGTTCTTCTAATAATAATGTTGCGGCAATTATATCATTATCTTCATCAACTAGGCCTAAATAGTGTGGGGTTACATAATTTGTTACTTTTTCAAATTCTCCCCATGCTGTTGATTGCATAAAGTGAGTGTCGTTTTGTTTTTTTATATGATTGTCAAATTCTATTTTACTGATACTTCTAAGTTTTAACATCTTTGTCATCCTTTCAATACTAGTATAACATAAAAGAACACTATGCAACAAAAAAAGAACGTAGAAACGTTCACATCATATATAGACTATCATCTTTTTTCAGATAATCAGATTTTTTTTGATTTTCTAGTAAAGATATTCTTTCTTTTAATTTATATATTTCTTGTTTTAATTTTATTATTTCTTCCTCAATATTATTTTGAGGATATGGGATTGGATTTGGGATAAATGGGTAATGCATATTCATTTTAATCAACCTCTATTTCGTTTTATTATATGCAATTAAGAAGTATTTTGTGATAAAATAGTTGTAGGTGATATTATGAGACTTAGAAATGTAAAAAATAAAGAAGAAATATTAGGTGCTTCGCCTTATTTAGTGAAAAATCCAGAGGAAAATATTGGTAAATGGAAAGAAGTATTTGGTAATGATAAACCTATTTATATTGAAATTGGAATGGGAAAAGGTAAGTTTATTATTGAGAATGCTTTGAGATATCCAGATATTAATTTTATTGGTATTGAGAAATTTGATAGTGTTTTAGCAAGAAGTTTACCTAAAATACCTGAAGGATTAGATAATCTATTAATTATTAGAATGGATGCGTTAAATATTGAAAATGTTTTTTCAAAAGAAATAGATAGAATATATTTAAATTTTTCAGATCCATGGCCTAAGGTAAGACATCATTTAAGAAGATTGTCTAGTAGAGTTTTTCTTGAGAAATATGAAAAGATATTTAGCGGTGATTGTATAATTTATCAAAAAACTGATAATCAAGGATTATATATTTATTCGTTAATGAGTTATAGTGAAAATGGTTATGTTCTTAGTGATATAACATTTGATTTACATAAAGATAAGGAAGATATAATTACAACGGAGTATGAAGATAAATTTTCTAGTAAAGGAATGCCTATTTATTCTGTTGTTGCGACTAAGTCTGTCCAAAAAAGTAAATAGATATAAAATATTTTACATTTGAAAAAAATTTGATATAATGTAATAAGAGTAGGTGAAATATGAAAAAGATAATTGTTTTACTCTCTATTGTTGTATTATTTGTATCTGGATGTAGTGTTTATAGGTTAGACAGTACTGATTTAGGAACAAATATTAAAGTTTTATTATCAGAAGATGTTAAGATATACAATGTATATTTCGATGGATATAAGTATTATGTACCAAAAGGAGTTAAGTTAACTAATAAGGAAGAGTATAATGCTACTTTTTTAGATAATAATGGTAATAATTATTACTTATATGTTGATGCGATAAGCTATTATAATAAAACAGAAAATACTTACATGATTAATGATAAAATTCATTATTCTAATAAGTTAGATTATAATGGAAAAACTGGATATATTAACATTGAGGAAATTGATGGTAAGTATTTTGTTCATTTTATGTTTAACTATGCTAAAATGGAAGCGTATGTTTCAGAAGAAGATTTAACAACAGTAGTTAATAATATGTGCTTTATTTTAAGAACAGTAAAATTTAATGATGATGTTTTAGAAAGTTTAATTGGGGATAATGTTTTAAGTTATCAAGAAGAGAACTTTACGTTATTTGATACAGAAAGTTCAAATGAAGATTTCTTAGAAGTGGTAGAAGATGGTGAATCTACTAGCGAAGAGAGTTATTTTAAGTCTGATGAGGAATTCGAATTAGATGAAAACTATTAAAGAGGTGAATATATGGGCTTATTTGAAAAAATAAAGAATGCTTTATTTGAAGAAGAATATGTTGAAATTGAAGAAAAACCTAAAAAACCAAAGAAAGAGGTTTTTAAAAAAGAAGTTGAACGTCCAATAGCTAAGAAGGTTCTTTTACCAAAGAAAGAAGAACAAAAAATTGAAGAATTAGACGAAGCAGAATATTTAGATGAAGATTTCGAAATTCAACCTAAAAAGGAAGAAAAGAAAGAAACAAGAGTAGAAGAGATTCTTGATGATGTTAATGATTTTAAAGTTATGGATGATGAAGACTTTAAAGTTGAGGAAGAAAACTATAGACCAGTAGAACCAAAGATTGTGAAAGTTTTTGAGAAGGATGAAAGACCTGTTAGAGAGGAAGTACATTACTATCAAAATAAAAAAGAAAAACAACCTTATGGAATCGATGAATCAAGTCGTGTAAGTGTTCCTGAATATGGTAGAAGTAGTGAGGTTTCTTACAGTGGTATTTATGAGAGAAAAGAAGATAAGACTCATTTTAAACCATCACCTATTATTTCACCAATTTATGGTATTTTAGATAAAAATTATAAAAAAGAAGATGTTGTTACTAAGAAGGAAGTTCGTTTAACTAGTAGTTACGCTAAAGAAAACTTAAGCGTTGATGATGTTCGTAAAAAAGCATATGGAAGTTTAAGTGATGAAATAGCTAGAGAGTTACGTGAAGAAAAGAAAGAGGAAACAACATTTGAAGTAGATAATAATAATGATGACGATAATAATCTACTAGTTGATTTAAGTAGTGATGTAAGCAAACCAGCAGTAAAAGAAGTTACAATGGGAGATGCTTTAGAATATTTTGAAGATCTTGGATTAGAATATAATGTAGATTATGTTGATGCTAGTAAAGATAAAGCAACAGGTCGTAGAAGCAAAGATAATTATGATGATGTTCCACAAATTACTCAAGAACTTCCAGTAGTTGAAGAAGAAAAAGTAGATGAAAAGAAAGAAGAGAGTAAAGATTTAAGTGTTGATTCAGATGATAATCTATTTGATTTAATTGATTCAATGTACAAAGAGAATGATTAGGAGAAAAGAATATGGAAATGTTAAATGCAATTTTACCTGTATTATTATACGTAGCTGGTATCATATTATTAATAGTGTTAATAATATTAGGAATTAGATTAATTCAAATTCTTAATAAAGTAGATCGTGTTGTTGATAACGTTGAAGAAAAGGTTAATTCACTTAATTCTGCATTCGATGTTGTTAGTAAAGCGACTGATACATTGGCTGTAATTGGTGACACAGTTGTAAATGGAATTACAGGTGTAGTTACAAGATTTATTAATAAGAGATTTAATAAAGAGGAGGATAATTATGAGTAAAGAAAAAAAATCTGGATTAGGTAAGTTTTTAGCAGGAGCTGCAATTGGTGCAGGATTAGGAATTTTATTTGCACCAAAAAAAGGTAGTGAAACAAGAGCTGAATTGAAAACTAAAATTGATGAATTAGTAAAACAAATTAAAAAAATTGATTTAGAAGAAGTTAAGGAAGAATTTGAAGTTAAATTAGAAAACTTAAAAGCTGAACTTGCTGACTTAGATAAAGAAAAAGTATTAGAAATTGCTAAGAAAAAAGCAGTTGAATTAAAAGAAAAAGCACAAGATTTAGTTCAATTAGCAGTAGAAAAAGGAACTCCAATCTTAAAAGATATGGCAGAAGAAGTTAGATTAAAAACTATTGATGTAACTAAGGATGTTCTTAAAAAATTAGAAAACGCAGAAAAGAAATAAGAGTGACTTAGGTCATTCTTTTTTTAACGGAGGTATATATGTTTTTTAAAAAGACTTTATTTGATAAGTGTTTTAAATTAGATGATAATTTATTATTGTTTAAAAATACGATTTGTTTTAATTATAAAAATATATATGATGATAATTATGTAGTACAAGGGTTTACTATTAGTAGAGATTATTCTTTAGTTTCTGCTTATAATAAATTTCATGCTAAATCAAGAGTTTATTTGTATGAGAAAAATGGAAAATTTAATAAATATATAGAATTAGATAATTCTAATCATGTTGGTGGAATTAGTTATGATTATATAAATGATTTAGTTTATATAACTGGTTCAAAAGGGAATGTTGATGTATATAGTTATCCTGAATTAATATGTGGGAATATTGTTAAGATTAAGAGTGATATTAATATTTCTGAGATTGTTGGAGAAGTATTAAGTGCGGCTACTTTGTATTTTTATGATAATAAACTTTATGTATGTACTTTTGAAGGAATAGGTAAAATGGTTATATTTGATTTAGAATTTTCTAAAAATAAGGTAAGTGTTATTTCTAGTAAGATAATTAATGATTTACCTCCGGCAGTACAAGGAATTTGTGTTTTTAAAAATAGTGATAAATTATATTATTTGTTTAGTCAGTCTTATAGCAAACTTAATTCTATAATTAAGTTGTTTGATGGAAAGTTTAATTTTTTAGGGCAATATAAATTAAAAGATATTGGACTAGAGGGAATTGATATAGATTATACTGGTAATGTGTGTGGTGTATTTGAAAATGGTGTTAATATACTAAAAAAGGTACATATTATGGATATTATTTGTAGAAAAAAGAAAAGATTAGAAAAACATTTCTTCGATAAAGGTAATAAGTTTTCTGAAAAACTAAAAGAAAATATTGAAAAATATTAGTTTTATGTTATTATATTAATAGGTTTTCGATGAAAAACAATTAGTAGTTTAATTATATTTTTATAGAGATTTAGTGGTTGGTGAAAACTAAAAGTTATAATTAAATGAATTACATGTTGGGAGAAAAAACGTTTATCGCGTTAAGATATAAAGTGCATAGACTTAGGTTTATGAATTAAGGTGGTACCGCGAACTATTCGTCCTTATATTGGATGAGTAGTTTTTTATTTTTTTAGGAGGTGTATTATGCATACAGAATATGAGGTTAGAGTATTAGAAATTGATAGAGAAGAGATTGTTAAAAGGTTAGAACAATTAGGAGCAGAATTCCAATGGGATTATGTACAAAGAAGATATGTTTATGATTTTATTCCTAAAGTAGATAGTAAATGGATAAGACTTAGAACAAACGGAAAGAAGACAACTCTTACTATTAAGAATTTAGTTTCTTCGGAGATTGATGGAACACAAGAATTGGAAATTGAAGTTGATAATTTTGAAAGATGCCATTTAATATTAAAAGAATTAGGGTATGAAGCTAAAGGATATCAAGAAAATAGAAGATGCCAATATGTTTTAGATGGTGTTGAAATTGATATAGATAGTTGGCCTTTAATTCCTACTTATTTGGAAATTGAGGGGCCAAGTGAAGATGCTGTATATGAAACTTTGAAAAAACTTGGGTTTGAAAAAAGTGCTGCTACTACAAGAGATGTAGAGGGAATATATTTAGATTATGGTCATAATTTAAATGAAATTTATGATTTAAAATTAGAGGAGGATAGAAAATAATGACATTATTTGAAGAATTACAATGGAGAGGGTTAGTTCAAGATATTTCTAGCCCAGAATTAATAGATAAATTAAATGCAGGAGGATTAACTTTTTATATTGGTACTGATCCAACAGCTGATTCTATGCATATTGGACACTATTCATCTTTTTTAATATCTAAGAGATTAGCTAAAGCAGGACATCATCCATTATTATTAGTTGGTGGTGCAACTGGTATGATTGGAGATCCTAAACCAGATGCTGAAAGACCGATGATTACTAAAGAAGAAGTTGATCATAATATTAAAGGTCTTACAGAACAAGCTGAAAAAATCTTTGGATTTGAAGTTGTTAATAACTGGGATTGGACTAAAGATATTAATGTGGTAGACTTCTTAAGAGATTATGGTAAATACTTTAATGTTAATTATATGCTTGCTAAAGATAAAGTAAAATCACGTATGGAAACTGGAATTACTTATGCAGAATTTTCGTATATGATTCTACAAGCATTAGACTTTATGTATTTATACGAAACAAGAGATTGTGTGCTACAAGTTGCTGGTTCAGATCAATGGGGTAATATTACTTCTGGTATTGAACTTATTAGAAAGAAACTTGATAAAGAAGCTTATGGTATGGTTATGCCACTTGTTACCGATTCTACAGGTAAGAAGTTTGGTAAGACAGAAGGTAATGCTTTATGGTTAGATAAGAATAAAACTTCAAGTTATGAATTATATCAATATTTAATTAACTTAGAAGATTGTATGATTATTGATTACTTGAAGAAACTTACTTTCTTAAGTAAAGAAGAAATTGAGGAAATCGAAAAGAGTCATAATGAAAATCCACATTTAAGAGAAGCTCATAAAGCTCTTGCTCGTGAAGTTATTACTGATTTACATGGTGAAGGGGCATATGATGAAGCTGTAAAAATTAGTGAATCATTATTCAGTGGAGATATAAAGAATTTTACTGAAAATGAAATTAATGATGCTTTTAAAGGATTAGAACCATTTAAATTGAATGAAGATACATTACTTATTGATGTATTGGTAAATGGTGGTGTTTGCTCTAGTAAGAGAGAAGCTCGTGAATTTATTACTAATGGATCAATTAGTGTTAATGGAGAAAAGGTTACAGATTTAGAAATGATGATTACTAAGAGTAGTTGTTTATTTGAAAAATATGTAATTATTAGACGTGGTAAAAAGAAATATCATATTGGAATTTATGAATAGTAAAGTTTAAGAGGAAATATGTTAAGTATTTCCTTTTTTGTGGAAAAGATATATTATTTTTGTTATCATAAGTATGAGAAGGTGATAATGCATGCAAAAGAAATTATTTAAATTGTTGAAATTAGTCGCAATAGTTTGTGTTGTGATTTTGGTTATAGAACTTATATATATTATTTACTTACTACAAGGTAAATCAATTTATTTTGATGGAATTAATTCTGTTATAAATGTTGATAAAGGATATGTTGCAGTTGGTAGTAATAATAACAATGATAAGTATTATGAAAAAGCTAAGATTACAAAATATAATAATAAGAAGGAAAAGATTTTTGAGAAACTTTATAATAAAGGATACAATGGAGTTTTCTTTGATGTTATTTTAGATCAAGAGGAAAATTTAATTGCCGTAGGTAGTTTTGAATCTAGTGAAGAAGACCATTTAGAAGGTAGAAGAATAGGTTTGATTGTTAAGTATGATAAAGATGGTAATTTGTTATATGAAAATACATTTAAGGTTTTAGATAATACTAAATTTACTAGTGTTGAAGTGATGGAAGATAGTTATATTGTTACTGGACAAAGTGTTTATTCTGACATGAAGGTTGGTTTTTCTTCGGATGGTGGAGCTTTTGTTATGAAGTATGATAAAGAGTTAAAACTTGTATGGAAGAATAATTTTGGTGATAGTAAAACATCTTCTTATAATGATGTTGCGATATATAAAGACGATATTTATGTAGTTGGTGTTACTTCTAATAATGTTGGTATTATTTCTAAGTATAATGATAAGGGGAAATTGCTTGATACTAGTAAATATAAATATACAGATGATTTAGGTTTTACTGGTATTGTTTGTTATGATAAGCATTTTTATGTTACTGGTGGGAAGAAGAATGTAAATACTTCTGATGTAGATGCAGTAATTGTTAAGTATGAGAGAGACTTAGATGTTGATGAAGAAATTGTTTATGAAGACAAGGGGTTTGAAAGATTTAATCAGGTAATTGTTGATAAGAATAATAATTTAGTTGTTGTAGGGACTACTGCTGAAGTTAATAAAGTTGATTCTAGTGAATCAGTAAATGTATTTACACATGATGGATTAATTGGTAAATATGATAAAGATTTAGAGAAAGTTTCTGTTGTACGTTATGGTGATGATAGAGATGATTATTTTACAGATGTTATTGTTAGTGATGGTAATTATTTGGTATCTGGTTATTCATCTTATGAAGATGGAAGTTATTTAAATAAGTTTATTACTTATAGTGACGCACTTAAAACATTAGGGGTGGAATAATGAAAATAGCATTAGTTAGACATGGTCAAACAGAAAGTAATTATAATGAGATATGTCAGGGTTCAACTAATATACTACTTAATGATACAGGACGTAGACAATGTCAAAAATTAAGAGATAAAATAAAAGATAAAAAGTTTGATGTATGTTATATGTCACCTTTAGTTAGGGCTGTTGAAACTGCTATGATACTTATTGGAGATAGAGTAGAGATGATTCCTGATAAGAGATTGGTAGATAGACATTTAGGTGAATTAGAAGGAAAGAGTAGAAGTTTATATGATTCTAATAAGTATTGGGATTATAATTTAAATTCTAACGATTTAGGTGTTGAACCTGTACAAGATATATTTAAAAGATGTAGAGATTTTTTAGATTATGTTTTAGAAAAACATAGAGATGAATGTGTTTTGGTTGTTGCTCATGCTGCTAGTATTAGGGCAATTAGACATATTTTATTGAAGAGTGATTTAAGTAAGAATTTATTACTTAAAGATATAGATAATTGTTATTATGAGGAAATAGAGGTGTAGGTTATGTCAGATAATATGGATTTATTTGAAGATGAAATTGAAGAAATAAGAGAGTTTTCGGAACTTGATTTGGATGTCTTTCATGATGTTTTAGAATGTACTAGAGGTGTTGTTAATGGTTTTGGAAATAAAATATCTCCAATATCTGTTGTAGATATTATTGAAGGAGCAGTTGAAAACTTAGTTTATGAAACAGCCGCTAAAGAAGAAGGTATTACTGTTGATGATGCAGTTAATCGTGCTGTTGAAAATTTAGGATTAATTGATGATACAGCGGAAATAGAAGCAATGCTTGAAGATAATAAATATACTCCAAGTGATGAACTTGATACTGGTAAGGTAAGACAATAAAAAAAGCTTAAGTATTCTTAAGCTTTTTCTTTTTATAATTACTTGTTATAGAATTCAACGATTAATGCTTCATTGATATCAGCATTAAGTTCATTTCTTTCAGGAAGTCTAACATAAGTAGCTTCTTTTTTGTTTTCATCATAAGTAATGAATTCAACTCTTTTTGTAACTTTTTCTAATGATTCGTTAACAACTTTTAATTTTTTATCATCTTCTTTTAATGAAATAACATCTCCAACTTTAACTCTGTATGAAGGAATATCAACTTTTTTACCATTAACAGTAACGTGTCCGTGGTTAACAAGTTGTCTAGCTCCACGACGAGTAGAAGCGAAACCGATACGGTAAACTAAGTTATCTAAACGAGATTCTAATAATCTTAAGAAATTAGTACCGTGAATTCCAGTCATTTTTTCAGCTTCAACGAAAGTTTTATGGAATTGTTTTTCATTAACACCATACATAAAACGAACTTTTTGTTTTTCTTTTAATTGGTTTCCGTAGTCAGATGGTTTACCTTTACGAGCATTACCATGTTGACCAGGACCATATGGACGACGAGCTAATTCTTTACCAGTTTCACTGATTGAGAATCCAACACGTCTAGCTTGTTTATAAGCTGGACCAGTATATCTTGCCATAATTTATTTCTCCTTTCTTATATTTACAAATCAATGAAATGAGTTAGTCGTATCTTAGGGAGTTTTTCTTATGTTTTCGCATAAACAGCAACTGTTACTAGCTTGAATTGAAAAACACTTTAAAATACTCTAATTCCGCTGTTTCAAGGAATTTGCATTATTAATTATATGTTAAAAGTGTTGATTTGTCAACGTTTTTATTAGATTAGAAGCAGGTATATAGATAATTTTATCTAAAATAGTAGAAAATTGGAGTATGATTGTGATAAAATGATGATAGAATTAAAAATAGAGGTGAGGATATGCAAGGACAATATTTAATTGTTGGATCAGTTGTTATAGTTGCGCTTATTATTGTTATGATTATGCTTCACTTTATTAAAAAAGCAGAATTAAAGTATTATAAAGATAAAGTTAAAAATCTTGAAGTTCAAAGAAATATGGTGGCATCAACTCCAGTTCTTTTAGAACTTTCTAAAGTTGAACCTATTATTAAGAATGACAAGATGGAAGAAAAATATAATAAATGGCAAGATAGATTTACTTATATTAGAGAACATAGATTAACTCAAATTGATGATATGTTAATTGATTTGGATTTGTTTATGGAAAAAAGAGACTATAAGACATGTAGTCATAATATTGCGAAAATTGAAATTGAAATTTATAAAGCAAGAGAATCTGCAGAAGCATTACTTGAAGAAATTAAAGATATTACTTTAAGCGAGGAAAAATATAGATCTATTGTGATTAAATTAAAAACGAAATATAGAACTCTTAGTAAGGATTATCATGAGCATAAGCAAATGTATGATTCTGTTCAAGAAGCAATAGAATTACAATTAGAAAATATTGAAAGACGTTTCTTAGACTTTGAAAAAGTTATGGAAAAGAATGAGTATAGTGAAGTAGTTCATATTGTTAAAGCACTTGATACAATGATTGAACATATGGATATTATTGTAAGAGAAGTTCCTGATGTTTTATTAATGGCTAATCAAGTTATTCCTAATCGTATGAGGGAAGTTGATTTAACATACAAAGATATGTTAGAACAAGGCTATCCACTTGAGTATTTAAACATTGAATACAATTTGGATGAGACTAAGAAAAATATTGAAGCTTGCTTGGATAAGGTCAAAGTATTAAATCTTGAGGGATGTATGTTTGATCTTAAAACAATGCTTGAATATTTTGATGCATTATTTATTGACTTTGAAAAAGAAAGACTTTCTAAAAAGGTATTTGAAGAGGTTAATAAAGATTTTAAGAAGAAAATTGAAAAAACTAATAAATTAGTTAGTGATGTTTATGAACAATTGGATGATATTAAGCATATGTATGATTTAGAAGAGGCTGATGTTGAAATTATCCATGAAGTTAATAAGATTTTAGTTGTGATTAATGATGACTATAAGAAACTTACTGCTAAAGTTGAGAGTGGAGCAACTCCTTATTCGATGCTACAACAAGAGATTGAAGAGTTAACTCTTAGACTTGATTCAATGGAAGATGAATTTGATAAAGCTTTAAAATCACTTGGAAATATGTATGATGATGAAGTAAGAGCAAGGGAACAATTAGAGGAAATTCAGGAGTTTTTAAAACAATGTAAAAGTAAAATGCGTGCTTATAAGTTGCCAGTTATTACTGATAATTATTTTGTACAATTAGCAGAGGCTAATGAGGCGATTGTGGAAGTTATTAAAGAACTTGAACAAAAACCTATTGTAATTAAGACTTTAAATACTAGAGTAGATACTGCAAGAGATTTAGTTTTAAAATTGTATAATACAACAAATGAAATGATAAAAACTGCACAACTTGCGGAAATGTCTATTGTTTATGGTAATAGATATAGAGCACATTATGCTGAGGTTGATAAAGGGTTATTTGATGCAGAAATTGAATTTTTTAAAGGAAATTATAAGGAAGCACTCGATATTTCAATTAAGGCAACATCTATTGTAGATGAAGATATTTATAAAAAGTTATTACATGTATATGAAAAGTAGAATAAAATCTACTTTTTTTGTTTATTTCTACTAGTAAAATTTATGATTTTGAGGTATAATTTTAATATGTGAAAATAGGGAGCAATGTATATGAAAAAGAAAATCATTTTTATTATGGTTTCTGTTTTACTTATGATTGGTGCTTTAGTATATACAGGCATCACTTTTTATAGTGCTTCTCAAAAATCTTTTACTAAAGCTGGATATATTTTAAATGCTGAAAAAGGTAGTGGAAATACTTCTGATAGTAAGAGTGTTAAATATTATTTTAATGAAAATACTAACTATAAGAATAGTTTTGATAATACTATTGAATTTAAAGATACGAATGGTGATAAAGTAAAAGTTGATGAAGCTTCTTTTGTACATTATAATGATGATTCAATTTCACTTCTTAAGAAGGGTGTAATTTTAAATCTTGCTGAGATTAATAGTGAAATTCCAAAATATTACAATTTATTTGAAGGAACAGTACTTGAATACGTTAATGATACTTATTATGTTGATAACTTAGGAAAACAATTAAAGTTTAAAGCTTTTATTGTTAGAGTTAGTGATAATAAATATTTACTTGTTCATGATGATATTAAATTAAGATTCGATAAAGAAAAAGATATTGATATTAAATCTAATTATGTTGAACTTAGTTTTATAGAAGAAGGAATTATTAAAGTTGAGAATCAAGAAGCTAGTTATCAAACTATAGCAGAAAATGCTTCTATCTTATTAGGTGATGAATTAAGTCTTAATTTAGATAATGAATATTTCTTTTATAAGAATGAAGCAAAGATTAATTTAAAAGAAATTATCATTGATAGTGATGATAATATTGATATAAAACCATATGAGGAAGAAAAAGAAG
>JAFSGC010000001.1 GCA_017434825.1 Bacilli bacterium | reverse complement strand
GTGGCCTATGCTGATAATTTTTTTCTACCTTTTAATCTTCTAGCAGCTAATACTTTTCTTCCGCCTGCTGTACTCATTCTACTTCTGAATCCGTGTACTTTAGATCTCTGTCTCTTTTTTGGTTGGAATGTCATCTTCATTGTTATCCACCTCCTCTACGTTAAAAAACATCAAAACTTATTATAACAAAAAAGTGCTCTAAGTCAAGGAAAATCCGCACTTTTTTCAATTTTAATTTATTCACAACTATATATAATAAGGAAGAAACTCATTTTCACTATATCTAGTGTTAAAATAATAATCTATTAGAAAATATAAAATATATTATAGTACCTATAACTAAAAGTTATCCCCTTTATGTTGATAACTTGTTGAAACATCGTACACAATTAAGGGATAAAATGTGTAAAAATACCTTTAGGCTAGTTTTTTCTAGGTCTATAACTTTTATTGCCTTTAAAGCGCTTTTAAACATTGATAAAAAGCAAAAAATAGTGTACTATTATATTTGTAGAATTATGGATAACTATCCTCTATTTTAGAAAAGATATGGAGAACCTTATGGAAAAAATTATAAGTAAGTGGGATGAAATATTAAACACAGTAAAAAAGGAACATGAAATATCAGATATTTCTTTTGATACATGGATGCGTCCTTTAGAAGTATATGCTGTTGAAGAAAATACTTTATACATATTGGCTCCATTTGAACAGATGGCTCTTAGTTATATTCAAAAGAAATACTATCTTCCATTAAAAGTTGCAATTGGAGAAGTTGTTGGTGTTGAATATGATATTCAATTTATTCTTCCAGAACATGCAAAATCTTTAAATATAAAGAAACCAGCTAAAAAAGCAGCTTCATTAAATGGTGCAAATTCTAATTTAAATCCAAACTACACATTTGAAACATTTGTCGTAGGTAACAATAACCGTTTTGCACAATCTGCTTCATTAGCAGTTGCTGAATCACCTGGAGAAACTTATAACCCACTTTACATATATGGTGGACCAGGACTTGGTAAAACTCACTTAATGCATTCCATTGGTCACTTTATTTTAGATCAAAATCCTAATGCAAAAGTTATTTATGTAACATCAGAACAATTTACCAACGAAGTTATTGAATCTATCCGTAATGGTAATGCTTCTTCCATGACAAAATTCCGTGACAAATATCGTACTGTTGATGTACTTATGATTGACGATATTCAATTTATTATAGGAAAAGAAAGTACACAGGAAGAATTTTTCCACACATTCAATGCTCTTCAGACTCAAGGTAAACAAATTATATTAACCTCAGATAAACCACCTAAAGATATGGAAACTTTAGAAGAACGTATTCGTTCACGTTTTGAATGGGGACTTATGGCTGATATTGGTATTCCTGATTATGAAACAAGAATGGCCATCTTAAGAAAGAAAGCAGAAAATGATAACTTCTATATAGATGATGAGATTTTAAATTATATTGCAAATAATATTAAATCAAATGTCCGTGAATTAGAAGGTGCTTTAAATAAACTTCTTGCTTACAATGTCTTATGTAATGAAACTATTACTATGGATATAGCTCAGCAGGAACTTCAAAATATCATCACTCCAGACAAGCCTAGAGAAATTACTCCACAGCTTATCATCGAAGTAGTTACTGAACACTTTAATATTTCTATGGATCAGATGATATCCAGAAGTAGAAGCAGCGATATTGCAAAACCAAGACAAATCGCTATGTTCTTATGTAAAACAATGACAGATTCATCCTTAGATGTAATTGGTTCTTTCCTTGGAGGAAGAGATCATTCCACAATTATCCACGGAATTAAGAAAATAAGTGATGAATATGATGCAAATGAAAACACAAGAACATTAATTGATACTATTAAAAAGAAGATAAATCCTAACTAATTTATAAACTTATAAACCTTTATAAACAGTGGATGAAATGTTCATATATTTTTATACACAAACCTGTCCATTTTTTCCAATAGTTTTAAATGGTTTATGAAGTAGTTTATCCATCTTAAAAATCCTTTATTTTAAAGGAAAATTAGGGTTATTCACTTTTGAACACCCTCTAATAATAATACTATGAATTTAATACTTATATATATAAGCAGAAGGGAGCTTTTTCAATGAAATTAGTTATTTCAAAATCAAATTTATTACGTGGAGTTAATATTGTATCCAAAGCTGTTCCTACAAGAACAACAATGGCTATCTTAGAATGTATTCTTATTGATGCTTCTACAAATGAAATTAAATTAATGGCCAATGATTTAGAAATTGGTATCGAAACAAAAGTAGAAGGTGAGATTTTAGAAAGAGGTATTATTGCATTAGATGCTAAGTTCTTTGCTGAAGTTGTTCGTAAATTACCAGATAGTGATGTAACTATTGAAACAGATGCAAACTTTAAAACAGTTATTTCTTGTGAAAAAGCAAAATTTGATATTGTAGGTAAATCAGGAGATGATTTTTCACGTATTCCTTATATTGAAAAAAATGATTCTATCGTTATGAGTCAGTTTACATTAAAAGAAGTGATTAGACAAACCATCTTCTCTATTTCAGATAATGATAATAACAAACTTATGACAGGTGAATTATTTGAAATTCAGGAAAATCAGTTAAAAGTAGTTTCATTAGACGGACATCGTATTTCTATTCGTTATATTGAACTTAAAAATAACTATGAACATAAAAAAGTGGTTGTACCAGGTAAAACAT
>JAFSGC010000007.1 GCA_017434825.1 Bacilli bacterium | reverse complement strand
CTCTTTTTCTATGATAAGAATGTAGTAAAGATATGTTTCCTTTCATATTCAATATCCCTATAATTATTATAATTAAACCTATTATTATTTGTATTATAAATTCTCCCATAATATATCTCCTTTAAAAATTGTAATTTGTATTACTTCTTTATTTTTCTTTTTACAAAATAACTAATACAACTTAGTATTGTATAAATAATTACTAAATCAATACAAGTTCCCATATTAAACATCAAATTGATCGGTATCAAAAATGCTATCGATAATAATATTAAACTAACTAATAATTCTTTTTTTAAATCTGAACTTATTATCCCGAGTATAATATACATAAGTGGAAATGCTATATATATATTCCGTTTAATATATCTTTGCCATCTCTCCATAAGAAAATTAACATTACCATTAATAAACTTGGGGAAATAATTTTTATAATTCTTTTCATACTTTACTCCTTTATAAATTGTAATTTATTTTTTATATATTAATTTATTAATAGTCATACCTATTAATAATCCAATTGCTGATACTACTAAATACCAAACAGAATGTATTAATGCCGATTCGTTATAATAAATCCATATGCTAGGTATAAATAATAACGCTACTAATATTGGATAACAATATTTAATCTTATTATTTGATATTGTTCCTAAAATTGTAGCTAATAATAAAGTAGCTAATATTATTAATAATACCATACCCATTGTATCAGTAGGACCTGCAAATAACGGAAATATATAAAACATAAATAATTGTAATAAAACTGTAATAATTTCTTTTAAATATTTCTTCATAAAATCCTCCTAACAAACAAATTACTATTTATCTGTTAGTTCTATTATACTACAAAAAATGCTATTTTTATTATTCTACTTAAATTTTCCCTTATTTTACCTATTTAAAATAAGTGGATCTAAAATGGATCTAAAGTCATTTTTAAGATATTTTCATACAAAAGAAAAACTCGCGTTTTCCCTTATATTTCTTGGGTTTGCGAGTTATTTTCCACAGCACATTTTATACTTCTTGCCACTGCCACATGGACAAGCATCATTTCGACCGATTTTATTAACTCTTTTTGGAGTGCTCTTTAGCTTTTCTTTACCATCATTAGCATTTCCTTTTAAAGTTTGTTTTCTTTCAACATTTTGTCTGATTTCTGCTTTTAATAAGAATAAAGTTGTATCTGAATCAATCTTATTTAAAAGATTATCAAATATTTCAAAACCTTCCATTGTATAGGCTTGAACAGGATTTGTTTGACTGTATCCACGAAGACCAATACCTTCTTTTAGATGTTCCATTGTATTCATATGTTCTACCCAATTTGAATCAATCACTCTTAATGATATAGCTTTTTCAAATTCAGTTTTAACCGGAATATCTTTCATCTTCTCTTCGTAATCTTTAATTACTAAATTAGAAATATATTCTGCAACTTCTTCATCTTTTAAGTTTGCTATATTTTTAACTTTTAAATTTTGTTTCTTTAAATAATTGGTATTTACATACTCCACGATTTCACTTTTATCAAATTCAGTTAAGTATCCTTCCGGAGCAATATGAGATTCACATAAATTAATAATAGCGCTTTTAAAGTTTTCAATTACTTTTTCATGGATATCTTCTTCATCAATTATTTCATTTCTACGAGCATAGATAATCTCTCTTTGTTCATTTAATACATTGTCATAATCAAGTAAGTTCTTACGAATGTCGTAGTTATTACCCTCGACTCTTTTTTGAGCAGTTTCAATACTCTTAGTTAGCATTTTACTACGAATGGCTAAATCGTCATCAGCACCAATTCTTGTTAATAAATTTTTAACGCTATCAGTACCAAAGCGTCTCATTAGATCATCTTCGAATGATACAAAGAATTGACTCATGCCTGGGTCACCTTGACGACCAGCTCTACCACGTAACTGATTATCAATTCTTCGAGCTTCATGTCTTTCAGTACCAATTACACATAAACCACCAAGTTCTCTTACGCCTTCACCAAGTTTAATGTCAGTACCACGACCTGCCATATTAGTAGCAAGAGTTATGGCACCTTTTTCACCAGCTTTTGCGATAATTTCTGCTTCACGTTCATGGTTCTTAGCATTTAAGACTTCATGTTTTAATCCAGCCTTTTTAAGTAGTCCACTTAAGTATTCATTTGACTCTACTGAAATAGTACCAATCAAAATAGGTTGACCTTTTTCATGAATATATTTAACTGTATTAATAATTGCTTTATATTTTGACTTTGCATTAGCATATACTAAGTCTGCTAAATCTTCTCTTATAACTGGTCTATTTGTTGGAATAGTAATTACATACATATTATAAATGTTTCTAAATTCTTCTTCCTCAGTTTTAGCTGTACCAGTCATACCAGAAAGTTTATTATACATTCTAAATAAATTTTGGAATGTAATAGTAGCCATCGTTCTTGTTTCAGCATTTATTGTTACACCTTCTTTTGCTTCAATAGCTTGATGTAACCCTTCAGAATATTGTCTACCATGCATTAAACGTCCTGTAAATTGGTCAACAATTACTACTTCATCATTTTCAACAACATAATCTACATCTTTTGCAAACCCATAATTAGCTTTTAACGCTTGACTCAAATGATGTACCATAACTGAATTATCAATGTCATATAGATTCTTAATATTTAAAATCTTTTCAACTTTTTTACTACCTTCTTCAGTTAAAGAAACTGATTTAGTTTTTGCATCAACAGTGTAATCTTCATCTTCTTTTAATCTTTGAACAGCTCTATTGGCGTCAACATAAAGATTTTGAGATTGCATTTGACCACCACTGATAATAAGCGGAGTTCTAGCCTCATCAATTAAAATTGAGTCAACTTCGTCGATAATACAAAAGTTAAGAGGTCTTTGAACACGATCTTCTTTCTTAACGACCATATTATCTCTTAAGTAATCAAATCCTATTTCGTTATTTGTTGAATAAGTTATATCACAATTATAAACATCTCTTTTTTCTTGATGATTAAGTTCTCTTAAGTTAACACCTACAGATACACCAAGCAAGTCATAAATTGGTTTCATCCATTCAGCATTTCTTTGTGATAAATATTCATTAGTAGTTACTACGTGTACACCTTGTGAAGAAAGTGCATTAACATATGCTGCTAAAACTGTAGTCAAAGTTTTACCTTCACCAGTTTTCATTTCTGCAATGTTACCAAAATAAATTGCTAAAGCTCCTAAAACTTGTACTCTATATGGTTTTTCTCCAATTCCACGATAACAAGCTTCTCTTGCAAGCGCCATAGCTTCTACTAAAACATCATCTATACTTTTACCGTTATTAATTTCCTCTTTAAATTCTTCTGTCTTTTTCTTAAAGTCTTCATCTTGTAGATTAGACATTTTTTCTGATAAACTTTCAATTTCATCAGCTAGTGCTTCAAATCTTTTTAATTCTTTATATTCACTATCAAAAAGTTTCTTTAAAAAGCTCATTAATTATCACCTCATTAAGTTATTATAACAAATTATCAAGGTCTAAACAATAAAAAGAAAAGATTGCCTTTTACAGCAATCTTCAGATTTATTTAACGTTTATAATTCCGTAAGTACCATCTTTTCTCATATATAGTACTGACACGCATTCTTCATCTGTATTTTTGAAAGCAAAGAAGTCATGATTTAAAAGATCCATTTGTAATACTGCTTCTTCCTCACTCATTGGTTTTGTATCAATGTTCTTTCTTTTTACAATCTTATCTTCATCTTCAGTATCTTCTTCATCACCTTCATAATCAAATGACATTTCGAACGCTGGAGTATTCTTATAATGCTTAGTTAATTTAGTTTTATTCTTACGAATTAATCTTTCTAGTTTATCAATAATTAAATCTACAGCTGCATACAAATCAGCATGACTTTCCTCTGCTCGAAGTGTAAATTTAGATGTTGGAACTGTAACTTCAATAGTTTGGTTTCCATTTTTAACTCGAACAATAACAAAACATTTAATATCGCTAGCTTTTTCAAAGTATTTATCTAGCTTTGAAAGCTTTTCCTCAATATGTTCTTTCATTGATTTTGTGACTTCTACTTTATCGCCACGAATGCTAATTTTCATTTCATCATCTCCTACAATTATTGTAACAAACTTTCAAGAAAAAAACTACTATACAGTAGTTAATTGCATTGTTTCGACATCTTGAGCTTGTAAACCCTTCGGAGTCTCAATAAGTTTAAAATAAACGTTATCACCTTCAGAAAGCGTTTTATAACCATCTTTCTTTATAACAGAATAATGAACAAAGATATCTGATAAATTATCAGATTCGATAAATCCATATCCTTTCTCATTGTTGAACCATTTAACTTTTCCTTTCAACTTCAACACCTCTTTCCTGATAAAAATTTATCATAGGAAAACAGGCCATTCAAGAAAATTAGTATGCCAAAATTCGACATAATTCGGGTTATTTTAAATCTAGAACTTATTTAACCTAAAGATAATTTTTTAAAAAAAATTCATCAAAGTCTTCATAAAAGTAATAATTTATTTCATTATCTAAATATTCAAGTGGAACACTACCCACTATAACTAAATCTTTATTATTAGTCCTATTTTTTATTAAACATTTTATTTCATGCGTATAATAGTTTTCTTTATCAATAACTAACTGTTTTTTTGTATTATATTTATCAATATAAAATAACCTTAAATTATCATCATTTAATAAATAATTGCATTTAGAATTTAAATCTAATAAACTTTTTTCATTAACCAAAACTACATTACGATAATTTAAATCTTTAAAAACATTGTATAGCTTTTCTACATCATTTTTATTATATAGCGAGTTATGAATAACTTTTATTTCTTTTTTCCAAAAAGATTTTGGAATTTTGTGTTTAGAAAAAAAATTAAGATATTGTGTAGTAAATTTTTCTACATCAATTATTTTTCCTTCATAAAAGATATTTCTATTTAAGTTTAACTCATACTTAATATCATTTAGAACTAATACTATATACTTATATCTAATAAGTATTAAACTATTGTAATTCATCAATATTCATTGTATAGAATTTTTCTGGATCTAAAGATTTACCTTGATAATATACTTCGAATAAAAAGTTACAATCTTTATCATAAATTTTATTTGGTGTTGCTTGACCTAATACTGTTCCTGTTTTAATTTGGTCTCCTACTACTAGTTGAACATTTTTTAATGAATAGTAATATGTAGTTAAATTAGAGTTATGTGCTATTTCAATTACTGTTCCTAAAATTTCATCTTGAGTAATATTTTTAACTTCTCCATCATATACAGCCATTACATCGAATTCTTGAGGTAAACTATAAATAACTCCAGTAGATGGCATATATGTGTTTTGATAAAAAATCAAAGACTTTTGTTGTTTTTCTGCATCATCTTCTTTGTTATAGTACGATACCTTTTGTTCGATATTTTGATCACTATAAGGCATCGAAATCTTATTTACTTCATTTTCTTTTAAAACTGATTCCGTTACTTCTTGCATTAATGATTGGGAATAATCATAATTATTAATATTTCCAATCAATAAATTGTTTAGAATAGCTACACTAAAAAATGATGCAACAATAACTAAAACATAAACAGTAGGTAAAACAAATCCTTTTAAACTTCCTTTTCTCATAATATATTTCCTCCTATATAGAAGTATGGAAATATTTTCTTAATTTATACTATTTATACTGGTAATTTCTACACCTGTATAGTAATGTTTCAGTATTTTGTCATAATTGTATCCGTCTTTAGCCATTGTATTTGCTCCATATTGACTCATTCCAACACCATGGCCATAACCATATGTAGTAATATCTACGTTGTTATCACTTACTTTAAACTCAAAATCCGTAGACCTTAAATCCAGTAACTTTCTAATACTTAGACCTGTAAAGTTTTTATTATTTATATTAATAGACTCTACGCGATTAGCATCATTTCTAATGATATTATTTATAGATAAATTATTACACTCGATGCCTAAGGCATTACAAAAAGCTGCTACAGAAATCGATTTTGTTACTTTAAAGCTCCGATGATTTTCATTTTCTTTCGATACCACACTTGTAAGATAACTTTTATTTTCTCCAAAAACAGTTAAAGCATTTTCTGTGTATCCATTACTCATAGCAAAATAATATGCTGGAATAATTTCATTTTCAAAAGTTAATACCATTCCTCCAGTTTGCTGGATTGCACTTTTAATTTTATCTAAATAATAGTCATAATCATTTCCCCATTTATTTTTCATTTCTTCATTTGTCAAATATACTTGTGTACTCTTATCTGTTGTCAAGTCATAATCTTTATTTGACACTTTCACTTTATAGTAAGCATATGTTCTCGAGGCAATCGCTTGAGCTTTAAGTGCTTCCATTTCAAAAGAAGCAGGCATCTCTCCAGCCAAGACTCCAACAAGATATTCTTCCATATCAATTGTTTCGGTAACATTTGTTGTTACATTTTTTATAGTAACATTATCATTAATAAAAAAAGAAGTTTCTTTGACAAAACTTCTTATAAACAAATATATAATTCCTAAAACCACTACTACGACTAATAGTATTTTATTTTTCATATATATCCTTTGCTATAATTCAATAAAACTAATAATAAACCTCGAAGATAAATAAGTTAGAGCAGCAATAAGTAACATTACCAGCACTCTTGCTTCCCATATTCTATTTCTCTTAAATACATTTTCAAAATTTATCCCACTTAGGGCAAACGTACTAGCTAAGAGCATAAAAGCATACACATATACTTTATAACTCATTTTATTCACCAGCTTCGTATTTTATGATTTTATTTACACGATTAATATGCTTTTCTTCAGTAGCACATTTAGTATTTATAAAAGTATCGATAATTTCAAATAAATAATTTATTTCAATATTCGAAGACAAACATATTACATTTGCACTATTATGATTTTTTGAATAAAAGGCATCATCTACATCAACACAACGAGCAGCTCTAATTCCATTAACTTTATTCGCAGCAATACTCATGCCAATTCCTGTACCACATAGTAAGATTCCTAATGATTCGCTATCTTTTGCAACATTTTCTGATAGTTCAATAGCAAAGTCTACATAATCATCTGTTGGAGTATGCTCCATTTCAGATTTAATTACTGTAAGTCCCATTTGTCTTAAGTAATCAGTTATTTTATTTTCTACGTCTACGCCACGATGATCCGAAGCAATATATATTTTCATTATCCACTCTCCAAATTAATTATACTATACCTATAATAAAATAAAAACAAAAAACTAATTAGCTTTTTGTTTATTATCTAAACCATATTTACGGTTAAATTTTTCTATATTTCCAGTCTTCTTTGCTCTACTTTGTGATCCTGTATAAAAAGGATGACATTCGTTACATACTTCAACATTGATTTTTTCTTTTGTTGATTTTGTTTGGAAAGTTGCGCCACAAACACAAGTTACTGTAGCATCTTTCATTTCTGGATGAATATTAGCTTTCATTCTATCCTCCCTTCCCATACCAAATAATTGGCATAGTTTCCGTTTCCTTGATATTATATCACAAAATCGTATATTGGCAATAATTATTTTTGATTTGCCATTTCTTTGACAATTATGTCAGATATTTGTTTATGCCCTTGATAATTCAAATAAGTTTTTAAATTATTTAAATATATATAACTTTCATTAATATCTGATCTTTGAATATAGTAAATATTATATAATTTACAGTACTCATTTAGTTTTTTATTTACTAAAGAATAACTATCATCATACATATTAATTAAAAATATATGATTATTTAACTTACTAAGTTTATTTAGTAAAATATAAACATTATTTAAATAGTTAATTAAAACTTCTTCATTTAACTCTTTATAATTATTTAATTCAACGGTTCCTAAACTAATTGTTACTATATTAGCATTTTTCAGATAATAATTAATGTCTCCCACATTTTGAGTTATTTGATGATATAAATCTTCAGAAGTGTTGTATTCTTCAGCATATTTGTAAACGTTTAAGTTTTCATAGTTATATTTAATATACTCAATGTAATTATATGTTGAAAAATTGTTAAAAGATAAATCATCACCCAAAGCAACATAAATATATTTATCTTTTCTTAATAAAAAGTATGAAAAAAAGACCAAAAGAAAAGATATAAAAATTATTAATAATAGTTTATATCTTCTTCTCATAAATCACCTTAATAAAAGGTATTCTAAACATAATTAAAAATTACTCTTCAGTTTTGATTATTTTAATATCAGCTCCAACATTTTTAAGTTTGCGAATGATATTTTCATAACCTCTTAAAATATATTCAATATTTGAAATTGTAGTTTCACCTTCTGCAATTAACCCAGCCATAACTAATGCTGCTCCACCACGAAGGTCTGTAGCATTAATTTGACTTCCCTTTAGTTTAGTAGGTCCATTAATAATTGCATGAGTATTATCTTTTAATGTTATACCAGCACCCATTTTATTTAAATATTCAACATGTTGCATTCTATTTTCCCAAATGGTTTCTTCAAATAAAGAAGTTCCATTTGCTTGAGTTAATAAAACAGACATTGGTTGACCTAAATCAGTTGGGAATCCTGGATAAACAAGTGTTGTTATATTAATCGGATTTAAATTATCACATTTACTAATTTTAATACGATCGCCATTAATTGAAAACTTAATTCCCATATCCTTTAATTTATTTAATACAGCTGTAATATGGTCTGGATTTACTCCACAAACGATTAAATCATCTCCAAGTAAAGCTCCCATCAATAAATATGTACCAGCTTCAATACGGTCAGGAATTACTCTAATATCAGCTGATGTTAATTTATCAACACCTTCGATTGTAATTGTAGATGTACCAGCTCCGGTAATTTTTGCTCCCATCGCATTTAAGAAATCCGCTATGTTAATAATTTCGGTTTCTTTAGCAGCATTTTCAATTATTGTAGTACCATTAGCCATAGTAGCAGCAAACATAATATTGATTGTAGCTCCTACTGAAGCAAAATCTAAATTAACTCTTGAACCAGTTAAATTTTCAGCTGAAATTATATATTTATGTGTATCTTGATTATAATCTATATGAGCACCTAAGGCTTCAAATCCCTTTAAATGTAGGTCAATTGGTCTTTCACCAATATTGCATCCACCAGGGAAATATATTTCTACATGTTTATATTTAGCTAATAAAACACCCATAAAATAGTATGATGCTCTTAGACGATTAGATAATTTTTCGGAAATTTCAAGGTTTTCCATATGTGTTGAATCAATAGTTACAACACTACCTTCCATTGTTACATTAACACCTAAAGACTTAATAATATCAAATAAAGCATCACGATCAGTAATATTAGGCACATTACTAATTACGCTTATCCCGTCTGCTAATAAAGCAGCTGGAATTAGGGCTACAGCACTATTTTTCGCTCCACCAATATGAATTTCTCCACTTAGCGGTCTTCCCCCATTTATTTTAATTTGTTTCATTTTAACACCCTTCTGACAACGCCTCTTGGCGCCTGTCATTCGCTTTATAAAAATAAAGCATAAGTACTATATCTTATTTATTCGTTTTAGTCAAATTTTAGTTAATTATTGCCTGTCAAAATCATTATATGTGATTTTTTGAAAGTAGTCAAATTTGCTATTTTATTAGGTGTACTATAGCTAAACTAACAATTATTAAAAAGCCAATTATTTTCGAGGTTTTACCGAGTTTTTCATAGGAATAATTTCCAATAATTAAACCTAAAAAAGTAAAAATAAAAGATACTAATGAGAATGTAAAAGCTCCTACCAAAGGATATTCTACAATATTTTTTAAACCTATCCCAACGGTTAAACTATCGATACTTACTGAGAAAGCATAAATAATCATATTAATAATAGTAAAATCATACTTTTTTTCATCTTTTGAAAGTAATTCTACCAGCATTTCGATAGCAATAAACAAAAATATAATAAACAATAGACGATTTGGGTTAACAACTATAAATCTATCAATTGAATTACCTAAAATAGAGCCTATAAGAGGCATAAACAGATGAAAAAAAGCCACTATTAATGAAAAAAGGATACATTTAACCTTAGTTACATTAAAAGTACCTAAACTAAGAGATAAAGAAAATGTATCCATAGAAAGAGATATTCCAATTAGTAAAAGCAATGTTATATTCATACTAAAATATATTTTAAAAATGTTTGTTTATGATTGTTTTTATATAAGACTTATATGTAATATCATCAAGATTATCTTTTTCTGCCTCTAATAAACATAACGGAGGGAATAACACACACCACCAGTTATCACCTACAGCATTTCCTAAAGAGATTACTAATGATTCATATTCTCCCTCGTTATATATAAGATTTTGATATGTTTTTTCTGGAAAATAGTTAGTTCCAAAATTAATAGTATAGTTTGAAGTATAATTACTTATTTTTTCTTCAATTAAAGGCAAACTGTTTTTGATGCTTTCTCTCATGGATGAAATATTATCTTCAGAAAAAGTATTAAAAATGGGAAGTAATTCTTTTTTTATTTCCATCTTTAATAATTGATCTTTAACTGAATTACTATTAGCAATTATCCTAAATCTTATACTTTCCTTAGGAATAATTATTTGTTCTTCTTTATTACTAATACATAAACATAATGTTATTACAAATAAAAATATTATTACTTTTTTCATAATTGTATCACCAATTTAATTATGATAAGTAATAATATTTTTTAATCATTTATTACGTAAATATATCTATTAAAGTCATTCAAATCATTTTTGGCTATGATTTTTGCATTAGGATAATATTCTTTGCAGAGATCTTTAATTGTTTCCGCTTGGTCATGTCCAATTTCAAACGCAATTATATTTTTGGTATTCAAACAGCTTAAAGTCTTTTCTAAAATAACTTTATAAAAGAATAATCCATTATCATCTGCAAAAATAGCATTTTGAGGCTCATATTTAGTTTTTTCATCAACAACTATGTCTTTAGCCACATATGGAGGGTTCGAAACTAAAACGTCGTATTTTTGATTAAATTCACATGTAACAATATCTTCATTAATAAAATTAATATTTACATCATTAATTTTAGCATTTTCTTTGGCAACATTAATTGCTTTAGAACTAATATCAAGCGCTGATACATCACAGTCAACACTTTTCTTTAATGCTATAGCAATACATCCAGAACCCGTTCCAACATCAATAATACTGGGTTTATTAAAACCATATTCTTTAATATATTTTAATAAATCATCTACTAAATATTCAGTTTCAAACCTTGGTATCAATACATCTTCATTAACATTAATAATATTTCCATAAAACTCAACATTACCTATAATGTATTGTACTGGGTAACCAGAATGTAATTTTTCTAAAGCTTCTTCTAGCTGTTCCTGAGGAACATACTTTTTAATCAATTCCTCATCAAAATTATTCACTTGTAACTCCTGCAAGTTTTAAACGCATATCTTCGTTAATTAACGCTTCAATTATTGGGTCTAAGTATCCATCTACTACTCTATCTAATTCCATAATTGAGAAATTAATACGATGGTCAGTTACACGGTTTTGAGGATAGTTATATGTTCTAATCTTTTCACTACGATCCCCAGTACCAATCTTACTCTTTCTTTCTTTTTGAGATTCAGTCATTTGTTTTTCTTCAAGATCATTCTTGATCTTAATCTTTAATAGCTTCATAGCTTTTTCTTTATTTTTTAATTGACTTCTTTCATCTTGGCAAGTTACAACTACACCTGTAGGCACATGCGTAATTCTAACAGCAGAGTTACTAGTGTTTACAGATTGTCCACCAGCACCAGAAGAATGATACACATCTATTTTTAAGTCATTTTCATTAATGTCAATGTTAATATCCTCAAGTTCTGGAATAACAAGAACTGTTGCTGTAGAGGTATGTACTCTTCCTTGGCTTTCTGTCTCAGGAACTCTTTGTACACGATGAGATCCACTTTCATATTTTAATTTCGAATAAACATTACTTCCCTTAATAATACATTCTAAATAAGAAAAACCACCTGAAGTACCCTCTACTGTTGAAATAACTTCAATTTTCCAACCATTTTTCTCAGCATAGTAAGAATACATTCTAAATAAATCCCCAGCAAAAATATTTGCTTCATCTCCACCAGCTGCTCCACGAATTTCCATAATAACGTTCTTTCCATCATTTTCATCTTTTGGAACTAATAGAATTTCTAATTTTGCATACAATTCTTTTTCTTTTGCTTCTAAATTAGTAATTTCTTCCATTGCTATTTCTTTTAATTCAGGATCATCTAACATTATTTTAGCTTCTTCTAAATTGTTAATAACTTGTTTATATTGAGTATAAACTTGTACTGTTTCCTCTAAATCACTTTTTTCTTTAGAATACTTTTTCAATAAATTATAGTCATTAAATACTTCTTCTGAAGTTAATTTTTCACTTAATTCATTGTATTTTTCTAAGATTCCATCTAGTCTATCAAACATATTCTCACATCCAATCTAATTATAAAAATAAAAATATGAAAAAACAAGCATTACATACTTGTTTCATCTTCATCAACAACGATAAAATCAGTTAATTCATCATCGCCGTCTTCAACATCATCTTCGTCGCTAGAACTATCATAGAAAATATTATCATCTTCATTTTCTTCTTCATCTAGCACTTCTGCATCGTCTTCAGTATTTTCTACTTCAGAGATTTCTTCTTCATCATCCTCAATAACTAATTTAGGAGTATGTTTCTTGCGTAAATCACAATATCCTTTATCTAAAACTATAAATTTCTTATCTGTAGAAATCAATTCAAAGAAATCAGCAACTTTATTTTCAAATTCAGCTTCGCTCATTCCTAATAAAGTACAAACCTTCTTAAAAACATCTACGATTTTCATTTTTGAACCTTTTTCACTTAGTACTAGTTCACCAATTTCTCCGAAACTCATTGTTTCGAGTTCTTCTTTAGATAAATCTTTTAATTTCATTATTTACATCCTTTCATCTGGTATAACGCCAATTAAGTTTAAAGCATTATAAAGTGTTATTTGAACACATTTAATTAAATTTAAGTTTTCTATTGTTTTCTTCTCATCTTCACATACTATACGACACTTTTCATAATAAGTATGGAATAAAGATGCTAGTTCATATACATAATTGGTAATTATATGTGGTTGTTCTTTTGCACAAGCACTTTTTACTACATCACCAAATTTATATACACTAGCTAAAACATTATATGCAGCTTCTTCATTTATGCATTCATATTTATCTATGGTTTCTAAATTTGCATAATTCTTTAATATAGAACAAATTCTTGCATATGCATAACATACATAGAAAACAGGATTATCATTTGATTTTGATTTAGCAAGTTCAATATCAAAATCCATTTGAGTATCTAATGAATATTTTGAAAAATAATATCTAGCAGCATTAACACCAACTTCATCCATTAAATCCTTTAAAGTAATAACATTTCCACTTCTTTTGTGCATTGCCATTACTTCTTTATTTTTAACAATTCTAACTAATTGTAATAATTTAACAGAAAGTTTTTCATCATCATATCCCACAGCTTTTAACGCACTTTTTAAACGTGCAACATACCCGTGATGATCGGTTCCTAAAACATCGATAACTTTAACAAAACCACGATCAATTTTATCCATATGATATGGAATATCAGGAACTACATACGTGTAACTTCCATCTGCCTTAATAAACACATGGTCTTTATCATCATATAGTTCACTACTTTTAAACCAAGTAGCTCCCTCTTTTTCATATAAATAACCATTCTCAGTAATCTTATCTAACACATTTTGAATAGGATGTTTTTCATATATTGATTTTTCTGAAGTAACAACATCATAAGTAATACGATATTCCTCTAAATCTTTAAATATTTGTTTAGTTAAATATTCAACACCATATTTCTTAAATACTTCTAAATCTTTAGTTTGAGCAAACTTATCACCATTTTCAGAAAAAATAATGTCTGCTATATCATAAATTTCTTTTCCTGGATAACCATTCTCAGGGAATTCATTGTCAATACCACATTTTGTTAAATAACGACTGTAAATTGAGTTTGCTAATTTATTAATTTGATTACCTGCATCATTTAAATAATATTCTTTAGTTACATCATAACCGCAAAATTTCATAATTCTAGCAAGTGAATCCCCATAAGCTCCACCACGAGCGTTTCCCATGTGTAATATACCAGTTGGATTGGCACTTACAAATTCAATATTAATTTTTTGACCATTTCCAATATTACAAGAACCATATTTATCTTTTAAATTTAAGACATTATTAATGTTATCTAAAAGATAATCACTTGTAACATAAAAATTAATAAAACCTGGGGCTGCTACTACCACATCTTTAATTGAACTATCAGTAATACCTGCAGCTATTTCTTTTGCTATTTCTAAAGGATTTCTACGAAGTTCCTTAGCAAGTTGTAATGCAATATTTGTACTATAATCACCGTTGTCTTTATTTTTAGGAATTTCGATTATTATTTCATCTTTAGAAACACCAAGTTTTTCTAGTTCACCCTTGATAAGTGCAACTATTTTTTCTTTCATAATATCCTTCCTTTTTAGCTAAAAATCGGCATGTCCGTCTTTTTTTCTAGACCATTATAGCATACATATATTAAAAATGCACTTATAATTTAATATTTTTTTATAATACTAAATATAGGGTGAAAATTGTGCAATTTATAAGACTAGGATACAAATGTTTTATCTTCATTTTTTTAGCAGCAGTTATTGTTATCATTGGCTTATATACGCACGCTTATTTTTCAGAGCCAATTAAACTAAATTCAGTAGGAACTTATTATCTATATGATAAAGATGAAACTCTTGTTTACCAAGGGAGCAGTGTTAATGAATGGATTTCTATCGATCAAGTATCAGATTATTTAATCGATGCGGTAATTTCAGTAGAAGATAAAAACTTTTATAAACACACAGGATTTGATTATTTAAGAATTGCTAGAGCTATGTTAAAAAATATAACTAGTGGCAAAATAATGGAAGGCGCTAGTACAATATCTCAACAATATATAAAAAATGCTTATTTAGAATTTGATAAAACATGGTCACGAAAATTTAAAGAGGCATTTATGACTTTGAACTTAGAAGTACATTATAGTAAAGATGAAATACTAGAAGCATATCTAAATACTATAAATTACGGCCAAGGAAACTACGGAATTAGTAGTGCAGCTAAATTTTACTTTAATAAACTCCCCTCAGAATTAACGCTCGAAGAATCGCTAATTTTAGCAGGCATTCCGAAAAGCCCAAACAACTATAATCCAGTTACTGACTATGAAGCATCTATTAAAAGAGCTAAAATCGTAGCTCTAACTATGTATAATAATGAACTTATTGACAAAGATACTTATAATAGCTTATTTCAAAATCAAATAAACATACATGGAAAAAGATCAGAAAATGATTTACAAATGTTAATGTATTATCACGATGCAGTAATTAGCGAACTTAAAAATATAGATCATATTAGTGAAGATATGCTTAATTCCGGATCATTAAAGGTATATACCACTTTGGATTATAATGCGCAAAAAACTTTAGAAGAAAATATTTTAAAAAACCTTAATGATCCTAAACTACAAACTGCAGGAATTATTATTGATCCCAAAGATGGAAGCATTTTGGCTTTAACTGGCGGAATAGATTATGCCAAAAGCCAATATAATCGTGCTTTATATTCTAAAAGACAAGTAGGCTCTACGATGAAACCATTTTTATATTACGCAGCATTAAATAACGGAATGACTAGTTCTTCTACTTTTTTAAGTCAATACACCACATTTAATCTATCTAATGGAAAAACCTATTCCCCAAAGAATTATTCAAATATATATGGTAATAAAAATATAACTATGGCGGCCGCTATCGCATATTCAGATAATATATATGCCGTAAAAACGAATCTATTTCTTGGAGTTGACGAACTTATAAACACTGCTCATTTATGTGGAATTGATGCTGAGTTACAAGAAGTCCCATCACTAGCTTTAGGAACAAGTGAAATAAATCTTTTGGACTTTGCTGATGGATATACAACTTTTGCGTCTGGAGGCTATAAAAGAAATATTCATTTTATAACTAAAGTCGAAGATAAAGACGGCAATATTTTATATCAAGCAAAAGATAAAAATGATTTAGTTTTAAATCCTAATTATGTATATATATTAAATGAGTTGATGACAAGTACTACAAATACTGCATTTATTGATTATAATAGTCCAACAGCTTTGAATATAGCATCTAAACTTACTCAGAAATATGCATTTAAAACAGGGACAACCGATACTGATTATTGGGCAGTTGGATACAATAAAGATATTTTAATGGTAACCTGGACTGGATACGATGATAACTCTGGTTTACCACTTACTGCTGCGATGCAAGCAAAAAATGCCTGGGCTGAAACTATTGAAAAAGTTTATGATATTGAAAATGGAAATCATTGGTACGAAAAACCTAGTAATGTAGTTGGAGTTCCACTTAATGCCGTGGACGGACAAGTTACAAATGATACTAATAAAGTAAATATGTTTTATTACTTAAGAGGTAGTGAGCCGGTAGGAGCATACTCTAATAATCAAGAAAAAACTGAGACTTAAATCTCAGTTTCTTTTAATATTATTGTATAAACAACTTGACCATTTTCTTGTTTTTCTTGAATTTCAACATTGAAGTTCTCAGCTTTTAAATCATTAACCAAGTTAGTTATTTTATTTTTTGCTGGTGTAATGTCTATAGTTGCCTTCGGAGGTTCAAAATCTAGTGAATCTAGAGAATCAATTGGAGTCTCCATAAATCCTCCAACCGGCGCCATTGGATCCGGTATTTTTGGTTCGGGTATTGGACTAAACGCAACTTCAGAAGGTTCCCCTCCTATTTTAGGAATATCAGTCGATATTTTTGCTTCGGTTAATCCTGTCGGCTCAGTAACTGTTGGTGGACTCGAAGGCATTAAAGTAGCATTTTGAGCAAATGGATTAATTGCCTCAGTCATTTGCATATTAGCAGCTTGATCTTCTAAACTATTAAAGAACTTACTTGTTGTTTTTTGCCCTAAATCAATTGGTCCCATAGTAAATGATGGAGCTACAGGAGTTGGTGAAGTAACAATAGGTTCACTAGTCATTGAGCTAATATCAGTTGCACTTTGTTTAATTTGTTCAATATCTATATTATTATTCACGTTATCTCCTTTATATTCTTTTCTTAATTCTTCTCCTAACTGCCTAACGGTTAGACGCTCATCTATAATACGATTTAACCATTTTATTTGAGCCTCAGGTTCCTTTACTACTAAAAGCGCTCTTGCATGTCTTTCAGAAATTTTATTTTCCAAGATAGCATCTTGAACTTCTTTTGCTAAATTAAGTAGCCTTAGCTTATTAGATATTGCCCCTTGGGATAATCCCATTCTTTTAGCAAGTTGTTCTTGAGACATAAAACCTTGATCAAGTAAGGCCTTATATGAAAGAGCTTCCTCAATTGCAGTTAAATCTCTTCTTTGAACATTTTCTACTACTGCTACTTCTGCACTTGTTTTATCATCAATTTTTGAAATAACAGCAGGAACTGAAGACAATCCTGCCATAGTAGCAGCTTTATATCGTCTTTCCCCCGCTATAATTTCATATTTATCGCCTATTTTTCTTAATACTAGTGGTTGAATAATTCCATGTTGTCTAATTGATTCAGATAATTCTTTTAATGAAGAGTCCTCAAAAGACAATCGTGGTTGAAAACGATTGGGAATTATATCTTCTATAGCTACTTGTAATACACTAGAATCAAAATTCATTTTAAGCCCCTTCTCCTATTATCAATATAATATCTTAAAATCCTTTTTTTTGCAATAAAATATGGAATGACATTATTTTTTGTCATTCCAAATTTTACTTCTTTTTACAATTTGAGAATACGATAATAATTTTTTACTATCGCTAGCTTTTTCTAAGATAACAAAGTTTCTTTCATCGTTATTTGGTAGTATAAAATTCTTAATTTCAAATGTTTTTATGTTGAGTTTTTGTTGATATCTTTTTAGGGTAATGATTTCATTATCAAAATTACCCTTCATTAGAATTACTTTTCCATCTTTTTTTATAAATGGTAAAGATAGTTCTGCAATAATATCAATATATGCTACTGCTCTAGATACACATAAATCAATGGTATTTAATTGGTCCTTTGCATAATCTTCTGCTCTAGCATTTACTACAGTCACATCTTTTAATCCCAGTTTTTCAATTAAAGATAAAATAAATGTTGTTTTTTTGTTATTTGAATCTAATACTGTTAACTTTAAGTTTGGAAAAAATATTTTCAATACTATACCTGGGAATCCTGCTCCAGATCCAATATCGATTACATTAATACTTTTATTAAAATCATATACACTACTTACAGTTAATGAATCATAAAAATGTTTTAAATATACTTCTTCTTTTTCTGTTATAGCAGTTAAATTAGTATGACTATTATACTCTATTAAAAACTCATAATACTTATTTAATAAATCTAATTGATTATCTGTTACATCAATATTTATTTTTTTTAATTCTTCAATAAAATTATCTATCTTCATTTTTACCATACTCTTTTTTTAAATAAACTAATAATAAACTAATATCTACAGGATTTACTCCACTTATACGACTAGCTTGAGCAATAGTAAGAGGTCTTACCAAAGAAAGCTTTTGACGAGCTTCACTAGCAATATTTTTTACCTTATCATAATCAATATCTTCAGGAATTTGTTTTTCCTCTAGTTTATTTAATCTTTCTTTTTCAGCATATTCTTTGCGAATATAACCTTCATATTTATTTTCAATTTCTACTTGTTCAATAACTTCTTTTGAATAATCAGATAAATCTAAAAAATTACTGATTACATTCATTGTTATTTCTGGTCTTTTTAAAAGTAATAAATAATTAAAATTACCACTTGGAATTGATAAATTATTATCTTCAAAATATTTTTTTACTTCATCTGTTATAATTAGCCTATTTTCTTTTAAATAATTAGTTAGTTTTTCTATTTGTTTAATTTTTGTTTGTAGTTTATCAAATTTTTCTTTTTTTATCGCGCCTTTTTCATTAGCTAAACTTGTTAATCTTAAATCGGCATTATCATGTCTAAGCAACAACCTAAATTCAGCTCTTGAAGTAAGCATTCTATATGGATCAGTTATTCCTTTTGTAACAAAATCATCAATTAGCACACCAATATAAGCATCATGTCTTTTTAAAATAAGTGGTTCTTTGTTATCTAATTTTAAAACTGCATTAATACCTGCAATTAAACCTTGACCTGCAGCTTCTTCATATCCTGAAGTACCATTAATTTGACCTGCAGTAAACAAATTCTCAATTACTTTTGTTTCAAGTGTTGGTCTAATTTGCATTGGATCAATTGCATCATACTCAATTGCATATGCATATTTACTAATTACTGCATTTTCCAATCCTTCTAAACTATGTACCATTTCTTCTTGAACATCTCTTGGCATCGATGTAGAAAATCCTTGTAAATACCATTCGTCATAATATTTACTTTCTGGTTCTAAAAACAATTGATGTCTTTCTTTATCTGAAAAACGTACTATTTTATCCTCTATCGAAGGACAATATCTAGGGCCAACACCTGTTGCATAACCACCATACATTGAACTCTTATCTAAATTATCTTTTATAATTTGATGGGTTTTATCATTAGTATATACTAAATAACATTTTTGTTGTTCATTAATTTCATATTGAGGTTCAATGTCGAAAGAAAAAGTCCAATGGGTATCATCACCACATTCTGCTTTTAGTCGAGAAAAATCAATACTATCGGCTTTTATTCTTTGTGGAGTTCCTGTTTTTAATCTTTTAATATTAAAACCATACTCATTTAAACGTGTTGATAAAAAGTTACTTCTTTTTTCCCCATGAGGTCCATTCGGAGTATTTTCGCTACCAATTAAAATATTTGCATTTAAATATGTTCCAGTAGTTAAAATTACTGCTTTAGCGCAAATTTTTTCGCCATTATCTAAAACAATTCCTTGTACTTTTCCATCTTCAATGATTAAATCTTCAACCATACCCTCTTTAATTTCTAGATTATCAGTGTTTTCTAAATATTCTTTCATTATTTTAGGATATACTATTTTATCTGCTTGCGCACGCAATGCACGTACCGCAGGGCCTTTTGAATTATTTAACATCTTAATTTGAAAATGTGATTGATCAGCTACAAGTCCCATTAATCCACCCAAAGCATCAATTTCACGCACTATAATACCTTTAGCACTTCCTCCTATCGAAGGATTACATGGCATATCAGCAATATTCTCAATATTCGAGGTAATAAGTAATGTTTTCTTTTTCATTTGAGCGCATATATGTCCAGCTTCACAACCGGCATGTCCCGCACCTACTACTATAATATCGTACATAATTCACCTACTTCCCTACACAAAAATCTCTAAACAAACGGTCTATAACAGCTTCTTCATATGTATCACCAATTATTTGACCTAAATATTCAAAACATCTCTTTAAATCACTTTCAATCATATCAATTGGAATACCACTATGAAGAGACTCATTAGCTACCTTTAAAGAATCATTAGCTTTATTAACTAAATCTATTTGTCTAGCATTTGAAAGATATGTTAAATCTTTGTTGATTTCATTTATATTAAACATTTCAATTAATTTTTGTTTTAAACTATCTAAACCATCTGGATTTATCGTATTTCCAAATACAACATTTTCTTTATTATCTAAATTCCATAATCTATTTTGATCATCTTTATTAATAAATATTATTACATTATCTTGATTGGCTGTTGTTAATAATTTGTTATCATCTTCATCAAGCGGTCTACTTGCATCTAAAACAAGTAAAACAACATCTGCTTCTTTAATAAGATTAACACTCTTCTCAACTCCAATTTTTTCGACTAAATCATCAGTTTCATGAATACCTGCAGTGTCAATTAATTTTACTTCAATACCGTTAAGTGATATGACACCTTCGACAAGGTCTCTTGTAGTACCAGCAACATCCGTTACTATCGCTTTTTGTTCATCTAACAAATGATTTAAAATACTACTCTTTCCTACGTTAGGTTTACCTACAATTGCAACATTAATCCCATTAGAAACAATCTTACCAAATTTTGTTCCTTCAACTAGTTTGTCCAATTCTAAAGTAATATCTCTTAATTTTTCATTAAGTAAATTTTCAGTAATAACTAAATTATCAGTATACTCAGGATAATCAATATTTACTTCGATATTAGCCATAAGAGATACTAATTGTTCACGTATAGCCTCTATTTTTCTAGTTAAATTTCCTCCTAATTGATTTAATGATAATTTTCTTTTTGAATCAGTTTTCGCACTAATAAGTTCGTTAACAGCTTCAGATTCTAATAAATTTATTCTTCCATTTAAAAATGCTCTTTTAGTAAATTCACCAGGTTCTGCTAATCTACATCCATTTTTCAAAAGAATTTCTAATATCTTATGTGTTGTGTTATATCCACCATGACAATTTATCTCAACTATATCTTCCTTAGTATATGTTTTTGGGGCTTTCATTATCATCAAAAGAACTTCATCTATTACTTCATCATTATCTTTAATATGACCATATTTTATTACATGAGTATCAGTATTTGTTATATCACTACTAAAAATGCCATTAACAATACTAATAGCTTTTGGTCCAGTTAAACGAATTATTGATATAGCTCCTACACCTAAAGATGTAGAAATTGCGCAAATTGTATCTTCCATAATAATCCCCTTTCGCAAACGTATTATAGCACAAGATAAATAAAATTGTATATAAAAAGAAAAAAGAGTATTTCTACTCTTTAGTTGCACTAATTACAACATGACGATTTGGTTCTTCACCTTCACTTTTTGTTGTAACACCTTTAAAATCAGTTAATATATTATGAACTATTCTTCTTTCATATGCATTCATATTTTCTAAGTGGGTTTCTACTTTAGTTTTTCTAACTTCTCTTGCAATATTCTTAGCCAGTCTTTCAATTCTAGCTATTTTTTTATCTTTATAATTTTCAACATCTAAAGATATTACAAAATAAACCCCAGTTTCTAATTGAATTTTTTGTCTTACTAAAGTTTCTAAAGCTTTTAACGTATTACCATTATGTCCAATTAAAATGTTATTATTGTTTGAATACATCTTAATAACAGTACGATCTTCCATTTTCTTTGTTTCAAATGAAACATCTAAACCTAAATTATTAATTACTTCTTTAAGAAAATCTTTTGCAAAGGAATAAATATCAGATTTTTTAAAAACAATTACTTCAGTTGTTTCTCCTTTAAATAAGCCCTTCTTAACTTCTCCAGTTGTATAAACTACGTCCTCTTTTGATAAATTATTTTCTTCAAGGATTTCATTTAATGTATCTTCAAAGTCTTTCCCTGTCTTACTTATTCTTTCCATACTTCATTCCTTCTTTCACTTTTAACTTTTCTTTAATTTTTTTACTCTTGCTATTTACTTTCTTAGCGTCTTTCTTCTTTGTTATTAAATTCATTACATATGTTTGGATAATTATAAATGCATATGTAACAATCCAATATAAAGCAATTGCTGTAGGTAAACTAACTGATGCTATACCAATCATCACAGTCATAACAATTAACATTGTTTTCATTTGTGATTCAGCACCAGGCATTGCAGAGTTCTTATTTTGTCTCATTGTATATTTAAATGAGAAATAAGTTGTTAGTACTATTAATACTATTAATATTAAAAATGAATATTGATGATTAGTAAATATTCCTACACTAGGTGTAGTACCTAGGTTCCAACCAAATATTTCGCCTTCATAAATCGCAGGTATTTTATAAATTGCTTGTAAGAAAGCAAAGAATAAAGGTAATTGAACTAATGAAATTAAGCAACTAGATAATGGATTAACTTTATATTTACTATAAAGAGCCATTGTTTCTTGGCTTTTCATCATAATTGATTCATTATCTGTTTTATTGGCATACTTTCTTTCAATACGTTGTAACTCAGGTGCAAGCTCTTGTAACTTTTTAGATTGCTTTTGCGTTTTAATATTAAATGGTAAAATAATAAATCTAATTATTATACCAATTATCATAACAGATATACCTAAGTATGATTTAGTAAAACCAATAGACTCTAATAAATAACCAAGTTTCAATATTAAATAAGCTAACGGTTTAACAAATAAGAATTGCCATAAACTATTATTTTTTACTGAATTAACTTTAAAATCTTCGCATTCAGGTAACTTATTTAGTTTAACTTCTAATTGATCTTCATACTTTTCATATAATTTATATGCTTCTGTATCTTTTGATGGTTTACAATAAATATCTTTTTGTAAATTTTGTCCTGTAGTTTCATTTATAACTACTTTTCCTTTGGCATCTTTTATATAGTTATCACTACCACATCCTGTAGTAAGTAATAAAACTAATACTAAGATTATTGATAATACTTTATTTCTTTTCATTTATATCTCCTATCAATTGTTGTAAAGCTTCTAATTTATCAACAAAACTTTCTCTTAAACATTTTTCTTTTACTATTATAATATAGTTTCGTTGATTTTTAAATAATAATTTAGTTTTATCAAGTAGTTCTCTAGTTTGTCTTTTAAGTCGATTTCTTACAACAGCATTTCCTAGTCTTTTAGGAACCGCTATTCCAAATTGAGGTCTTTCTTCATTTTTTCCAATAAAAAAAATAGTAAAATATTGATTTCCAACTTTTTTACCTTTATTTATTATCTCATTAAATATAATATTTGACTTTACTCTTTCGTGTTTTTTCATCAAATTACCTCATTATTGTAAAAAAACCACTTACTTAAGTGGTTTTTATTTTGATAATCTTTTTCTTCCTTTTCTACGACGAGATGATAAAACGTTTCCACCTTTTCTAGAAAAGAAACCATGAGTCTTTTTCATTTTACGTTTATTTGGTTGATAAGTTCTTTTCATTTTATAATTTCTCCTTTTTAGCGTTTCTATTATAATATTTAAATATTGATTATGTCAAGGATAAAGTTTCCTAATCCTTTGGATTGACATGAATTATTACTCTATCTACCCTTTTTACTTGTTTTTTTATCTTTGTTTGTAATTCTTTTGTTATATCATGAGCTTTTCTTGTAGTCATATTTCCATCAACATAAATTGTTAAAACAATTATATATTTATAACCAATTGGAATTGAGCTCATTGACCCCATATCAATATCTTTTGAATAATTATGAATGATGTATTCAATTTTTTCTCTACTTTCTTGATCAATACTTTGATCCATTAGAACTTCATAACTTTCAGTTATAATTTTTATCCCAGAATAAATTATCCAACAAGATATTAATATACCTACTACACTATCTAACCAGTATATATTAAAGAAAGCAAATATTATACTAATTAAAGTTCCTGTTGTTATCATACAATCGTTACGATGATCTTGATATAAAGATTTTATAAGAATACTTTTATTTTTCTTATAAATAACTTTTGTATATATATATAATGAAAGCTTCGTAATAATTGTTATTATACAAATTGCAATTAATATATAAGAATACTCAAACTTAGATGACGTTAATAAATTTTTAATACTTGTGATTATTACTATTAATGATGCCAATACCATAGCAGTTCCTATAAATAAGGAAAAGATATACTCTGCTTTACCATGGCCAACGTTGTGATCATCATCTGCGGGTTCCCCTGCTATCTTATTACCTATAAAAGCCATTATTGAAGCAAAAATATCCCCTGCGCTATTTGTAGCATCAGCAATCATTGCTTGACTATGGAAAATAAATCCCACAACTGCTTTTATAATTAATAAAAAGATATTTCCAAAAATACCTAACAAACTAGCTTTTTTAATTTGTCTTTTTTCTTTCATAAATCTCCTAAGTAAAAAGATTATAACATACTTATCAACAATTCAACAACAAGCAAAAAACAGGTGTGTTGATAAATTATTTTTTCCCACATTTTAATTTTGTTGAAAGTGTTAAAATCTTGTGTTAAGATACTAAACAACGGGGTAGAACGTGTTGATAACTTGTGTGGAAATCTTGAAAAAAACAAATAAATCTTTATCTTTATTTAAAAATAAGTTACAATTAAGATGTTGAAAAAATTGTGTGGGGTATGGGATGAAAATAGAGGAACTTTTTAAATCGTTTTTAGAAGAAATTGAACAAGCAGTTAGTATTAACGTTTTTAATTTATGGTTTTCAAAAATAGAACCTGTTTCTTTGCATGATAATAAGTTAAAAATCAAAGTTCCAATGCAAATTCATAAGAATATGTTAAGTAATAATTACAAAGATATAATTAATTCCACACTTTATACAATAACCGGACAAAACTTTGAAATAGAGTACATAACCGAAGATGAATTAGAAGAAGAAAATAAATCAAATGAAGTCGAAATCTCACAAATTGTAAACAACCCCCTTATAGATGACGAATGGGAAACCAACTTAAATCCCAAATATACTTTTGAATCGTTTGTAGTAGGGGATTCCAATAGATTAGCAGTAGTTTCTGCACATGCAGTAGCAGAAAATCCCGGAACAATCCACAATCCATTATTTTTATATGGAAAAAGTGGAATAGGGAAAACTCACTTGATGCACGCAATAGGGAATTATATAGTTCAGAACTCAAATAAAAAAGTTTTATATATAACTAGTAATGACTTTGTAGCAGATTATACTGGTTTTGCCTCAATAGAAAAGGGAGTAGATAGCATTGAATATGCTAAAAACTTTAAAAATAAATATCAAAATGTTGATGTTTTAATTATAGATGATATTCAATTTTTAGTAGGAGCAGATAAATCTCAACAAGAATTCTTCCATACTTTTAATGCATTATATCAAGCAAATAAACAAATAATTATCAGTAGTGACCGATCGCCTGATGATTTAAAGAAAATTGAAGATAGACTAAGAAGTAGATTTATGTGGGGATTACCTGTTGATATTTATCCACCAGATTTCAACTTACGATGCAAAATAATTAATAGTAAAATTAAAAATACATCTTTAGAAGACAAATTAAGTCAAGAAATTATCGAATATATTGCTAATTCATGTCAAAATGATATAAGATTTATAGAAGGAACTATAAAAAGATTAATGGCTTATACCGCTATGATGGTTCCTGATAGAATAGACTTAAACTTTGCAATCGAAGCACTTAAAGATTATTTAAATATAAATATTTATGCTGATAATTCAATAACAAAGATTCAAAAGACTGTAGCAGATTATTTCAACATAACAGTAGCAGACTTAAAAAGTAAGAAAAAAACAAGTAATATTGCCAAACCAAGGCATATAGCTATTTACTTATGTAGAGTAGAAACTGACGAAGGACTTGCAAGAATTGGCTTAGAATTCGGGGGGAGAGATCATTCAACAATATCTGCATCTTATGATAAAATTACAAATGATCTTAAAACAGATGAAAAATTAAACACAATTGTTAAAGAAATTAAAAATAAGTTATAAAAATGTGGAAAATTTTTTTAATACAAAACTAGGTATAAAGGACGTTCAACAAGTTTTCCACAACATGAACAGTATAAATATAATAATAATTTTTATTTAATAAAAAAAGAAAGAGGAGAAATATGAAATTTACAATTGATAAAAACATTTTATTAGAAGCTTTAAACAATGTAGTAAAAGCTTTATCACAAAAAATAACAATTCCAGTATTAAATGGAATAGTAATGGAAGTTAATAGTAATGGTTTAGAATTACTTGCTAGTGATAGTGAACTTACTATTAAAGTAACTATTGATAAAAAAGAAATTAAAAATATTGAAAAAGAAGGAAAATTAGTAATTCAAAGTAGATATATATTAGATATTATTAGAAAAATGCCTACTAATTTAATATATTTTGAAAGTATAGATAACAATAATGTTAAGATTTATTCAGATACTAACGAATTTGTTCTAAATTGTTATAATTTATCTGATTATCCTAATATTGCAATTGATACTAGTGCAAATGTTATTAACTTAGAAGCAACATTATTAAGACAAATTATTAACCAAACATCTTATGCAATGTCTACACAAGAAGTTAGACCTTTATTAACAGGTATTAATATTAAGATAAACGGTGATATTTTAGAATGTATTGCAACAGATTCTTATCGTTTAGCAAAAAAGGTTATTAAACTATCTAAACCTATTGAAGAATCTATCAACATTGTTATCCCAGGAAAAAGTGTTACAGAATTAGTTTCTATCTTAAAAGACGAAGATGATGTGGAAATCCACTTATTTAACAACAAAATTTTATTTATCTATAAAAATATAATGTTCCAAAGTACACTTTTAAATGGAACTTATCCAGATACAACAAATTATATTCCAAAAGATTTTGAATATATGATTAATTTAAATTTAAAAGAGTATTATGACGCTATCGATAGAGCATCAATTATTACTTTAAGTAAGGATAAAAACATTGTTAAAATGAGTATTGATGATAAGAAAATGACTATTTATGGTTCATCTGCAGAAAGTGGAAAAACTAAAGAAGAATTAATTATTGAATCAAATAATAAAAACAAATTAGATATTAGTTTCTCATCAAAATATATGATGGATGCATTAAAAGTATTAAATACAACAAATATTATCCTACTTATCAACAGTGATGATAAGCCTATTATTATTAATGCTGTTGATGATGATACAATTATTGAGTTAATTTTACCAATTAAAACATATTAATCCGATAAATCGACATTAATTTTATAATATTTATGCTATAAGGTAATTGTCTGGGGGAATTTTTGTGGATAATTATTTTATTAGTGAAAATACACTAATGATAATGCCTTATGCTAAAAATAAAAGCAAAGTAATTGAAAATTATGTTAGTTATATTGTTAATAAAAGACCATTTGATCTAGTTAATGATAGTTGTAAGTATTATGGTAGTTCATATTTAGGAAGATGCGAATCTACAGATTACATGATAGGAGTTAAATATAAATGTCCTATTGTAGTAAGTGAAGTAAAAGAAATCATCATTTTTCCAACAACGTCAGTAAAAAATGACGATTGTGTATGGTTAAACTATAATGCGATTGAAAAATATTATAATAACGGTCAAAATAAGGTAGTAATTTTACTAAAAAATAGCCGTAAATTTGAATTTGAAATATCTGAAAGAATTATTAGTAATCAAATATTTCGCTCATCAAGATTAGAATCAGTTTTAAAAAGCAAAAAACGTTGATTTTGCTTTTTTTTGTGCCATTTTTATGCTATAATTATATTGTGTAGAGGAGTACGTAAACAAGATAAATATTTAATATTTTGTTTAAAAAGAGGTTTAAAATGAAAATTGAAAATTTAAAGTTAATTAATTATCGAAATTATAACAACCTTGACATTACATTTTCAAATACTTTAAATTTGATATATGGTAATAATGGTAGTGGTAAATCAAATCTTATTGAAGCTATCTATATGTTGGCCTTAACAAAATCATTTAGAACCAGTAATGATGCAAACTTAATTAAAAAAGGTGCTCAAGAAACAATTATTAAAGGTACTGTAATTACAGGTGAAAAGACCAGATATCAATTAGATTTGAATCAAAATGGTAAAAAAGTCTATATTGATTCTGATAAAATTAATAAAATTAGTGATTACGTTTCAAGAATTAATATAATTTTATTTAATCCTTTGGATACCAAAATAATAAGTGATTCTCCAGCATTTCGTAGAAAACTACTAGATATCGAGATATCGCAAGTCAATAAAGAGTATTTAGTGCTATTAAGTTCTTACAACAAGATATTAAAACATCGTAATGCATATTTAAAACAGCTTTATTTGAATGGAAATGCTTCCTCTGACTATTTGGATATCTTAACTAGAAAACTCGTTGATTTTGGCTTTAAAATACATAATTTGAGATCAAACTATATTGAAATGATAAATGAACATATCTCAAAAATATATAAAAATATATTTGAGTATGGTGATTTACAAATAAAATATAAAAGTTCATTTAGTAAAAAAGATGTTGATAAAGTGTTGGAAATGTATCAAAAGAATTATCGTAAAGAAATGGCTTTTGGTAAGACTTTAATGGGAATCCATCATGATGATATTGACTTTATTTTAGACGGAAATAGTATTAAAGAATATGGTAGTGTTGGTCAACAAAAAAATGCAATTATATCATTTAAACTTTCTGAATTATTAATTGTTAAAAAAATAAAAAATCAGTATCCAATTTTGATTTTAGATGACTTATTTAGTGAACTAGATGACAAAAAGATTAATAATATAATTAATATGTTAAATAAAGAGGTACAAACCTTTATAACAACGACAAATATAGATAAGATAGACAAAAATTTATTAAAAGATAGTACCATTTTTAAAGTAGAAGATGGCAACATTGAAAGGGATGAAATAAATGGATAATAAAGTAAATTATGGCGATAGCGATATCCAGGTTCTTGAAGGTTTAGAAGCCGTTAGAAAAAGACCTGGTATGTATATCGGAACCACAAGTAGCAAAGGATTACATCACTTAGTTTGGGAAATTGTTGATAATGCAGTAGATGAATCTTTAGCAGGATATTGTGATGACATTGAAGTTGAAATTCATAAAGATAATTCAATTTCAGTAAAAGACGACGGACGTGGAATGCCAACTGGTATGAATGCTAAGACAGGATTATCAACAATCGAAACAATTTTTACCGTATTACACGCAGGTGGTAAATTTGGTGGCGGAGGATATAAGGTATCTGGAGGATTACATGGTGTAGGTGCATCAGTAGTTAACGCACTTTCCAAATGGCTTGAAGTTCGTGTGTATCGTGATGGAAATGTTTATTTTCAACGTTTTGAAAATGGTGGAAAACCTGTTGGAACAATTGAAATTATTGATAAATGTGCAGCAGATAGAACTGGGACAACTGTAACATTCTTACCAGATCCAGAAATTTTTACGGAAACTACGGTTTATGACTATGATGTTTTATATAAAAGATTACAAGAACTTGCTTTTTTAAATAAAGGACTAAGAATTCAACTTATTGATGAAAGAGAAGAGGATAAACATGAATCTTTCTTATATAATGGTGGTATTGTTGAATATGTTCAAATGTTAAATAAGACTAAAAAGGCAATTCATGAAGATATAATATCGGTTACTGGTCAAGTTGATGACATTATTATTGATGTTGCATTACAATACAACGATTCTTATAACTCTTCAATATACTCGTTTACTAATAATATTAATACTTATGAAGGTGGTATGCATGAAGATGGTGTTAAATTAGCATTAACAAGAATTATTAACAATTATGCTAGAAAAGCTAAGATTTTAAAGGATAATGCTGATAATTTAACTGGAGATGACGTAAGAGAAGGTCTTACAATGATTATTTCATGTAAGCATCCAAATCCACAATTCGAAGGCCAAACAAAGACAAAATTAGGTAATTTGGAAGTTAGAAAAATCGCTTCAGATATATTTGGTCAAGGATTTGAGCGTTTCTTAATGGAACATCCACAAGATGCAAAAGTAATTGTTGAAAAAAGTATGCTTGCTTCACACGCTAGACTTGCTGCAAAAAAAGCAAGAGAAGCTACAAGAAGAAAAAGCGACTTAGACGTAGTAAATTTTGGTGGAAAACTTGTGGATTGTAAAGAAAAAGATGCCAGCGTATGTGAAATATTCCTAGTCGAAGGGGATTCAGCTGGTGGGTCTGCAATTAAAGGTAGAAATTCAATGACTCAAGCGATTTTACCGCTTCGTGGAAAAATATTAAATGTTGAAAAAGCTAGGTTAGACCGTGCTTTAGACAATGAAGAAATTAGAACTATTATTACAGCATTTGGTACAGGAATTGGTCAAGAATTTGACTTAGAAAAGCTAAGATATCATAAAATTATAATTATGACCGATGCCGACGTTGACGGATCTCATATTAGAGTATTACTTTTAACGTTATTTTACCGCTTTTTTAGACCTATTGTGGAAGCGGGGCATGTGTACGCAGCTCAACCTCCATTATTCTGTATAAAACATGGTAAAACAATTAAGTATGTACTAAATGAAGAAGAAAAGAACGCATATTTAGAATCATTACCTGGAAATGTTAAGCCTGACGTTATGAGAATGAAAGGTCTTGGTGAAATGGATGCTGAAGAATTAAATGAGACAACAATGGATATAGATAAACGTATTTTAAGAAAAATAACAGTAGATGATGCGATGGCAGCAGATGAAGTTTTCTCAAAACTAATGGGTGAAGAAGTTGAACCAAGAAGAAAATTCATTGAAGACAACGCTGTATACGTACAAAATCTAGATGTTTAGGGAGGTAAGGTATAATGGATCAAAATAGAGATAGATTACAAGAAAATAATATTGTTGATGAAGTTGAAAAATCGTTTCTTGAATACTCAATGAGTGTTATTGTAGCCAGAGCTTTACCTGACTTAAGAGACGGTTTAAAACCTGTTCATAGACGTATTTTATATGCTATGAGCGAAAATGGTTTAACACCTGATAAACAACATCGTAAATCGGCTACAATAGTCGGAGATGTTATGGGACGTTACCATCCACATGGTGACTCTTCAATATATGAAGCAATGGTAAGAATGGCACAAGATTTCAACTATCGTTATATGTTAGTTGATGGCCATGGAAACTTCGGTAATATCGAAGGATATGGTGCTGCAGCTTATCGTTATACAGAAGCAAGACTTGCAAAAATTACTACAGAATTATTAAGAGATATTAATAAAGATACAGTTAATTTCTCACCAAACTACGATGAATCTAGAAAAGAACCTGATGTTTTACCTTCTAGATTCCCTAATATATTAGTTAACGGTACAATGGGTATTGCTGTTGGTATGGCAACAAATATTCCACCGCATAATTTAAGAGAAGTTATTAATGGATGTATTGCTTATATTGATAATCCTGAAATTGATACTTTAGGATTAATGCAACATATTAAAGGTCCAGATTTCCCAACTGGTGGAATTATATTAGGTAACAGCGGCATAAAACAAGCTTATGACACTGGTCGTGGAAGCATTACAATACGTAGTAAAGCTACTATCGAAGAAAAAAATGGTAAAAATTACATTGTAATTGATGAAATTCCTTATGGTGTTACTACTTTAGAACTAAAAAATAAAGTTGCAGAATTAGTACATAACAAGACAATAGAAGGAATTTCAGACTATCATACGGATTTAAAAGATGGCGTAAAGATCACAATTACGTTAAAAAGAGACGCAAATCCGCAAGTTATTTTAAATAAACTATATAAACATACACAATTTCAAACAAATTATGGAATTATATTCTTAATGTTAGACAATGGTGTGCCAAAAACTCTAGGTTTGAAGGATATTATTTCAAAATATGTTGATTATCAAAAAGAAGTTATTATAAGACGTACTAGATTTGATCTAGACAAAGCTGAAAAACGAGTTCACATTTTAGAAGGTTACAAAATTGCATTAGATAATATTGATGAAGTAATTCGCATTATTAAAGCCGCAGAAAGCGACGTTGCAGCAAAGAAAGAGTTAGAACAAAAGTTCGGTTTGTCTGAAATTCAATCAGAAGCTATCCTAGAAATGAAGCTTCGTAGATTAACTGGCTTAGAGAGAGATAAGATTGAAGAAGAATTAAATGAATTAATGAAATTGATCAACGAATTACGTTCTATACTTGCAAGTGAGGAAAAAGTATTGAATATTATCAAGACTGAAATGCAAGAAATTGCCGATAAATACGGTGACGAACGCCGTACAACTATCGATATGACTGCTATAGAGTATATTGAAGATGAATCTCTAATTCCTGAAGAAAATATCATGGTAGTTTTAACTAATAAAGGTTATATTAAGAGAACTACATCTGATACATTTAGATCTCAACGTCGTGGAGGCGTAGGAATTAAAGGAATGAGCACAAACGAAGAAGATTTTGTTGATAAATTGTTGAGTTTATCTACACATGATCATTTAATGTTCTTTACAAACAAAGGTAAGGTTTATCGCATTAAAGGTTATGAGATCCCTGAATATGGTAGAACTTCTAAGGGAATTCCAATTGTTAACTTGCTACCTTTAGATAAGGAAGAAAGCGTTAATACAATCATTTCTTTATCTACTCAAGATAGTGAGACTAAATATTTGTTATTTGCGACTAAACAAGGTATCGTCAAGAAAACAGCATTAGAAGAATTTGATAACATTAGAAATTCCGGCAAGATTTGTATTAATTTAAAAGAAAACGATGAATTAATTGGCGTTAAGAAGACAACTGGCAATAATACTGTTCTTTTAGGATCAAGTTCTGGACGTATGGTTCGTTTCAACGAAGACGAAATCAGAGTTATGGGAAGAACAGCTAGTGGTGTTAGAGGTATCAACCTTGAAGATAGCAACTGTATTTGTTTAGAAATTGTTAAAGAAAATGATAATATCTTATTAGTTACTGAAAAAGGATATGGAAAACAAACTAGCGTTGAAGAGTACCGTGAAACAAAACGTGGTAGCAAAGGTGTTAAAGCTTTAAATATTACGGATAAAAACGGTAATCTAGCAGCAATCAAAGTATCTGAATCAGAAAAAGAAGTTATTATTATGACTGATTCTGGCATGACAATGCGTATGCCGATTGAACAAATTTCAGTTTTAGGCCGTGTAACTCAAGGTGTTAGATTAATTAATTTAAAAGACAATCAAAAAGTAGCTGCTATAAGTATTGTTGATAAAGAAGAAATTGTTGAAGAAGAAGTAACTGAGTAATGTTTCACGTGAAACATTACTCTTTTTTTGTAAATTTAATGTTTCACGTGAAACATAGTTGCATTTAATAGTTAAATTTGTTAATATTAAAACGTGCAACAAATACATTGTAACCTGGTCAGATCCGGAAGGAAGCAGCCACATCAGTCACTGTTTGTGTGCACTTTTTTTATGGAGGAATAATGAAATCTATTGTTGAAGAAATACTAAAAGAAGCTAACAAAGCCTACAAAAAAGGAGAAATACCGGTTGGATGCGCAGTTGTAAGGAATGGAAAATTAATATCAAAAGCACACAATACAAAACAAAGAACACATAATTGCATAAATCATGCGGAAATTTTAGCAATAACAAAAGCTAGCAAAAAACAAAAAGACTGGAGATTAGATGATTGCGAGTTATATGTTACGCTTGAACCTTGTGATATGTGTATGGAAGTAATTCGTCAATCAAGAATTAAACAAGTATACTATTTGCTGGAAAGTAAATTTAATAATGAAAAAAAGAAAATTATCACTAAAAACAAGATAAATGATGTTGATAAAATGTGTGAAAATTATAAGAGACAATTAAGCGCGTTTTTTGCTAACAAAAGATAGAAATAATGCGTATAAATTGGTATAATTAAGTAGCGGAGGCTAATATGAACTACAAGGTTTTATATCGAAAGTATCGTCCATCAAACTTTGATGAAGTTGTTGGTCAAAATAATACAATTGATTTATTAAAAGATAGCGTTGAAAACAACAAAATCTCGCATGCATACATTTTTTCAGGTCCTAGAGGAACAGGAAAGACAAGTACAGCTAAAATTTTCGCCAAAACAATCAATTGTTCGTCGGAAGATGGGGCTAAACCCTGCGGAAAATGCGAAAATTGCACAAATTTTGCACAAAGTAATGATATTTATGAAATTGATGCTGCATCAAATAATGGTGTAGATCAAATTAGGGAAATAATCGATAATATAAAGTTATCGCCAATAAATTCTAAATATAAGGTATATATCATTGATGAAGTTCATATGCTGAGCACAAGTGCTTTTAATGCTTTGTTGTTAACTTTAGAAGAACCTCCTAGTCATGTGGTTTTTATTTTAGCTACAACGGATATAGAAGATGTACCAATAACAGTTTTATCAAGATGTCAGCGATTAGATTTTAAGAAAATATCTAATAAAGATATAAAAATGACTCTTAGAAGCATATCTGATAAAGAAAATATCGATATAGATGACGCTGCAATAGAAGAAATTGCTGAATTTGCGGACGGAGGACTTAGAGATGCATTAAGTATTCTAGATCAATTGTCTAAAACTGGAGAAAAAATCACTCAAGATAGCGTTTTAACCTCAATTGGACTTATTTCCACTAAAGGAATACTCCAATTAATTGAGGGAATTGATAAGAATAGTGTTGATATAGTGTTAGATTTTGTTGATAAAGCAAGAGAAAACAGCGCAGATTTTAAGACAGTTGTTAAGAAAATAATTCAAATTCTTAAAAATAAGGCTATAGAAATAAAAAAAGGAACCGAAAAATCTCGTTTATCATATGCAGATTATAAGGAGTTATGCTTTGAGTTGTCATCCTCACTATATAAAAGTAATGTTAATGTAGATTCATATGCTTTATTAGAGTTAATCTTATTAAATTATGTTAACAATGATATTGAAATCGAAGCGGAAATTCCTGAGGTTGTGAAATTTGAAGTTTCAAAAGAAAATATTTCCCGGGAAATGCCTACTAAAGAAAATACTGTTGAAAAAATGCGGGAAATAATAAAAGAAGAACCTAAAAAGAGTGCTAAAAGTTATTTCCCAGGAAATAATGCGGTTTTAGTTGATGTTAGGATTAATAATTGCTTTGTTAGAGCTAACAAAAGCTATTTACAAGATGCTAAAAATAACTGGGGAAATTTTGTTGATTTATTAGAGGATAAGAAGATAAAAGGGATGCTACTTGATACAGAAATTGTTTTGGCATCAGATGAAATAATGCTCATTAAAACAGATTTCCAAGATAATGCAGATAATATTAATGATAATTTATCACAAATAGAACAAATGTTTTGTGAATGTATTGGCGCAAATTATAAGTTGATTTCAATTACTCAAGAAAAATGGAACTCTGAGATGGAACAATATAAAGAAAATATAAAAAATAAGGTTGAATATAAATATAAAAATGAACCGAGTAACGAAGGTAAAGAAGAAATGTTAAGTGATATTTTTGCTACACAAAAAATAGAGGTTCAATAAGGAGGAATATAATATGAATATGCAACAAATAATGGCACAAGCTCAAAAAATGCAAAAGGATATCATGGCAAAGAAAGGGCAAATCGATGCTATGGATTTTGTAGGTAAATCTGATTGGGTTGAAATTAATTTTAAAGGAAATCGTGAAGTAAAAGCGGTAAATATTACAAATGAAGCAGCATTTGATGCTGAAAACAAAGAAATTCTTTGTGATATGATTATGCTTGCAATTAAAGATGGCTTAGCTAAAATTGATAAAGAAACTGACTCAAAAATGGGAGCTTATTCGCAAATGGGCGGATTATTTTAATTATGGTCTATCCTAGTACATTAGAAAAATTAATTAAGTTTTATAAAAAATTACCTAGTATTGGTGAAAAAAGTGCAGAACGTCTTGCCTTAGCTACACTAGATTTAGATGATGAACTAATAGCGGATTTTTCTAAGAACTTGATCCTAGCTAAACAAAAACTTGTTCCGTGTAAAGTTTGTAACAATTTAACCGATAACGAAATATGTGATATTTGTTCAAATGAAAGTAGAAATAAGAATTTAATATGTGTAATCGAAGATTATAAAAGTGTATTTTCTTTTGAAAAAGCTGGGAATTACCATGGTGTATATCATGTATTAAATGGGCTAATATCTCCAATTAATAATGTTGGTCCTGAGGATATAAATATTTCTGGATTAGTTAAAAGAATTGAAAGTTTAGAAAATCCTGAAATTATCCTAGCTTTAAAGTCATCAATCGAAGGTGAAACAACAACATTGTACATTAAAAAAATATTTGAAAAGAAAGATGTTACTATATCAAGACTATCTTATGGTATTCCTATGGGAGCTGAAATCGATTATCTAGACATATTAACATTAGATAAAGCACTAGAAGATCGAAAGAAAATATCATAATCCTAGGCTAACTGAATAGACTTTAACGAGGGAAACTATGCTAAATATACTTGTTAAAGTTGTAAAAAAAGTTATTGTTGCAATATTTATGTTGTATGGATTAAATATTTTGATTTCATCAATGAATATTGTAATTCCAATTAATGTAATATCCATTGTTTTAGTATCTTTATTAGGATTACCAGGGTTAACTACATTAGTAATATTATTTTTAATAATTTAAAAAGGAGAAAAGTGGAAACAAATGCAGTTGTTAACAATTTAATAACACTATATCGTGAGAAAAAGCTAGCTCACGCTTATTTAATTGAAACAAATAATATTGTTAAGTGTTATGAAGACGTTAAAAAGATTGTTATGGGAATTTGTTGTCCTAGTAACTTTCAAGATAATTGCTCAGAATGCAATTTATGTCATTTGATAAAGGAAAATAATTTACCTAGCCTTATAACGGTTGAACCAGATGGAAAAAATATAAAAAAAGAAGCAATAGAAAATTTAAAAAGTTCATTTAGTAAGATTCCGGTATATACGGAAAATAATATATATATCATAAAATCCCCGGAAAAAATGAATGATACAGCATTTAATAAGATGCTTAAGTTTTTAGAGGAACCCGAGGATAATATTATAGGATTTTTTATAACTGAGAATAAAGATAATGTTGCAAATACCATTGTAAGTCGTTGTGAAATACTGAAAATAAATTATAAATCAAATTCAGACAGCGATGTGCTTGGTGTAGACGAAGATACATATAATAGATATTTTGAGTTAGCTCAAGAATATCAAAATATGCTAGAAAAAAACGATTCTTCAATTGTGTGGTATAATAATAGCGTTTTAGCGAAAGAATTATCAAATAGAACAGAAATAACTATTTTTTTAAAGTTATTATTTAATTTGTATATGGAAAACGTAAAAGTAAATCATGAAGATAGAGAATTTGTCTTTAAAAAAGTAAAAATTATTTCTAAGTATTTGGAACAATTAAACTATAATGTAAATACTTCTTTATTATTAGATAGTTTAGCAATTGAAATGGGAGAGTTATATGGCAAATAAAGTATATGGTGTATTATTTAAAAATAATTGTAAAGCTTATTATTTTAAATCGGAACTAGATATAGATATTAATGCTGAAGTTATCGTTGATACTGAAAAAGGTGAACAGTATGGTAAAGTTGTTAATACTTTATCTGATTATAAAGATATCAATGAATATAAGGACATAATTCGTATTGCCACTCCTGAAGATTCTAAAGTCTATTATAATAATTTAAAGGATGCTGATATAGCTCTAAATAAATGCAAGGAATTAGTTAAAGAACTAGGATTAAATATGTTTGTAATCAATGCTCAATATAACTTTGATCGTAGTCAGTTATTAATTAATTTTTCTGCAGATGATCGTGTTGATTTCAGAGAACTTGCAAGAAAACTAGCATCACTATATCGTACAAGAATTGAATTGCGTCAAATTGGAGCTCGAGATAAAGCTAAACAAATTGGAGGCATTGGTATATGTGGACAAAAATTATGCTGTGCAAATTTCTTAAATCAAATTGATTCAATTTCGATGAATAAAGCTAAAAATCAAAACTTAGCCTTAAATCCCAGCAAAATAAATGGTGCATGTGGACGTTTGTTATGTTGCTTATGTTATGAAGATGAGGAATATACTCGTTGTAGTAAAGGTTTGTTATCTGTAGGAAATACTGTTAAATACAATAATTCCAATGCTACAATAGTTAGTGTTGATATATTAACAAGAACATATAAAATCTTAGTAGACGATGAAAAACTAACAGTTAAAGCTGAGGAAGTTGAATATGTTAGTAAAAAATGATTTATTTGACTATAAAAATCGCTATATATACCAAGATAGTGATTTTTTTAAGTTTTCTGTCGATTCGATTCTTTTAGCAGAATATATCAAACTTTCTAAAAAGAATTTAAAAATATTAGATATGTGTGCAGGAAATATGGCTGTGCCACTTATCCTATCTACTTATACGAAGGATAAAATCGTGGGATTTGAAATTCAATCAAGTGTATATAAATTAGCTAAAAAATCTATTGAAACAAACAATTTAAATGAGCAACTGCAAGTCATAAACGATGATGTTAATAACTTGGGGAATTATTTTTCTAAGGAATATTTCGATATTATGCTATGCAATCCACCATATTTTAAATATAACGAAGATAAGGTAGTTAATGAAAAAGTAGAGTTGAAATATGCAAGACACGAAATAGCAATTGATTTAGACCAAATATTTAAACTAGCTAAATCATTCTTGGTAAACAAAGGATCACTATATTTAGTGCATCGTGCTGAACGTTTAGATGAAATTATAAATTTAGGATATAAATATCAAATAAATGTCAAAAAAGTTCAATTAGTAACTACTAAAAAAGGCGGAAATCCCTATATCGTATTAGTAGAATGTATCAAAAATAGTAAACCTGGAATTAAATTTAATTGTGAAATTTGTATTGATGGTGTAAAATCTTATCAAAATATATTTAAGGAGGAAGTATGAAATTAGTTGTAGGGCTAGGAAATCCTGGTAAAGAATATGAAAATACTAGACATAATGTTGGCTTTATCATACTAGATAATTATTTAAATAATTCTAATTGGACAAAAGATAAAGATTGTGAGATTCAAACAATTAATTATAAAGGTGATAAAGTAATCTTTATTAAACCAACAACATACATGAACTTATCTGGAAGAGCTGTTTCACGTGTTGCAAATTATTATAAAATAGATCCTCAAGATATCTTAGTTATTCATGACGATTTAGACTTAGCATCAGGTATATATCGATTAAAAACTAATTCATCTTCTGGAGGACATAATGGTATTAAAAGTATTATTGAACAGCTAGGGACGAATGGTTTTTCAAGATTAAAAGTAGGAATTGGTAATAATAAGAATACCGATACTAGAAATTATGTTCTTAACAAATTATCAACAGAGGAAATTAATTTCTTAAAAAGTGATAAGTTTATAGATATTATTAATTATTATTTAGAAAATGGTATTGAAAAAACAATGAATAGTTTTAATTCAAATGGTGAATAATGAATTTTTTAGAACAATATTTTAAATATGACAAAGATACTGTAATATGTGGTTTAACTAGTGAGTTAAATGTTTTTTACGTGTTAAGTTTATTTAAAAAATTTAATAAAAACGTTGTAGTTTTAACTTCTTCGTTATATGAAGCTAATAACTATTATAATTTATTACAAACATATACAAATGATGTATTGCTTTTTTTGATGGATGATTTTATATCTTCGATGGTAAAAACTGCATCTCCTGAATTAAAACTAACAAGATTAAATACTTTAGATAAACTAGAAAATGGTAACCACATAATTGTTACAAATCTAATGGCATATTTGAAATATTTACCAAGTTTTAATAATTCTAGTAAAAGAAAACTAACTCTAGAGGTAGGAAACAAATTAACTAGAGAAAGTTTAATTCAGTTAATTCATGAATTAGGATATCGTAAAGAATCTCTTACGACAACGACTGGAGAGTACTCAGTTCGTGGGATGATTGTTGACATATTTTTGATAAATGAAATACATCCAATTAGAATAGAACTTGACGATGATGTAATTGATAACATTCGTTATTTTGACGAAAATACGCAAATTTCGATAAATTCAGTTGACAAAATTACAATTAAACCAATTGATGAAAGTGCAGATACTCAACATAGTAGTTTATATGATTATGCTAATGAGCCTGTTGTTGTTAGCATAGATAGACCTCAGATTGATGCATCATATCGAAAATTACTCGAAGATATAACAGAATATAGCAATAAAGAAGATATTCATGAAAAGCTTATGTATGAACTTTCTGATATAAAAATTAGTCATGAAATATATCTTAACAACTTTTCAACAAGCAAAAATGATTTGGTAATTAATTGTAGTTCAATTGAAAACTTTAATCAAGATTTTGATCTATTAAAACGAAATATTGAAAAATGGAAACTAGAAAATAAAAAAATACTATTTTGTTTATCTAGTGATGCTCAAATTAAAAAAATTAGAAATGAATTTAAAGATGTTGAGGTAGTAAAGAAAAAATTAAATCATGGTTTTATTCTTGGCGATTTAGTGGTTTTAAGTGAATTCGATATAGAAAACGTTAAACATCAATATAAATATCAAAATAATTTTTATGGCGGAAAGAAAATCGTTGATTATAATGAGTTAAATACTGGAGATTATGTTGTTCATATTGCGCATGGTATAGGAATCTATAATGGAATAGTTACATTAACTAAAGACGGAGTAAAAAAAGATTATATTCAACTTTTATACTTAAATAATGACAAAATATATGTACCTGTAGAAAAAATCAATAATATATATAAATATTCTGATAAAGATGGAGTCGCTCCGAAGTTAAATCGTCTAAATTCATCAACATGGTTGAAAACAAAACAATATGTTCAAAAGAAAATTCAAGATATATCTCGTGAACTAATTGCACTATATAAGGCTAGAGCCGCTATAAAATGTACTCCATATAAAGCCTACGAAGAAGAGGATATTTTTGGAGCATCATTTTCCCACAATTTAACAGCAGACCAACAAAAAGCTGTGAATGACATTTTTGCAGATTTATCGTCAGAAAGACCTATGGATAGATTATTATGTGGAGATGTAGGATTTGGTAAAACTGAAGTAGCGTTAAGAGCAATGTTTAAAGCCGTAGTTAATAATGCTCAAGTAATGTATTTATGTCCAACAACTATTTTATCTAAACAACAATATAATGTTGCTAAACAGCGTTTTGCAGATTGGCCAGTAGAAATAGCCTTATTAAATCGTTTTACTTCTGCAAAAGAGGCAAAACTAATTATGGAAAAACTGGAAAAGGGAACAATTGATATTATCTTTGGAACACATAAGCTTTTAAACGATAAGATTAAATATAAGAACTTAGGCTTAATGATAGTAGATGAAGAGCAAAGATTTGGAGTTAAACACAAAGAAAAGATTAAAGAATACAAAGAGGATATTAATGTATTAACTTTATCAGCTACTCCAATCCCAAGAACTTTAAAAATGGCCTTATCTGGACTTCGCGATTTATCAATTATTGATACTGCCCCTAGAAACAGATATCCAGTGCAAACATATGTAATTAGTGAAGACGATTTTATTATTAAAGATGCAATATACAAAGAACTTTCACGTGGCGGACAAGTTTTTGTACTATTTAATAACGTGGAAAATATTGAATCAAGGACAGATCATTTAAGAAAACTTATACCAAATGAAGAAATTCGTTATGCTCATGGTCAAATGGATAAAGAAGAACTCGAAGATATAATGGAAGACTTTATTCAAAAGAAATTTAATATCATAGTTTGTACAACAATTATTGAAAATGGAATAGATATTCCAAATGCAAATACTCTAATTGTATATGACGCAGATCGTTTGGGATTGGCTCAACTATATCAATTACGTGGACGTGTAGGTCGTAGTGATAAAGTTGCGTATGCTTATTTAATGTATGACAGTCACAAAATGCTTAATGATATTGCAATCAAAAGACTACAAGCAATTAAAGAATTTACTGAGTTGGGTAGCGGATATCGAATTGCAATGCGAGACTTATCTATTAGAGGTTCTGGCGATATTTTTGGAGCTAATCAAGCAGGCTTTGTTGATAGCGTAGGAGTATCACTGTATACAAAAATGATTGAAGATGAAATGCGTAGACAAAAAGGCGAATTTGTTGAAGAAGAGGAAGAAGAACAACAATCTTTAATTAATATTGAAACACATATAGCAGATAGTTATGTATCAGACGAAGATATTAAGATTGAAATTCACCAAATGATAAATGAAATAGATTCTTATGACAAATTACAATCAATTAAATCATCTTTAGAGGATCGTTTTGGAAAAGTTACTGAAAGTATTGAAAACTATATGTACGAAGAATGGTTTGAAAAGATTGCTAAAAAATTAGGTATAAAACGAGTTCGACAAACTGATCGCATGATTGAAATAGAACTTCCTGAAAATATTTCCCGGGAAATAAAGGGCGACAAGCTGTTATATGAATCATATAGTATTTCTCAAAATTTTAGCTTAGCCTATAAACACAATTGCATTATAATCACTTTATATTATAAGAATTTACCAGAACATTTTATTAAATATATTGTTCGATTATTAAATACATTATAGTATAAAACAGATACAAATAAACACACTATTATTGGGAGTGTGTTTTTTTTGAAAAATACAGGTGTTATAAGAAAAATAGATGAACTAGGAAGAATAGTAATTCCTAAAGAACTTAGGAAAGTATTAAAACTTAGTAGTGGGGATGATTTAGAAATTTTTGTAGATGGTAGTAGTATTGTATTACAAAAATACTCTGCGATGGATAATGCTATTGAGGAAAGTAATAAGTTAATTAGTTCTGTTGAAGATTTGGTGGATTCTTGTATATATATAACTGATCAAGAAAAAATAATTACAAAAGGTGACTTAGAAAATGCAGAATTACCATATAATTTAAAGGAACTATTAACAGAAAGGAAAAGATACATATCTGAATCTGAAGAAGAAATGGTATTTAGTTATTCTATAAAAAGAGGATATTATTTAATTGAACCAATAATCCAAAATAGTGATGCTAATGGACTAATCATTATTAGTAAATCTTCTCCAGTTACAAAAGAAGACGAATTTTTCGTTAAAGTCCTAAAAAATATAATTGAAAATAAATAAATCTTATGTTACTATTTACTTACAAATGCAGTGATAAGAAGAAAAATATTGCCTGTTTTATAGAGAGTCTTCGGTTGGTGGAAGAAGATAAATAAAAATATTCTGTGAGCCTTTGAGTATTTGTGGGTAATTCCCTTATCATAAGAGAGCATGATTAATCATGAATTAAGGTGGTACCGCGGGTTAAACTCGTCCTTTAGTTCATGATTTTTATTTTGGAAAAAAGAAAGAGGAGAGATTATGGAAAAATTTTATATTAGTACCGCAATTGCTTATACATCATCTAAACCACACATTGGAAATACTTATGAGATTGTCTTAGCAGATGCAATTGCAAGATTCAAACGTTTTCAAGGATATGATGTATACTTTCAAACTGGTACAGATGAACACGGAGAAAAAATTGAGTTAAAAGCTAAAGAAGCAGGTATTGCACCACAAGAGTATGTTGATAATGTAGCAGGACAAATTAAAGAAATATGGGATATTATGAATACTTCATATGATAAGTTTGTAAGAACAACAAATTCTCATCACAAAGAAGTAGTTCAAAGAATATTCAAAAAGTTATATGACCAAGGAGATATTTATAAAAGTGAATACCAAGGGTTATATTGTGTTCCATGTGAGTCATTTTGGACAGAAACACAAGCAGAAAATAATATTTGTCCAGACTGTGGTAGGCCTGTTAGTCCAAAGACTGAAGAAGCTTATTTCTTTAAACTATCAAAATATCAAGATCGTTTAATGAGTCATATCGAAAATAATCCAGTTTTTATTAAACCAGAATCACGTAAAAATGAAATGATTAACAATTTCTTAAAACCTGGCTTACAAGATTTATGTGTATCAAGAACTTCATTTAAATGGGGCGTTCCTGTAAATTTTGATGATAAACACGTTGTATACGTATGGATAGATGCATTATCTAACTATATTACTAATATTGGTTATGATGTTGATAATGTGACAGATGAATTTAATAAGTTATGGCCTGCAGACTTACATTTAATTGGCAAAGATATTATTCGTTTTCATACAATTTATTGGCCAATTATTCTTATGGCTTTAGATTTACCATTACCAAAGACTGTATATGGACATCCTTGGTTACTATCTGATAATGATAAAATGAGTAAAAGTAAAGGAAATGTTCTTTATGCTGATGATTTAGTTAATGAATTTGGTGTGGATAGAGTTCGATACTATTTACTTCATGAAATTCCTTATGCTAATGATGGTACTATTTCTAGAGAATTACTAATTGAAAGATCAAATGCAGACCTTTCTAATATTCTTGGAAATCTTGTAACTAGAACAATTTCAATGGCTAATAAGTATTTTGAAGGCATTATTATAAATCCAAAAGTTTCTGAAGACATAGATAATGACTTAGTTCATAGTGTTGAAAGTTTACTATCTGAAGTTGAAGAAAAGATGAATGAATATAAAGCTAGTGAAGCTATAGAGTGTATTATTAATGTACTTCGTAAATGTAATAAATATATTGATGATACTATGCCATGGGCACTTGCTAAAGATGAAACAAAACAAGATCGATTAAAAACTGTTATTTATAACTTATTGGAATCTATTAGAATTTGTTCTGTGATTTTATATCCATTTATTCCTGAAACAAGCGATAAAATTATTGCTAATTTGAATACTAAGGAAACATCATATGAATCATGTAAAACTTTTGGTGCTTTAGAACAAAATTTAGTAGTAGGAAAATCTGAAATTATATTTGAAAGGTTAGAGAAATAATGTTTATTGATACTCACGCTCATGTGTATAGCGAGTATTATGATGACATTTCGTCAGTCTTAAAGGAATCTTCAGTTTTAGGAATTTCAAAAGTTATTTGTTCTGGAGTAGATCATAAAACTAACGTAGAACTATTAAATTTAGCGGAAACTCATGAAAATATGTATATAACTCTTGGGATTCATCCAGAGTCAGTAAATAATTATACTGAAGAAGACTTATTGTTTATTGAGAAGCATCTTGATAATCGTAAAACTTTAGCAATTGGAGAAATCGGATTAGATTATCACTATGATGGATATGATAAAGAGAAACAAATAAAGTTATTTCGTAAACAGTTAGACCTTGCTCAAAAATATAATATGCCAGTCGTAATTCATAGTAGGGAAGCAACCCAAGATACAATAGATATTTTAAAACAGTACAATCTAAAAGGTGTGATTCATTCCTTTTCGGGCTCTGTAGAGGTCGCTCAAATATACATAGGTCTTGGTTATAAACTAGGTATTAATGGAGTAGTTACATTTAAAAATGCTCATATTAAAGAAGTGGTCAAATCGCTTGGAATGAATCATTTCATTTTAGAAACTGATAGTCCTTATTTAACTCCCGAACCTTTACGTGGAAAGAAAAATTTCCCGGGAAATATTATTCATATAGCAAACTTCTTAAGTGAGTATTTAGACATCTCAAAGGAAGAACTCTCAGAAATTACCAATGCAAATATTAAGTCAATTTTTGACAAGTTCATTTAATGGTGCTATAATTTCATCGTATTTGATTATGAGGTTATATGAAAAATTATTTTTTTAAGATAATAAAGTCTTTCATATTAATATTTGTTGTAGTTATTTGCTCTTCGAATAATAATATGTTTGAAACTAAAGTAAATAATAATAATTTAAATAAAGCAGTAAATGTGTCTACGATGGCACTTAAGATAAATGAATTTAATTATGATGCTTTATATGGAGCAAAAGATACATATACAGGAGATTTAACTGGGTATGTATATAATTGTCCTGCTTGTACTGGGCATTTAGCATGTAATAGTAATTATAATATTAAAGATGGTACAATTACTTATCCTGATGAGGATTATGGTGAAGTAAATATTGTTGCTTCAAGTGTCAATTTACCATGTGGAACCATAATAAGATTTAATTCAAGTAGAATATCTGATAAACCAGTTATTGCAGTAGTCATGGACCGTGGAGTTCTTGGTAATGCCATTGACTTTTTATCAGAAAGTGAAGAGTACGCTATCAAAACTGTAGGAAGAAGTACAATTACGTATGATGTCCTAAGAGTTGGTTGGTAATATGAAAGCAAAAAAATCATTAGGACAAAATTTTTTAATAAACGATACTATTATTAATCAAATAGTATCTTTATTTTATGCAACAAAAGATGATTTAATTATTGAAATAGGCCCAGGAAGAGGAGCTTTAACAAAACATTTAGTAAAAAAAGATAGTAGTCTTTTATGTATTGAAATAGATACGGATATGGTTCCAATATTAAATAAATATCAAAATGATAAGTGTCATATCTTATATCAAGATATCTTACAGGTAGACTTAAAACAAATAATAAAGGATTATCAATATAAAAACCTTTTTATAATTGGAAATTTGCCTTACTATATCACTAGTCCAATACTAGAGCATTTAATCGAGTCTAATATTAATGCCCAAGAAATGGTATTTATGGTTCAAAAAGAAGTCGCCGATCGTTTAAGCGCTAAACCAGGAAGCAAAGACTACGGGTATATGACATTGTATCTTGATTATTACTATGAAGTTAGTAGTGAAATCTTCGTTCCACGTGATTGCTTTAATCCTGCTCCTAAAGTAGATAGCGCAGTTATTAAATTAGTAAAGAAAGATATCAAATATAATTTAAATGAAAAGAAATATTTTAATTTCTTAAAAGAAGCTTTTAAGTTAAAAAGAAAAACATTACATAACAATTTAAGAGGCTATAATTGGGATAAAGTTAAAGAAGTATTAGAAAAATATAATATGCCTGAAACTATAAGAGCCGAAGAAATTAATCAAGAAGTATTTATTGAAATTTATACTAAACTAAGTAAGAGCAATTAGTAATTGCTCTTTTTTCATAAAATAATAAATTTTGCGTATATTTAAGTGGTGATACATTTGAATATTGAAGTTGGAGACTACGTAACTAGAAAGTCATATAACAATGACACAGTTTTTAAAGTGCTTAGTATTACAGATGATACAGTTTATTTAAAAGGAGTATATGTAAGATTATATGCTGACAGTAAAATAAATGATTTAAAAAAAGTTAATGAAGCCAAAGATGACTTTAAATTTTTAAAAAGTGAAACGGACAATCGTGAAGAATATTTTTATCTGCCTGGAAAAATCCTTCATATAGATGGAGATAGTGAATATTTAGATAAGTGCCTAAAGTTTTACAAAGAAAACGGCGTTTATGCAATTGGTAAAAAAATTAATGAAGAAGAAATAGCTAACCAAATAATTCCGTTATTAAATGAATACCGCCCAGATATCGTAATTATTACAGGACATGATGCATATTATAAGAAAAAAGGTGCTAAGGAAGATGTCAATAGCTATAAGAATTCTAAAAATTTTGCAAAAGCAATTAGAGCCGCTAGGAAATATGAAAAAAGCCAGGAGAAACTAGTTATAATAGCTGGAGCGTGCCAAAGTGATTATGAAGAGTTAATAAAAGCAGGAGCAAACTTTGCCTCAAGTCCTAAGCGGGTAAATATTCATGCTTTAGACCCTGCGATAATTGCTATAAGTATTGCTTTAACCAAAAGAAATCTACCAATTGATATAGTTAATATTTTAGAACAAACTAAGTATGGTTCTGATGGTATCGGAGGAATAATTACAAACGGTTTAATGTACGTGGGGTTTCCTAGATGAATATAGAACTAATAAAAAAAGACCTACAAACTAAAATAGGTCATAAGGTTAGAGTAACTGTTTATGGACTTCGAAATAAAGTAGAAAGATATGAGGGGGTTATTTATAAAATATATCCAAATATCTTTACAATCATGTATGAAGGAAATGAAAAAAGTTTTACTTATCGGGACGTGATTACAAAGGATATTAATGTGAAATTTTTATGATAATACATCTTGAAAATGCATATTAAATAAGATAAAATATAATTGTGGATAGATAACAAGAAGGAGTGAGGTATATGGAAATTACATCTGTAAAAGTTCACAAAACTGAAAGAGAAGGATCTCGTATGAAAGGATATGCAACAGTTACAATTGATGATTGTTTTGTTGTTAGAAATATCCGTATTATTGAAGGAGACGAAAAGCTATTTATAGCAATGCCTAGTCGCAAAGTTGCTGATGATCGTTATGAAGATATTGCTCATCCAATTAATGCTGAAACTAGAAAATTATTTGAAGATAAAATTTTGGAAGAATATAATAATCCAACAAATGTTGAAGAAGAATAAGCGAGCAATCGCTTTTTTATTTGCGATCTATTAGCTTAATGATATAATGAAATTGATTTAGAGGTGAAATTATATGAAAAAGACCAAAAGAAAAGATTTCAGGAATTATTTGGTAATAAGTTTATTAATTTTAGTTGGTACGGTTTTAATATTAAGCATATATAAACAAATTACTGCAAAGCCTGTTCTAGATATGACTGATTTTCACGTTGAGATTGTAGATACTGGACAAGAAGTAGTATTAAGATTCGAAAATAATTCTATTTATAGTATTTTCGATGTGAATGTGACATATGCATCAACATTTAATCGTGAAACGGAAGAATATGATCCGTTTAAAGACTTTAGACAAGAATATGAAAAATATTATAAGTCAGAACATGAAGAAAGTACAGCTGTTCATGACTATTTAATTGGTTTAAAAACTAGATTTATTACACTAATATCAAGTAAAGAATATGTAGAAGAACCAATAGGTAAACTTCTATATTTAGATAATGACAACTTTTATGACTTAGGATTTGAAATGATGCCTACTAAAGAGCAAGTTAGTTATATGGCACCAAAAGAAATTTCTTTCTACATAGTAGATGAAAAAGGAAAAATTTATAATGTGATTTTTGACTATAACGAATCAGAAAAGTCTTTTGTACGAAAAGCAAACGATTTAAGGATGAATAAATGGCCTAAAGATGAAATATTAAAAGACGTCCCTACGATTGAGAGTGACAATATTATTATTAAGGATATTAGCTCTAGACGAGCTGAGTTTTATGTTTATGATTTTTCTAAAGCTCAATATGAACAATATGTAGCAACTCTTGTAAACGATTTATCTTCTTATCAAACATCTGAAGAAAAGTACTCTATTGATTATTTAGGAATTCGGGATTATCATTGGCTTTCTGGAGTAAAATCAAATGAGTACGAAATTAAATTGGGTTATTATTTATTAGATAAAATATTAATGGTTGAAGTTATAAAAATCTAAACAAATAAGCGAGCAATCGCTTTTTTTAATGTATAAAATTATTTCACTTTCATATATTTAAATGGAGGTTCGTTATGAACGAAAAAATAAATCCAGTATCTCACGAATTAAAAATGATTGATCGAAGCATTTTATCTTTAACTGGCGTAGCAAAAATTGTTAGTTTTGATAGCACAGAATTTATACTTGAAACGAACATGGGACCAGTACATATTAAAGGCGATGGACTAGAGCTGCTTTCTTTAGATACTCAAGATGGAGCAATAAGAATTAAGGGCAAAGTAAGTGGTTTTAATTACATCGAAAAACTTGGTAAAAAGAAAGACGAAAGTATATTAGCGAAACTATTTAAATGACATCATTAATGCAACTGGCAATGTTAAGCATTAATCTAGTATATGGTTTTATAGTATTTTGGGTAGTTATATTAAATTATTTTTTTATCAAGAATGAAACAATTCTAGTAAAAGTGTTATTAACATCATTATTTTCCCTAGATTTTACTATTTTATATTTAATTCTAATTTATAAAATAAATAATGGCATATTCCATTTATATTATTTACTAGCTTTTGGTATCGGATTTTACCTTGGATACAAATTGAAAAGTTGTGTAAAAATTTTGACAATTAAACAAAAACTAATTGACAGAATACATTTGAAATCTTAATATGAGATATATAAGGTGGGGCAAAAGTGACTAAGCGAAAAACTAGAAAAGAAAAGAAGAGATTAGTTTTTATTTCGGTAACAATTGTTGCATTGTTAATTTCTTTAGTTGGAACACTTTACACTGATTTCATGAAAATAATGGAAAATAAAAAAAATACCATTTTATTAACAAGTGAGTATCAAAGTTTGCTTGATGAGCAAGAAATCCTTGAAAGTGAAGTCACTAAAATGCAAGATCCAAATTATATCGCAAGATATGCAAAAGAAAAATATCTTTATTCTTCCGAAGGTGAAATAATAATAAGAATCGATTGATTCTTATTTTTTTATTATTTCATCAATTAGTCCATAGCTTAAAGCTTCATCAGCATCCATATAATTATCTTTTAAAGTATCTTTTTCAATTCGTTGAATACTTTTCTTCGTGTTTTTTGCTAATATTTTATTTATTTTCTTTTTGACCTTCAATATTCTATCGCTAAGTATTTTAATATCTGATGCTTGACCGGACGCTCCTCCAAGAGGTTCATGAATCATTATTTCACAGTTAGGTAAAGCGCATCTTTTGTTTCCACTTGAAAGTAAAAATGCGCCCATACTTGCACACATACCTAGACCAATTGTAATAACATTACTTTTGATATAGTGCATTGTGTCATATATCCCAAGTCCTGCAGTTACGCTGCCTCCAGGACTGTTAATATATAAATAGATATCATTATTATTTTGACTATCTAGATATAGCAATTGTCCAATTACACTATTAGCGTTAACATCATTTATTTCCCCAGTTAAAAATATAATTCTATTTTTTAAAAGCAGTGAGTATAAGTCACAAGCTATCTCTTTACTTTCACTACAATCTAATACCATAGGTACAATGTTCATATTTTTTTCTCCTATCAATATAATAGAATTATTCAAAGTGTTTTATTCATAATTTGTATTAAAAAATTATTTTTTATGATATAATTTTCTAAGATAAGGGGATCTAGTGATGAGCGAGATTGAAATTACATTTAATGATGGAACAAAGAAATTATACCCAAAATATACTACTTATTATGAAATGAGTAAGCAGTTTAATGCACCTCATCATATTTTAGGTGTAATGGTAAATAATAAAATTGTTTCTTTAAGTGATCGTGCTGAAAAGAGTCAAAAAATAAGATTTTTAGATATTACAAGTACTACAGGAAATAGAATATATACTGCAGGAATTAAAATGACTTTTGAATACGCAGTAAAAAAAGTGTTTCCAAATATTAAAGTGGAGTTTTCTTATAGTTTACCAAAGGGTATTATTGCAGCACTAAAGTATGATAAATATTTAACAAATGATGATATTACATTAATTAGAAAGTCTATGGCTACAATTGTATCTAATGATATGCCGATTGAAAAATTAATAGTTAAGAATGCAGATGGGGTCTCATATTATGAAGAACTAGGAAATCATGTTAAAACAGAAAACGTTCGTAACATAGTAGATCCTACAATCGATTTGTATCGTTTAGATGATTTGATTAACTATTATTATTGTGAAATGCCACATTCTACTGGAGTAATTGATAAATATGAAATTCGTTATTTAGGCAAAAACTTAGTAGCTATAAATTATCCGAGTTATCACGATAATGGAAATATCCCAGAATATGTTAACTATAAAGGCGTAATCGATTCTTACGAAAGAGGTAAAGAATGGTTACAAACAATGAAAGTTCCATATATTAAAGATGTTAATAATGAAATTTGCAAAGGTAAAATCCAAAATTTTATTAAATCGTGTGAATTAAATTTCAACATTGAAATTAACGATACCGCTAAATATATATCTAATCATAGTAATATTAAATGTGTTATGATAGCTGGCCCATCTACAAGTGGAAAAACAACTGTTACTAAAAGAATAGGTAATTATTTTGAAATATATGGATTAGATCCTATAGTTATTTCTATTGATGATTATTTCCATGATAATGACTATAAGCCTAAAGATGACAATGGTGAATATGATTTTGAATGTTTACAAGCAATCGATTTAGAATATTTGGCCTCTGATGTAGTTAAGTTATTTAACGGAGAAGAAATAACTCTTCCACAATTTAACTTTGCAGCAGGTAGAAAAGAATTATCAAGTAAAAAACTTAAGTTAAAAGAAAATAGTATAATCTTATTCGAAGGGTTACATGCTATAAATGATGAATTATTACCTATTATACCTAATTCAATGAAATATAAGATTTATGTAAGTCCATATATTCCGTTATGTTTGGATCAACACAACTATATTTCGTGTGGAGATTTAAGATTAATAAGAAGGGTAATAAGAGATTTTAGAACCAGAGGATTTAGTCCTGAAGGTGTAATTGCCCATAATAAAAAAGTAAAAGCTGGAGAAAATAAATATATCATTCCATTTATTAATCAAGCAGATAAGATAATAAATACATCACTTGCATATGAAGTAGGAGCACTAAAGGTATATGTAGAACCGCTTCTTTTCTCAGTACCTAGTGATTCAGAATACTATAATGAAGCAAGAAGATTATTAAGTTTTATGAAACAATTTTTCACTATTAGTAGTGAATTTATACCAAAAGACTCAATCTTAAGAGAGTTTATAGGAGGAGACAATGATTAGAGTAGCAATTAATGGTTTTGGGAGAATAGGAAGAATAGCATTTAGACAAATGATTACTTCAACAGATTTTGATATTGTAGCAATCAATTCGTTAGGTGCTTCAGCAGAAGAATTTGCCTATTTAATCAAATATGATACAGTTCATGGAAGATTTCATGAAGATAAAATTAGTTATGAGAAAGATGAATTAGTAATAGCTGGAAGCAAAAGAATAAAAGTATATTCTCAAGCAGACCCACTTCAACTTCCATGGAATGAATTAAATATTGATTTAGTATTAGAATGTACAGGAGCATTTACAAGTACGGAAGGTGCTATGAAGCATATTACTGCAGGAGCTAAGAAAGTTTTAATATCTGCTCCAGGTAAAGATGAAATGCCAACAATCGTAGCAGGAGTAAATGAAAATACTATTCCCGCGGATGCAAAGGTAATAAGTGCTGCAAGTTGTACTACAAATTGTTTAGCTCCATTATTAAGAGTAATTAATGACAATATTGGAATTGTTAAAGGATACATGAGTACAATTCATGCTTATACATCTGACCAAGTTAATTTAGATAATACTCATAAAAAAGGAATTAATTCACGTCGTGGTAGAGCTTGTGCTGAAAACATTGTTCCTGCTTCTACTGGTGCTGCAAAAGCAATTGGTTTAGTAATTCCTGCATTAAAAGGAAAAATGGATGGAATAGCATTTAGAGTCCCTGTAGCAGATGGTTCTGTTGTTGATACAACGTTAGAACTTACTCGTAATGTAACTATTGAAGAAATAAATAATTTATTTAAAGCAAATGAAAGTGATAGTTTAAAAATTACATTTGATCCAATTGTATCATGTGATGTAGTCGGACAAAAAGTTGGGTCACTAGTTGATGGACTTTCTACTTCAATTGTTGAAGCAGATGGAAAACAATTAGTTAAAATAATTGCGTGGTATGATAATGAATATGGTTATACTGCTCAAATGTTAAGAACTGCCAAGAAGATGTTTAACTAACATCTTTTTTATTGAAAAAAAATAGCTAGTTTGTTACACTTAATGTAAGATAGGGTGATTAGAGTGAAATACATAGATGAAGTAGAATTAAGTAATAAAAAAGTAATTGTTCGTTGTGATTTTAATGTGCCTATTGAAAATCATAAGATAAGTGATAACTCAAGAATTGTTAAAAGTTTAAAAACTATTGAATATTTATTAAAGCAAAATTGTAGCTTAATTTTAATGAGTCATTTAGGCAGAATTAAAACAAGAGAAGATAAAGCTAAAAATAGTTTAAAAATAGTGGCTGATGAACTTTCTTCTTTACTTAACAAGGAAGTTAAATTTATAAATAATCCAGTAGGTATGGATGCATTAATGGCGTGTAAACAGCTATCTCCAGGAGAAATAATCTTACTTGAAAACGCACGTTACTGTGATTATCCAGAAAAGTTAGAAAGTAATAACGATATGAATTTGTCTAAATATTGGTCAAGTTTTGCTGATGCATTTGTAGTTGATGCTTTTGGATCATTGCATAGAGCGCATGCTTCGGTAGCGGGTATCTCCAGGTATTTACCAACATATTTTGGTTTATTAATTAAAGAAGAAATGGAAGGATTAGTTCCGGTTACTACAAACATTGTGCATCCGTTTGGAGTATTTATGGGTGGTGCTAAAATAGATGATAAACTTAAATATATCAAAGATTTATTGCCTAAATGTGATTACCTTCTTATAGGCGGAGGCATAGCAAATTCTTTCTTATATGCTTGTGGTTATGATGTTCAAGATAGCATTTGTACGACTGATGAACTTACTTTAGAGGAACTTCGTAATTTAGTAAAAGAATATAAAGAAAAGATTATTATGCCGATAGATTTTGTAATTGATGATAGCAAAATTCTAGACTTAGGTGTTAAATCAATAGATAAATATACAAAATATTTTCAAAAATGTAAAACTATTTTTATAAATGGAACATGCGGAAAATTTGAGGAAAAAAGATATGCCAAGGGAACTGTTTCTTTATTTGATGCAATCAAATCAATAGATGCATATAAAGTAGCAGGTGGAGGAGATACATTAAATGTCATCAACGAATATAAATTAAATGGATCTTTTTCGTTCTTATCTAGCGGTGGTGGTGCATCTTTAGAGTACATAAGTTCAGGACATTTAGAGGCAATAGACTTCATAAATAATAAATAAAAGACAGAAATCGACAAAGCTTTACAGCCGTAGACAATACTTGACAAAAGTTTTTATAGATTTTTGTCTTTTTCTATCTTATAATTGAAATGCGTGTTGCAAAAGAGCTTTAAGAAAAGGAAAGATGAATAAAATGATCAAAGCTGTATTAATTGATGATAATCAATTAGTAGTAAATAATTTGAAAACACATTTCAATGCCAATAGTAGTATTAAAGTAGTAGCAACATTTACTAATGGTGAAAACGCCCTCGAGTATTTAACTAATAATTCTGATGAAGTAGATCTGATTTTAATGGATATACTTGTTCCTGGCCTTGATGGTATATCTTTATTAGAGGAACTTAAGAATAGAGAGATAGATAAAAAGATAATTGTTATATCAAGTTATAAAGATGAAACAATTATTAAAGAATGTTCTAACTTAAATGTATCTTACTATATAATTAAACCATTTAGTATTTTGTCTTTAGAAAAAAGAATAAATGACATTTTCCGCACGAAAGTAACATCAAAAAATGAAAGCGAAAATATCGATTTAGAAATAAGTCAAATATTACATAACTTAGGTATACCTTCTCATATAAGAGGTTATAAATACATTCGTGATGGTATTCAAATAATATATAATAATGAAACTGTGTCATTGATAACAAAAGAAATATATCCTCAAATAGCTAGTAAATATGAAACGACTCCATCCAGAGTAGAAAGAGCTATTCGGCACGCAATAGAAGTAAGTTGGATTCGTGGAGATTTATCGCTAATGGAAGATTTATTTGGATTTAGTGTTAGTTGTGACAAAGCTAAACCAACAAACTCAGAATTCTTATCTACTATCGCTGATAGAATAAAAATGGATAGAAATATTAAAGCATAAAAATACTACATTTAGGGAAGTGTAGTTTTTTTATACTTTAAAACTGGTTTGTAATTTTAAGTTTGCTATGTTATTATTTTGTTGAAAGTTGATGATATTATGAAAAAAGTATTAACTATTATTTTAGATGGATTCGGAATGAGAGAAGAAGAAAGTGGAAACGCCATAAAGGCAGCTAATATGCATGCTTTTGAGGAGTTCTGGAATAATTATCCTCATACTTTATTAAATGCTTCCGAGGAATCTGTTGGACTGCTTCCTGGACAAATGGGAAATAGCGAAATTGGTCATATGACAATTGGAGCAGGTCGTCTTATAAAATCGAATGTTGATAAAATCACCGATTTTTTTAAAACTGCTGATGAAAACGAAATGGTTCAAAAGTTAATAAACGACCCTAGTCGTAGAGTTCATTTGATGGGATTATGTAGTGATGGTAAAATTCATTCTACTATTGAACATTTTATTTCTATGTATGACTATTTAATAGGAAAAGGGTTTAAAGAAATCTATTTTCATGTAATTACTGACGGAAGAGATACAAAAGTAGACGTTGCTTATTCATTTATTAATAGCATTGAGCAAAAGATAAAAGAGACTGGAATTGGAAAAGTCTCTACAGTATGTGGTAGATACTATGCTATGGATCGTGATTCAAATTTTGAAAGAACCAAAGCATATTATGATTTAGTTACAAAAGGGGTAGGAGTAAAAGTATTAAATGTTGAAACGGCTCTGAAAAGCTCTTACGCTAAAGGTGTAACAGATGAATTTATTAAACCAATCTTTGTAGATGGCGGCTCTACAATTAAAGATAATGACATATTAATATGGATGAATTATCGTGCCGATCGTTCAAAACAAATCTTGAGTACTTTTGTTGATCCGAAGTTTAACGGTTTTGATGTGAAAAATTACGAGAATTTAGATGTATATACTTGGTATAAATTTGATAAAAATATTAAAAGTAATGTCTTTATTGAAGAAGAAGTTGTTGATAATCCTTTAGGTATATATTTATCCCGTTTAGGATTAAGACAAGCTAGAGTTGCAGAAAGTGAAAAATATGCACATGTAACTTACTTCTTTGATGGTGGCTTTAATGGTAAAGTTGAAGGTGCTGATAAATTTCATATTCCTTCACCAGAGGTTCCAACATATGATCAAAAACCAGAAATGAGTGCTGTTGAAGTTACCAGAAAAATTATAGACTGTATGGAAAAAGATTATGATTTTATTTTAGCCAATTTTGCTAACCCTGACATGGTTGGCCATACTGGTAGTATGGATGCGGCGACTAAAGCGTGTATGGCAATTGATGTTTGCTTAAACAAAATCATTGAATCGGCGGAGGAAAACTTCTATACAATTATCATAATGGCTGATCATGGAAATGCAGATACAATGCTAAATGAAGATGGTACAGTATGCACAACTCATTCACTAGCTAAAGTTCCGTTTGTAATAAATGATCCTAAGGTTGTTTTTAAAGAAAATGGAGATTTAACTAACGTGGCTCCTACAATTCTAGATTATATGGATATTTCCATCCCACTTCAAATGACTGCAGACTCATTATTGGAAGAAGAATAACACAAATTAGATATTTGTGTTTTTTTATTGAAAAAACAGTGAATTTACCCCTTGCAATTTGCATATATACTATGGTAAAATGTATTTCGTATGACTGCGATGACACGCGAGGTTGCTGATACGCTAGGTTAAGTTGGTAATTAATTTTGCTATCAGGTGAATTTGCGTCGAGCAAGCCTATACTAGATATAGACGAAAGGAGACGTGTAAAATGTCAAAGGGACAAGTTCGTATTACTTTAAAGGCGTATGACCATCGTGTTTTAGATGTTGCTGCTGGAAAGATATGCGAAACAGTAAAAAGAACAGGGGGAGAAATATCTGGACCTGTACCTCTACCTACTGAAATTGAAAAATTTACAGTATTAAGAGCTGTACACAAATACAAAGATGCTCGTGAACAATTCGAAAGAAGAACTCACAAGAGATTAATTGATATTAAGAACCCAAGCAAAGAAACGATTGATGCACTAACTCATTTAGATTTACCAAGTGGTGTTGATATCAATATCAAATTATAATTAGAAAAAGGAAAGGAAAAACAAAATGAAAGGAATCTTAGGACGCAAAGTTGGAATGACTCAAGTAAATACTAAAGATGGTAGACAAATTCCTGTAACTGTTGTGGAAGTTGAACCAAACGTAGTAATGCAAGTTAAAACTAACGAAGCAAATGGTTACAATGCAATTCAACTTGGCGTATTTGAAAAGAAAGAAAAAAATGCTAGCAAAGCTGAAATTGGCAATGCTAAAAAAGCAAACACTACTCCTAAGCGCTTCTTAAAAGAAATAAGAGACTACGAAGGAACTTATAACGTTGGAGACGCTGTTACTGTTGAAGTGTTTGAAAACGGAGACGTAGTTGATGTTACTGGTACTTCAAAAGGAAAAGGTTTCCAAGGGGTTATCAAGAGACACAACCAATCAAGAGGACCTATGGGTCATGGATCACATTACCATAGACGCCCAGGTTCAATGGGAACAATGCTTCCTAAAAGAGTATTAAAAGGTAAAGCTTTACCAGGACATATGGGTAATGAAACAGTTACTATTCAAAACTTAGAAGTTATTGAAGTAAATGCTGCTGAAAACTATATGTTAATTAGCGGAAATGTTCCAGGAGCTAAAAATTCATTAGTATTAATTAAGACTGCGGTTAAAAATAATCGTAAGAAAGACGTAAAGGAAATTATTGAATATGAAGTTGAAACTGTAGTAGATGCAGTTGAGACTGAAGTTCAAAATACTGAAGTTGTAGAAGAAGTAGTAGCTGAAGAAGTTGCTGCTGTAGAAACTAATGAAGTTGAAGCTAAAGAGGAAGACAAGTAGTCTTTAGAAAGGATTTAAAATGACAAAGATAAGTGTAAAAAATCTAAAAGGCGAAAAAGTTAAAGATATTACTTTAGCAGATAGCGTATGGAATGTAGAAGTTAATGAAAGTAGCGTTAAAAAAGCTATAAGATTACAATTAGATGCATCAAGACAAGGTACTGCAAAAACTAAAACTAGAGCTGAAGTTTCTGGTGGTGGAAGAAAACCTTGGAGACAAAAAGGAACAGGTCGTGCTAGACAAGGGTCTATCCGTTCTACTCAATGGCGTGGAGGCGGAATTGCCGGCGGTGTTAATCCTAGAGATTATGCATTTAAAATTAATAGAAAAGAAAGAGTACTTGCATTAAAGAGTGCTTTATCAGACAAAGCTGCTGCTAAGAAATTAGTAGTTGTTGAAAATTTAGTTTTAGATACTTTAAAAACTAAAGAAACTAAAAATTTATTTAAAGATTTAGCTCTTGAAGGAAAAATCCTATTTGTAGCTAATGAAGATGCTGAAAATTTATATATGGCAACTAGAAATTTAGGAAATGTACTTGTACTATTTGCTGATGAAATCAATGTTTTCGATATCGTTAACGCTGATGTAGTTGTTTTAGATGAAGCAAGTTTAGCACGTATTGAGGAGGTGCTTAAATAATGAAACATTATAGTGATATTATTATTGCACCAGTTATTACTGAAAAATCAATGCTTGATAGAAGTAACGGTGTATACACATTTAAAGTTGTAAAAACTGCTACAAAAGATGAAATTAAAAAAGCTGTTGAAGATGCATTTAAAGTAGAAGTTGTTAAAGTTAATACTTTAAATACAAAATCAAAAAGAAGAAGAGTTGGAAAATATGCTGGAAGAACAAAGACTTTCAAAAAAGCGTTTGTTACTTTAAGAGAAGGCTCTTCTATAGAAATTTAGTAGGGAGGAAAGTATATGGCAATTAAACATTATAAACCAGTTACTAATGGTCGTAGAGGAATGTCTACATTAATGAACGAAGAAATTACAACAAAGACTCCTACTAAGAGTTTATTAAAAACAGTTAAGAAAACTGGTGGTAGAAACAACCAAGGTAGAATGACAGTTCAACACATTGGTGGTGGAAATAAAAGAAAATATCGTGTAATTGATTTCAAGAGAAATAAACTTGGAGTTACTGGTAAGGTTGCATCAATTGAATACGATCCAAACAGAACTGCAAATATTGCTTTAATCAATTATAAAGATGGTGAAAAAAGATATATTATCGCACCAAAAGATTTAAAAGTTGGAATGATTATTGAAAATGGAGAAAATGCTGATATCAAAGTTGGTAATGCATTACCACTTCAAAATATTCCAGTAGGTACAATGGTTCATTGTATTGAACTTAAACCAGGAAAGGGCGCTGAAATTTGTCGTAGTGCTGGAGCTTCTGCTCAAATTCTTGGTAGAGAAGGAAAATACGTTTTAGTTAGATTACAATCTGGCGAAACTAGAAAAATTCTTGGCGTATGTATGGCAACTATTGGTGTTGTTGGAAATGAAGACAGTAACTTAGTTAACCTAGGAAAAGCTGGAAGAAAAAGACATATGGGTATTAAACCTACAAACAGAGGTTCTGTTATGAACCCTAACGATCACCCTCATGGTGGTGGTGAAGGTAGAGCTCCTATCGGAAGAAAGAGTCCAATGACTCCTTGGGGTAAACCTGCACTTGGTCATAAGACACGTAAACCTAAGAAAGCTTCTAGCAAGCTAATCGTTAGTAGGAAGTCTAAATAGGAGGAAATATGGCAAGAAGTTTAAAAAAAGGTGCTTATGTAGAAGCTAGTCTTCTAAATAAAGTAAATAAAATGAACGAAGAAAATAAAAAGACAGTTATTAAAACTTGGTCTAGAAGAAGTACTATTTATCCTGAATTTGTAGGACACACTCTTGCAGTTCATAATGGTAAAGATTTTATTCCAGTTTACGTAACTGAAGAAATGGTAGGTCACAAATTAGGTGAGTTCTCACAAACTCGTAAATTTAGTGGACATGCTGGAAATAAATAGGAGGAAAAATGGAAACATATGCAATTCACAAAACTGCTATGATTAAACCTAGACTTGCAAGAATGACTATGGATTTAATCAGAGGAAAAAGTGTTGAAGCTGCTAGAGGAATTCTAGAAAACACTAACACTAAAGCAAGCGGTTTAATTTTAAAAGTTTTAAATTCTGCAGTTGCAAACGCTGTTAACAATAACGGTGCTGAAGAAAAAGACTTAGTTATTAGTAAATGTTTTATTAATCCTGGTCCTGTTTATAAGAGAATTCAATTTGCTTCTCGTGGAAATGTAGATAGACATGATAAGAGAACAAGTCATATCGTAGTATATGTAACTGATAACAAGGAGGTAGCTAAGTAACATGGGACAAAAAGTTAATCCTATAGGATATCGTATCGGTGTTAATAAAGATTGGGATTCAAGATGGTATGCTGATAAAGATTATTCAGATAAATTATTAAAAGATATTAAAATCAGAGAATTTATTGCTAAGAATCTTAAAGAAGCTGCAATTTCTAAAGTAATTATTGAAAGAAAGAAAGAACGTTGTGAACTTACAATAACAACTGCTAAACCTGGTGTTATTATTGGACGCGGCGGAGAAGACATCGAAAAACTAAGAAAACAAATTTCTAAATTAGTTAAAGAAGATGTATATATCAATATTGTTGAAGAAAAAAATCCTGATTTAAATGCACAACTTGTTGCAGATAACATTGCAATGCAAATCGAAAATAGAGCACCATTTAGAAGTGTTCAAAAAAGAGCTATCAGAAATACAATGAAAGCTGGAGCTAAAGGTATTAAGACTGCCGTATCAGGTAGACTTGGTGGAGCTGAAATGGCTAGAACTGAAGGATATACTGAAGGTACAGTGCCTCTACATACAATCAGAGCTGATGTAGATTACGCTATTAGTGAAGCCAATACTACATACGGAAAAATTGGTGTTAAGGTTTGGATCTATAAAGATGAAATCTTACCAGTTAGAAAAGCTGCAAAGAAGGGAGAAGATAAAAATGTTGATGCCAAAGAGAACTAAGTATCGTAAAAGTCACAGACTTAGTTATGAAGGTAAAGCAAAAGGAAATACTTCTCTTACAAACGGAGAATACGGACTTGTAGCGCTTGAAGGGGCATGGATTTCTGCTCGTCAAATTGAAGCTGCTCGTATCGCTATGACTCGTTATATGAAAAGAGGAGGAAGAGTGTTTATTAACATTTTCCCTCATATGCCTAGAACTAAAAAACCTTTAGAAGTTCGTCAAGGTAAAGGTAAAGGTAACGTTGAAGAATGGGTTGCAGTAGTTAAAAAAGGCAAAATTATGTTTGAAGTTGGAGATATTGATGAAGCAACTGCTCGTGAAGCTTTAAGACTTGCTTCTCATAAACTACCAATCAGAACAAAAGTAGTTACAAAGGAGAGTGAAACTCTTGGAAATTAATGAATTAAGAAAAATGTCAAACGAAGATTTAGCTAAAAAGATCGTAGAAAAGAAAGAAGAATTATTTGCTAAAAGAATGCAACAATCTTCTGGATCACTTGAAAAACCTGCGCAACTAAGAACTCTACGTAGAGAAATTGCTAGAATGAAGACAATCTTAAAAGAAAGAGAAATGGATGGTGAAAAATAATGAACGACGTTAAACAAGAATTAATTGGTAAAGTTGTTAGTGATAAAACAGATAAAACTATTACAGTTTTAGTTGAAACTCACAAAAAACATCCATTATATGGAAAAAGAGTTAAATACTCTAAAAAATATGCTGCTCATGATGAAAAGAATGAAGCAAAAGTAGGGGATACAGTTAAAATTAGAATGACAAAACCTATTTCAAAAACTAAAAGATATGAATTAGTTAGTGTTATTGAAAAAGCTGTAATTCTATAGGAGGTATTATTATGGTAATGCAAGAATCAAGACTTAAAGTTGCAGATAATAGTGGCGCTCGTGAAATTCTAGTTATTAGAGTTATGGGTGGTAGTAAAGTTAAATCTGCTAACATTGGTGATGTAGTAGTTGGTACTGTTAAAAAAGCAATACCTAATGGTACTGTTAAAGAAGGTAAAGTTGTTAAAGCTGTAATTGTAAGATCTGTTGAAGGCGTTAGAAGAGCTGACGGAAGTTACATTAAATTCGGTGATAATGCTTGCGTTCTAATTAAAGATGATAAATCACCAATTGGTACTAGAGTATTAGGACCAGTTGCTAGAGAGTTAAGAGAGAAAGATTATATGAAGATTGTTTCTCTTGCTCCTGAGGTATTATAGGAGGATATATGAAGGTAAAAGTTGGAGATACAGTTAAAGTTATTGCCGGAAAAGACAAAGGTAAAGAAGGCAAAGTAATTAAAACTTTTAGATCTGAAAACCGTGTAGTAGTTGAAGGTTTAAATATCGTTAAAAGACATTCTAAACCACGTACAACTGAAGACAAGGGTGGAATTATTGAAATTGAAGCCCCAATTCATGTATCTAACGTAAAAGTTGCAAACGATGTAAAAGAAGCTAAAGTAAAGGAAACAGCTAAAAAGGAAACTAAAAAAGCTGCTCCTAAAAAGGAAGCAAAGTAGGTGAATTATGAGTAATTTTAAAGAATTATATAATAAAGAAATTGTTAAGTCTTTAATGGACGAATACAAATACAATACTGTTATGGAAGTTCCTAAATTAGAAAAAATTGTTATTAATATGGGAATTGGTGACGGTGCTAGCGACTCTAAATTCTTAGAAGCTGCTGTAAAAGACCTAACTGCTATCGCTGGTCAAAAACCAGTTGTTACTAAAGCTCGTAAATCAATTGCTGGTTTTCATTTAAGAGAAGGTCAATCAATTGGTGCAAAAGTTACATTACGTGGCGAAAATATGTACAATTTCTTTGAAAAACTTGTTAAAGTTGCTCTTCCTCGTGTTAGAGATTTTAGAGGAGTTTCTGCAAGAAGTTTTGATGGAAATGGTAACTACACATTAGGTGTTAAAGAACAATTAATTTTCCCTGAAATTGAATATGATGAAGTATTAAAGATCAGAGGAATGGATATCGTTTTTGTTACAACAGCAAAAACTGATGATGAAGCAAGAAGTTTATTAAAAGCATTTGGAATGCCTTTTAGAGGATAAGGAGAAGAGAATATGGCAAAAACAAGTATGGTTGTTAAAAATAATCGTAAACCAAAATTTGAAGTTAGAGCTTACACAAGATGTAAGAGATGTGGTAGACCTCATGGTGTTATCAGAAAATTCGGATTATGCCGTATTTGCTTCAGAGAATTAGCAAATAAAGGACAAATTCCAGGTGTTAAAAAATCTAGTTGGTAGGAAGGAGAGAATTATGTTTGTACAAGATAAAATAGCAGATATGCTTACAAGAATTAGAAATGCTAATCAAATGAAATACCAAACAGTTACTGTTGAAGGTACTAAAATGACATTAGGCATTGCTGAAATTCTTAAAAAAGAAGGATATATTGCTGAATATAATTATGAAAAATTTACAACAGGCGATAAATTAACTTTAACGTTAAAATATGGTCAAAAGAAAGAAAGAGTTATTACTGGACTTAAGAGAATTAGTAAATCTGGTCTAAGAGTTTATGCACAAGCTGATGAGCTTCCTAGAGTACTAAATGGATTAGGTATTGCTATCATCTCTACTTCTAAAGGTCTTATGACTGATAAAGAAGCAAGAGTACAAGGGTTAGGAGGCGAAGTACTTGCCTATATTTGGTAAGGTATTATGAGTAGAATTGGAAATAGAAGACTTACTATCCCTCAAGGTGTTGAAGTAAATATTAATGATAACGTGGTTTCTGTTAAGGGACCTAAAGGTGAATTATCACTAACAGTTGATTCACTAATTAAAGTTGCTGTAGAAGAAAATGAAGTAGTAGTTTCAAAAGTTAAAGATACTAAAGAAGCTAACGTTTTATCAGGAACAACTAATGCAAATATTAACAATATGTTAGTAGGTGTAAGTAAAGGTTTCTCAAAAGACCTTGAAGCAGTTGGTGTTGGATATCGTTTCAACGTTGCTGGTAAAAAAGTTACAGTATCTGCTGGATATTCTCATCCAGTTGAAATGGAAATTCCTGAAGGAATTACTGTTACTTCTGCATCAAATACAGAACTTACAATCAGTGGATTCGATAAACAAAAAGTTTCTGAATTTGCGGCTAATATTCGTAAAATAAGAGAACCAGAACCTTACAAAGGTAAAGGTATCCGTTATAAAGATGAATATATCCGTCGTAAAGAAGGAAAGAAAGCGGCTAAGTAAAGGAGTATAATATGATAAATAAGAATGTTAAAAGAGAAGCAAGAATCAGAAGACACGCTAGAGTTAGAAAAAGTGTTTCTGGTACAAAAGAAATGCCTAGATTAAATGTTTTTAGATCAAATAAAGCAATCTATGCTCAAGTTATTGACGATGTTGCTGGTACTACTTTAGTTAGTTCATCTACATTAGAATTAAAAATTAAAAACGGCGGTAACATTGAAGCTGCTAAAGCAGTAGGAAAAGATGTTGCTGAAAAATGTAAGAAAGCAAAAATTAATAAAGTAGTTTTTGACCGTGGTGGATACTTATATCACGGAAGAGTCGCTGCTCTAGCAGACGCTGCAAGAGAAGCAGGATTAGAGATATAGGGAGGCATTTATGGCAAAAGAATCTTACGATAATAGAAAGAATAATTTATTAGAAGAAAAAGTTATCAACATCGGAAGAGTTACTAAAGTTACTCAAGGTGGAAGACATTTCCGTTTCAGTGCTACTGTTGCAGTAGGAAATAGAAAAGGTCTTGTTGGTATCGGTACTGGTAAAGCTAATGAAGTTCCTGAAGCTATCAAAAAAGCTTTACAAGCAGCTAATAAAAATGTTGTTAAAGTATCACTTGTTGATAACAGAACAATCCCTCATGAAGCAACTGGTAAAGTAGGTAGAGCTGTTGTATTAGTTAAACCTGCTAAAGAAGGTCGAGGAATTATCGCTGGTGGAGCTGCCAGAGCAGTTCTAGAACTTGCTGGTGTTAAAGATATCGTTGCTAAATCATTAGGAAGCAACACTCAAGTAAATGTAGCAAAAGCTACACTTGCTGCACTAGTTTCTCAACGTACAAAAGAACATATTGCTGAATTAAGAGGAAAGAAAGTTGAGGAGTTATAATGAAATTAGAAAATTTACCAAAAACTGCTGAACTTAAAGCAACAAAAAGAGTAGGAAGAGGTCCAGGAAGTGGCATGGGTAAAACATCTACTCGTGGACAAAATGGTCAAAAGTCTAGAAGTGGTGCTTCAATTAAACCTTGGTTCCAAGGTGGACAATCACCTCTTTACAGAAGACTTCCTAAAAGAGGATTTAACAATGCTAGATTTACAACTCGTTATGCAATCATTAATTTAAGTGATTTAAATAAATTCTTTAATGATGGAGATGTAGTTAGCGCAGAAATATTAAAAGAAAGAGGTATAATCAAGAATAGCCTAAATGGTATCAAAGTTTTAGGTAATGGAGTTTTAGAAAAGAAATTAACTGTTAAAGCTAATCGTTTTACAAACTCTGCTGTATCTAAAATTGAAGATGCTGGCGGTAAAGCTGAGGTGATCTAGATGTTCCGTGGGTTTTCCCAATTATTTAACAAAAACAATAAGGACATTAGAAAAAAGATATACTTCACCTTATTTTGTTTAGGTATCTTTTGTCTAGGAACAGGTATTACTGTTCCTTGGGCATCTGAACAATTAGAAGAATTAGGTTTTTTACAAATCTTTAATATAATGAGTGGAGGCGGCCTTGCAAGTTTTTCAATCTTTGCATTAGGCGTTTCCCCATATATTACTGCATCGATTATTACTGAAATTCTTCAAATGGATATCATCCCTTATTTTAAAGATTTAAAGGAACAAGGTTATACTGGACGCCAAAAAATCAATAGAATAACAAGATATCTTGGAATTTTCATTGCGTTTATTCAAGCATATGCATTAACTGCATTCTATATGAATGGACTTACTGCAATGGAAATTATTAAAACAACATTAGTATTTGTTGCTGGTACATGCTTCTGTGTGTGGATGGCAGATCAAATTACTAATAAAGGTATTGGAAATGGTCAATCAATGTTAATTATGGCTGGTATTATTCAAAGTATGCCAACTATATTCCAAGGAGCGTTCGATGCATTTATTACAGCTGATACATATTCATCAGCATTAGGCATTACATTATTTGCTTTATTCTGTTTAGTATATGTAATTGTAATAGTAGGTATTATTTGGGTTCAACTTGCTGAGAGAAGAATTCCAATTCAATACTCAAATAGAACAAATGCGGCCTATGGAGCTCAAACAAATTATTTACCATTAAAAATTAATTCAGCAAGTGTTATTCCCGTAATATTTGCTTCAATTATTACAACAATACCATCAACTATAGTAGCTATTATCGGAAATGAAAGTGCAATTGAATTTGTTAACAATTACATTTTATATACTTCTGATACTGGATTTATCTTATATTTAGTATTAATTGTATTCTTTGCTTATTTCTACACATTCATGGTAATGAATCCAGATGAAATGAGTAAGAATTTAAATGAAAGAGGTGGTTATATTCCTGGTATTAGACCTGGAAAAGACACTTCTGATTATATAAGTAAATCTATTTCAAGACTTACTTTAGTTGGCTCTTTATTCCTAGTAGTATTAGCTGGTTTACCAATACTACTTTCTAAATTTACTAATTTGCCATCTAGTGTAACAATTGGGGGTACAGGTATATTGATCGTTGTTGGTGTTGCTATTGAAACATATAAACAACTTGAAAGTAGCTTAGTAAGCAGAAGTTATGCTTCTAAGAGAAAGAGATTAAGATAAATGGAAAAAAAGAATATAGTTCTATATGCCCCTCCTGCTGCAGGAAAAGGGACACAATGTGAATTGTTAGTTCAAAATTATGGTTATGAAGTTATTTCAATTGGTCAAGTACTAAGGAATGCTCGTAATCCAGAAACTGAAATTGGTCGAATTATTATTGAAACTCAAGATAAAGGTATATTAACTCCCGATGATATAGTTGCAAAAGCTTTACAAGAAGAGTTAAAAAAATATGAAAATAAAAGTATTGTTGTTGAAGGGTATCCTCGCAACATTGACCAAGCAAAATTGTTAGATACAATTTTAGATAATTATATTGTAATCAATTTAGATATAAATCGTGAGATTGCTATGAAAAGAACTTTAGGAAGAGTTAATTGTAGTGAATGTAAAAAAATATATAACGTTTACTTTCCTGAAATGAATTCTAAAGTGGAAGGCATTTGCGATGAGTGTGGAGGAACATTAGAAAGTCGTTCTGATGATAATGAAAATTCATTTAATGTTAGATTCGATGTTTATGAAGAAAATGCTCCTGCTATTATTGAATTTTATAAAGATAAAGGTATCCTTTATGTTGTAGATAGTAGCATTTCAAAAGAACACACATCAAATCAAGTTGAAAAAATATTAAGTGAAGGCATAGTAAATGATTAGTTTAAAAAGTGATAGAGAAATTGAACTTATGAAACACGCTGGTCATATCAATTATTTAACTCACCAAGAAGTAAAAAAACATTTAAGAGTTGGCATTACTACTGGTGAGTTAAATGATATTGCCGACAAGTTTATAAGAAATAATGAATGTACTCCAAGTTTTCTAAATTATGAGGGGTATCCAAAGAGTATATGTATATCAATTAATGATGAAGTAGTTCATGGAATACCTGGAAACAGAAAGATAAAAAATGGAGATGTGGTTTCCATCGATATTGGAGTTTGTTACAAAGGATATCATAGTGATAGTGCTAATACCTATATAGTTGGTTCTACTTCAAAAGATGTAGAAGATTTAGTAGAAAATACTAGAAAAAGTTTATATATAGGACTTGACGCAATCAAAGAAGGTGCTAAAATAAGTGATATTGGAAGAAATATTGAAGATTATGCTATGAAGTGTAATTTATCAGTAGTAAGAGAATTAGTAGGACATGGAGTAGGAACTAGTGTTCATGAAGATCCCGATGTTCCAAATTACTACACAAAAAGTCCAGTGATTCTTAAAGCGGGAATGGTACTGGCTGTTGAACCAATGTTAAATCTAGGAGAAAGATATATTTATATGTTAGATGATGATTGGACAATTAAAACAGATGATGAAAAGCCAAGTGCACATTTTGAACATACTGTGCTTGTAACAAAAGATGGCTATGAAATATTAACGGGAGAGTGATTAAAAGAAATGGCCAATAAGAAAAATGATAAAATAGAAGTAGAAGGCAAAGTTACTGAAGTTTTAAAAGGTGGAAATTACCTTGTTGAACTTCCAAATGGACATACTGTACAAGCCTACGTTTCTGGTAAAATGCGTATAAACATGATACGTATCTTACCAGGTGATACTGTTACAGTAGAATTATCGCCTTATGATTTAACACGTGGGATTATAACATGGAATAAAAGATAGGAGAATTTAAAATGAAAGTTAGACCATCAGTAAAAAAGATTTGCAAAAAATGCAAAGTAATTAGAAGAAAAGGTAAAGTTATGGTTATTTGTAATAACCCTAAACATAAACAAGTTCAAGGATAGGAGAAAAAATGGCAAGAATTAAGAATATTGAATTACCAAACGAAAAACAAGTTTGGGTTGGACTTACTTCAATTTATGGTATTGGAAAAAGCCTAGGTAAGACAATTTGTGAAGATGCAAAAGTTGATTTTTCTAAAAAAGTAAAAGACCTAACAGAAGATGAAGTTGCTGCTATTCGTAAAGAAGTAGAAAAATATCTAACTGAAGGTGACTTACGTAGAGAAGTTCAAATGAGCATTAAAAACAAAATGGAAATTAACTGCTACGAAGGAATTAGACATAAAAAAGGACTTCCTGTAAGAGGCCAAAGAACTAGCAGAAACGCTCGTACTAGAAAAGGTAGAGGAAAAGTTGTTGCTAATAAGAAAAAGGTAGGAAAGTAGGTGTTAGATAATGGCATATAATAGAAGAAAGAAAAAAGTAAAAAATACTGTTACTGAAGCTGAAGCTCATATTCATGCTACATATAACAATACAATCGTTACAATTAGTGATCATAATGGTAATGCAATCAGTTGGTCATCAGCTGGAAGAATTGGTTACAAAGGTAGTAAAAAGAAAACTCCTTTTGCTGCTGGATTAACTGCTGAAGCAGCTGCTACATCTGCTAAAGAACAAGGCGTTGTAAAAGTTGATGTTTATGTTAAAGGTTTAGGACCAGGAAGAGAAAATGCAATCAGAAGTTTACAAACAGCTGGCCTTGAAATTACAAGTATAACTGATGAAACACCAGTTCCACACAATGGATGTCGCCCACCAAAAAGACCAAGAAATTAATAATAAGGGAGGATATTTAAATGATAAAATTTGAAAAACCAGAATACAAGATTACTGAATATATGGAAAGTAATCATTATGGAAAATTTGAACTAGAACCACTTGAAAGAGGTTTTGGTACAACTATTGGTAACGCACTTAGAAGAGTATTACTATCTAGTTTACCTGGAAGTAGTGTAACTTCAGTTAAAATTGACGGCGTTATGCATGAATTCCAAAAAATTGATGGAATCGTAGAAGACGTTACTACAATCGTTCTTAATATTAAGAAATTAGTTGTTAAGAATCATTCTGAGGAAATCAAAACATTAAAGTTATCAGCTGATAAAGAAGGTGTTGTTACAGCTTCTATGATCGAAAAAGATGCTGATATCGAAATTATCAATCCTGAATTAGAAATTTGTACACTTGTTAAAGGTGGAAAAATTGACATGGAACTTACAGTTGCAAATGGTAGAGGATATGTTGAAGCTAAAGTTAACAAAGAATTATTAGGAGATGCTAAAGTAGGCATTATTCCTGTTGATTCAAATTTCTCACCAATTGAAATTGTTAAATATGAAGTATTAGATACACGTGTTGGACAAAATGAAACATATGATAAGCTTATTTTAGAAATAACTACAGATGGTAGTATGACTCCTGAAGAAGCTATTGCTCTAGCAGCTAAAATTTTAGTTGAACATTTTGCTCTAATGTGTGATTTAAATGCAATCGCAAATGTATCTGGAATTATGCAAGAAAAACATGTTGATACAATGACTAAGACTTTAGAAACTCCTATTGAAGAAGTTGAATTCTCTGTAAGAGCTTACAATTGTTTAAAACGTGCTGGAATTCATACAATCCAAGATTTAGTAAACAAAAAAGAAATAGAAGTTACTAAGATTAGAAACTTAGGTAAGAAATCTTTAAAAGAAGTTCTTGATAAAGTAGCTGACTTAGGACTAGAATTTAAGGAGTAAAATATGGCATATCGTAAATTAGGAAGAAATAATCAAGTAAGAAGAAGTATTTTAGCTGGTCTTACAAAAGATGTAATTATGCATGAAAGTATTATTACAACTGAAGCTAGAGCTAAGGAAGTTCGTAAGTTTGTTGATAAGATGATTACTTATGGAAAGAATGGTACTTTAGTTTCAAGAAGAAAAGCTTTAGCTTTCTTACACAATGATAAAGCAGTAGTTGCAAAAGTATTCGATGAATTAGCAAAAAAATATGAAAACCGTGATGGTGGATACACTAGAATTATCAAAATTGCTGAACGTCGTGGCGATGACGCTTTAGAAGTTAAAATTGAATTAGTATAGGTTTTAAAAACTTATACTTTTTTTTATTTTTAATTCAAATATTCTTTAATATGTGTTAAAATATTGATTAGCAGTAAGGAGTGTAGATTATGGCTAAAGTTATATCACTAGTTAATCAAAAAGGAGGAGTTGGGAAGACTACTTCTAGCATCAATTTAGCTGCCGCTCTAGGACAATTAGGGAAGAAAACCCTTTTAATTGACATGGACCCTCAAAGTAACGCTACGACTGGATTAGGACTTAATTCAAGCGATTTTGAGTACGATATTTATGAAGCAATTACTGGTATGTGTCCAGTTACTAAAGCTATTCATAAGACTAAATTTAAAAATTTAAGTGTTATACCTGCTACATTAAATTTAGCTGGTATTGATGTTGAATTTGTTAAGAAAATGTTAGCGGATAATACATTCCAAAGAAATAATCAATTACGAGATGTTTTAGCAGAAGTAAAAGAAAAATATGACTATATTATTATTGACTGCCAACCATCTTTAGGACTATGTACAATGAATGCTCTTGTAGCAAGTGATTCAGTAATAATACCTGTTCAATGTGAATTTTATGCACTTGAAGGAATTACCCAATTATTAAATTCAATTATTATGGTACAAAATAGTATGAATCCGGAACTTCGTATTGAAGGTGTATTATTAACAATGTTAGATGGAAGAACAAACATTGGATTAGAAGTAATTGAAGAAATAAGAAAATACTTTAAAGATAAAGTTTTTAATACAATAATACCAAGATTAGTTAGACTAGTTGAAGCTCCTTCACATGGAAAACCTATAAATGAATATGATCCTGAAAGTAGAGGAGCAGAAGCATATCATAATTTAGCAAGGGAAGTGATTGAAAGAGATGGAAACTAAGAAAAAAGCATTAGGAAAAGGATTAGAAGAGTTATTTTCAAATGCATCATTTGCGTTTGATAATTTTGAAGAAGAAATAGTAAAACAAGATAAAAATAGTACAACTGAAATTCCTATTGAAGAAATTAGATCTAATCCATACCAACCAAGAAAATCATTTAGTGAAGAATCTTTACAAGAATTAGCAGATTCAATAAAAGAATACGGTGTAGTTCAACCAATTATAGTAAAGAAATCAATTAAAGGTTATGAATTAGTTGCTGGTGAACGAAGAACCAAAGCTGCTAAAATGGCAGGTTTAATTACTATTCCTGCAATCGTTAAAGATTTTACAGATGAAGAAATGATGGAAATTGCTCTTCTTGAAAACATTCAAAGAGAGGATTTAAATCCGATAGATGAAGCAGAATCAATTTCTAACATTTTAAAAATGAGAGGGTTAACTCAAGAAGATTTCGCACGTAAATTTGGTAAAAGTAGAAGTTATATAACTAACTTATTAGGACTATTAAGATTACCAAAAGTAGTTCAGGATAAAGTTAAATCTGGAACTATATCAATGTCTCATGCTAGAAGCTTAAGTAAATTAGATGATGAAGATAGAATTATTAATTTAGCAACAAGGATTGAAAAAGAAGGACTTAATGTAAGAGATATTGAAAAAATACTTTCAAAGAAAGCAGAAGTAAAGATAGATTCATTAGATACACCAAGTTATCGTATCTATGAAGATGCAATTAGTGAAGCTACTGGTAGTAAAGTTAAGATAACAAATAAAAAGATTGAAATTAGTTATGATTCATTAACTGATCTTAATCGTATTATGGAAATATTACATATAGATATAAAGGATTAACATGAAGATTGAATATTGTTTAAATGACGATGTTATTATGAAAAAGCCACATGCATGTCAAACTAACCTATGGACTATAACAAGAGTTGGTGCTGATATTAAAATCAAATGTAAAAATTGTGGAAGAGAAATAATGATGGATCGTTTAGAATTCCATAAAAAATTAAAAAAGGTGATTAAAAATGACAAAACGGAAGAAAATTAAAGAGAGAATAACTCTTCATCCAGTTATGGCATTTATAGTATTAATAATCATTGCAATATTAATTAGTGGTATTTTATCATTGTTTAATGTTTCAGTTACTTATAATACTTTAAATACAACAAAGGTAGATTATATTTCTACAACGCAGTCAATTAATTCATTGTTTAATCTAAGTGGTGTTAAATATATATTTTCCAATACAGTTTCTAATTTCGCTAATTTTACAGTATTATCACACTTGATAATTGTATTATTGGGTATTGGAGTTATGGAATACAGTGGATTTTTAAAAACTGCAGTTGGAGTGTTAACAAAGAAAGCTAAAAAGAAACTGATAACATATGTTATCGTTCTTGTTTGTTTATTATCAAGTATCATGGGAAACCTGCCTTTTATAGCATTTATTCCATTAGCTGCATTAATATTCAAGTATGGTAAAAGAAATCCAAACATTGGTATTATAGCGTCATTTGCATCGCTCACATGTGGTTATGGATTGTCAATGTTTTTTACAAGTATTGACTCTTCATTAGCTAAGTTAACAACAGATGCAGCACACTTACTAGATAGTGGATTTAAATTTGGAACTTTTTCATTATTTTTAATATCAGTGATTGCAATTTTAGTATTATCGTTTGTAATTACTCATATAACAGAAAATTATATTGCTAGAAAACTTCCAAAATATGAGTTTGAAGAAGATGAAACTTTAAATGATGATGAATTAACTAGAAGTGAACTTAAAGGTTTAGTTTTAGCTGGACTTGGAAGTTTAGTTTATTTAGTAATATTTATTTATAATATTATTCCTGGTCTACCGTTTTCAGGAAATTTCCTAAATTATTCTGAAACATTATATATTGATAAGTTATTTGGAGCAGAATCCTTTTTTGCAAATGGATTTGTCTTTATTGTAACTATCTTGTTTATAATTTGGGGATTATTATATGGCATTGGTGCCAAAACAATCAAAAATAATCGTGAATTTATCGAAAGTTTAGGCCACAGTTTAAATGGAATTGGTAAAACTCTAGTATTTATTTTTGCTAGTGCTACTTTCATTAGTATTTTTAAACAAACTAATTTAGGAAATGTAATTGTAGCTGGATTTACAAATTTAATTTCTTCATCAGATTTCTCAGGGCTAGCATTAGTAATATTATTATTTATTGCTTCTGCGGTGTCTACAATATTTGTTCCTAGTTCAGTTTCAAAATGGGCGATAATGGCTCCTCAAGTGGTACCTACTTTTATAAACGTTGGTATATCTGGAGAGTTTGCTCAATTAATATTTAGATTTGGAGAATGTGCATCTTTGGGATTAACGCCTTTATTTGCATATTTCATTGTTTATTTAGCATATTTAGAAAGATATAATCAAGATGAAAAATCAATGAGTATTTTTACATCTATTAAGTATCAATCATCATATGCTGCATGTACAGCAGGTATATTACTTTTATTCTTAGTATTATGGTATATAATTTCTTTACCATTAGGCTTCGGCGGAAGTATAGCTGTTTAGAAAGGATTTTTATGTCATTAAAAGCTGGCATTGTGGGGTTACCTAACGTAGGTAAGTCAACTTTATTTAATGCAATAACTAAAAAGAATATCATTGCTGCAAATTATCCGTTTGCAACAATAGAACCAAATGTAGGAATTGTAGTAGTTCCTGATGAACGTTTGGATTTTCTAAATGAAATGTATGAACCAAAAAGCTTGGTTCCAACAACTTATGAATTTATAGATATCGCAGGATTAGTACAAGGCGCTTCGAATGGTGAAGGCTTAGGTAATAAGTTCTTATCTCACATTCGTGAAGTAGATGCAATTGTAGAAGTTGTTAGATGCTTTGATAATCCAGAAATTACTCATGTAGTGGGTTCTACTGATCCGCTTCGTGATATTGAAATTATTAATGTTGAATTAGTGTTATCGGATTTAGAAATTATTGAAACAAGATTACAAAAAATAGAGAAGAAAGCTCAAAGTTCAAAAGATAAAGATGCTTTACTTGAAGTTGCAATTCTTAAACGAATTCAAGAAGCTTTAACTAAAAATATTCCTGTAAGAAGACTAGAGTTTACTGATGATGAATTAAAAATGATTAAAAACTTTAATTTAATTACATCGAAACCAATTATTTATGCTGCTAATGTTGATGAAGATACAATAGCGGTTGGAGATAATGACTATACTTTAAAAGTAAAAGAGTTTGCAGAAGAAGAAAATTCAGGAGTAGTAGTTATGTGTGCTCGTATGGAAGAAGAGCTATCATCATTTAATGAAGAAGAAAAGAAAGATTTTTTAGCTTCTATGGGAGTAACAAATAGTGGTCTTGATAAATTAATTTATGCAACATACGATTTGTTAGGTTTATCAACATTCTTTACTTCAGGTAAGGATGAAGTAAGAGCTTGGACCTTTGTCAAAGGAATGAAAGCTCCTGCGTGTGCTGGTATTATTCATTCTGATTTTGAAAGAGGATTTATTAAAGCTGAAGTAACTAGTTTTGAAGATTTAAAAATGTATGGGAGTGAAGCTAAAGTAAAAGAGGCAGGTAGACTTCGTCTTGAGGGCAAAGACTATGTAATGCAAGATGGCGACATTTGTTACTTTAGATTCAATGTATAATAATGAGTAAAGTTTGTATATATAAATGTCAAAGTTATGAAGAAAAAGAAGTTAATGGTGTTATTGATAATATCATTAACTCTTTTGATTTATTAAAGAAAATAAAAAAGGGAACTAAAGTAGTAATCAAAGCAAATTTGGTATCTGCGATGGATCCTAACAAAGCAGTAACAACTCATCCGGTATTATTAAAATCAATAACTAATTATTTATTAAGTAAAGGATGCTCAGTGGTTATTGGAGATAGCCCTGGAGGCGTTTATACAAAAGCATATTTAAATAGAGTATATAATGCTACTAAGATGAATGAAACTTGCGCTATACTTAATAACAATTTTTCAACAAAGAAAACTGTATTTAAAAAAGCAAAAGTTTTAAAATCATTTGAATATACAGCATATTTAGATGATGCAGATTTTATCATTAATTTTTGTAAGTTAAAGACTCATGGGATGATGGGAATGAGTTGTGCAGTTAAAAATTTATTTGGAACTATTCCAGGTACAATGAAACCAGAATATCATTATCGTTTTCCTAATCATAGTGACTTTGCTAATATGCTGATAGACTTAAATGAATATTTTAAACCAAATATGAACATTGTAGATGCAATTGTAGGTATGGAAGGTAATGGCCCAACAATGGGGGATCCAAGAAGAATTGGTTGTGTATTAGCTTCCACTAATCCTTATGCACTTGATTATATTTGTGCAAAAATTATTGGGCTTGGAATAAACGATGTTGAAACAATTAAACAAAGTAAATTAAGAAATTTGTTTGATGAAACAAAAATTGAATTAAATGATGACGTAGATAAATATGTCATAAAAGATTTTCAAATAAAAAAAGATATTAATTCACTAATGTTTTTTAGTAATAAGAAAGGATTCTTTTCGAAATTAATTTCCAAAGCATCAAATAAAATATTTGCTAATAAACCATGTTTAAAGAAAAGTAAATGTATTGGTTGTGGCAAATGCGCAAATATTTGTCCTGCTAAAGCAATAACAATTGACAATAAAAAAGCAAAAATTGATCGTAGTAAATGTATCAAGTGTTATTGTTGCCAAGAGTTTTGTCCTATTGGTGCAATGGTAGTAAAGTCATCATTGGTTATGAAAGTATTACATAGTAAAAAACGAAAGAAATAAGCTTAATTATTTCTTTTTTTTATTGTGTTATGATAGAATATATAAAGTGATTAATTATGAAAAAGATTGTTATATTTGGTGGAGGTAGTGGACTTTCACAAATTTTAAAAGGATTAAAATTATTTCCTGTAAATATTACTGCTGTAGTATCTGTTTCAGATGATGGTAGAAGTACAGGAAGACTACGTCAAGAAATGAATATCCCTGCAGTGGGAGACATTACAAAAGTTATGGTATCGATGGCTAATATCAATGAAGATATGACTAAGTTAATGAACTATCGTTTTACCAAATCTAAATCATTGGGTAACCATTCTGTTAAGAATTTACTTCTTACAGCGCTTTTGGATATTAAAGGAAACTTTGCTTCTAGTTTACCTATTATGGAAGATATTTTAGATATCAAAAATGGTAAGGTCCTACCTCTTACTGAGGATTCAGTTCATATAATTGGTATTACTGAAAATGGTAATCAAATAGTAGGTGAAGAACAAATTACTGCTAGTGAAGAAAAAATAGTTAGAATTATTTATGATAAACCAGTAACCGTTAATGAAAAAGTTTTTAAAGCTGTTAATGAAGCTGATTTAATTATTTTCTCTTCAGGAAGTTTACACACAAGTATAATTCCTCACTTAGTTTGTGAAGATTTAACTGAAGCAATTGTAAAATCTAAAGCTAAAAAGATGTATTTATGTAATCTATTTACTCAACCTGGAGAAACAGATGATTTTAAAGTGTCTGATCACGTTAATATGTTAGAACAATATTTAGGGGAAGGAACAATTGATTTAGTAGTAGCCAACTCTAAAACTATGAGTAGTGCTTTAGTTGAGAAATATTCAGTGGAAGAACAAAAGAATCCAGTGGTTCTAGATAAAGATGTATTAGAGGAAAAAGGTATATATGTAATTAGTGATAAACTATATAAAATTGATGAAGGCGTTTATCGTCATGATTCATTAAAGACAGCATATCTAATATTTTCTTACTTAATGGAAGGTAAGAAATGACATTTACTACATCATTAAAAGAAGAGATATCAAAAAATGATTTCAGTCTAGTTGAAGCTCGTTATGAAATTGAAGCATTTATAAAAGCTACAGGTAAAGTAAAAAACGAAATAGTTATCACATTAGAAAATGCTTCGGTTGCTCGTAGAATATATAAAGATATTAAAATGGTTTTTGGTATTAGCGCGAGTATTGTAGTGCGTATCCAAAAAAGATTTCGTGTTAAACAAATTTACATTTTAACTATTAAAGACAAGGTAGATTTCATTAAACATTCTATAGATATTGATAATATGGATGTTAAATTAGAAAGTGAAGAAGAAAAGATTGCTTTTTTACAGGGGGCTTTTCTAGCAATAGGTAATATTTCAAATCCTCAAACAAGTGGTTATCATTTAGAATTTATATGTAATAACTTAGATTTTGCACAAACTATTCAAAAATTATTAGTTTCATTTAATTTAAATGCTAAAATTGTGGAACGTGGATATAAGAGTGTAGTTTACTTAAAATCTAGTGAAAATATAAGCGACTTATTAAAGCTATTTAAGGCTACAGGTTCAATGTTTTTCTTTGAGGATATAAGAATATACCGTGACCATAAAAATATGGTAAATCGTCTTAATAATTGTGAAATATCTAATCAAACGAAGAGCATTCAAACTGGATTAAAACAAATTGAAGATATAAAGTATTTAAAAGAGCATGATTTAATAGACGTTTTAGACGAAAAAGGTAAAATAGTAGTAGAAGCTAGGGAAAAATATCCAGAGTCTTCACTTACTGAACTGGCAGAAATAATTACATTAGAATATAATTATAGAATCGGTAAATCAGGGGTAAATCATCATTTTATTAAAATAACTAATTTAGTAAAGAGGCATAGAAGTAATAATGAAAATCAATCGTAATATAAATACCACGATAATTACTGATGATAATAAGGGAGTAATTAGGGAATTAACTGGTGAGGTTATAATAAGTAATTTAGAAGAGTTAAAAACAATAAATACTAATTTTATTGTTTTTAATGATGCGTTAAGAGAGTTATCCCAAAGAGAAAAAGAAACATTTTTTAACAATATGGAAGAAAGAAATGTTAACTTTGTAAATATAACCTCTAATTTAGAGGAAGCATTATATGCTCATGAATTAATTATCATTAAAGATGGAAAGATTATTCTACAGGGGAGTACTATAAGTGTATTAAAAGAAGAAAAGATTTTAAAAAGACTAGGATATAAATTGCCATTTATTGTTGACTTATCACTTCAATTAAATGCTTACGGCATAATTGATTCTATATTTTTAGATGAAGAATTGTTGGTGAATAAACTATGGTAGAAGAATTAAAAAAATTAGATTTTAAAATCATGGGTGTAATAACTAAAAATTATGTAGTTCCTAATTATGAGGGCGTAGCATTAGATAGCATTATTTCATATAAAATCGAAGATACAAAAAAGATAACTTTATTAGATATAAACGATACTAACAATTTATCAACAAAGAATAATAGTAAATTACAGCTTGCAAATACAATTAATGATAAATTAATCAAATTATATGACTTTTCTAAAGGTTTAAATATTAAAGAGATAAACTACTTTAAATTACTTTTCAACAAAATGACAACAAAGTATGATAAAAGGATTATTCTTTTTAGTAGAGATATAAACTTCTTAGCTCCGATTTGTGATACTTTTGTTATATATGATAAAAAAATAGTTCATAAAACTAACAGTATATTTGATGATAAACTTTATAGTTACGTTGATATGCCTAATATCGTGAAATTTATCAAACTTGCTAATAAGAAAGGTGCAGAACTTACTGAAACAACAGATATAAATGAACTAATTAAAGATATTTATAGGAGGTTACATGCGGGTAAAGCTGACGCTTAGTTATGATGGAGCTAAATTTAATGGTTTTCAAAGATTAAATAATCTAAGAAGTGTTCAAAAAGAATTAGAGGATGCATTATCACAAATTCTTGGTGAACCAATTGAAGTTAAGGGCGCAGGTAGAACTGATGCTAAAGTGCACGCCAATGGACAAGTTGCACATTTTGACACAAATAAAAGCATAACTAATTTAAAACAAAAATTAAATTTACATTTACCAAGTGATCTTCGAATAAAGTCCGTTATGAAAGTAAAAGAATCTTTTCATGCAAGAAAAAGTGCTAAGAAAAAAGAATACATTTATAAAATTAATTTAGGCGCTTATCAAAGTAGCTTAAATGATTATTATCATCAACCAAGATATAAATTAGATATTAGTCTTATGAAAGATGCAGCAGATTATCTTTTAGGGACTCATGACTTTCATAATTTTGTTGCAGGTGAAAGAGATGACTATGTTACTACAATTTACTCAATTGATTTTGTTAAGTCATTTGGTAAATTAGAAATTAGATTTATAGGAACTGGATTTTATAGATATATGGTAAGAAACTTAGTGGGTGCTTTATTAGAAGTGGGTAAATGTAAAATTAGAGGTAGTGTAATCAAGGAAATGTTAGATAATCCAAATGAATCAAAAACACTTCCAACGGCTCCTGCAGAAGGCCTTTATTTAAATAAAGTGTGGTATTAGGCTAAAAATAGTCAAATTTAGCTGGTTTTAATTGACTTTTCACACCATTTCACATATAATTTTAAATGGTACATTTTTAATTACAAGTTAATTGGTTGTGGGAAGACTTAATTAAGGCGTAATGAAAGGGAATTAGAATATGAAATCATTTATGCAAACAAAAGAAAATATCAAAAGAGATTGGTATGTTATTGATGCAGCTGGTTTAAATTTAGGTAGAGTTGCTACTAAAGCTGCACATATCCTAAGAGGAAAACATAAACCAACTTATACACCATACGTTGACTGTGGTGACTATGTTATCATCGTTAATGCAGACAAAGTTAACCTAACTGGTAACAAACTTGAAGATAAGAAATATTACAATCATTCAGGTTTCCCAGGAGGATTAAGAGAAAGAACTGCTAAAACAATGATTAACGAATATCCAGAAGAAATGATGGAAAGAGCTGTTAAAGGCATGCTTCCTCATAATAGATTAGGTAGAGCAATGGGTAAAAAACTATTTGTTTATAGAGGAGAAACTCATAAACATGATGCTCAACAACCAATCAAGATGGAAATATAGGGAGGAAATATGGCAAATAAACAAGTTTGGACTGCTACAGGTAGAAGAAAGAAAAGTATAGCAAAAGTTACTTTAACTGGTGGTACAGGTAATATTACTGTTAACGGTGTTGACGTTAATGAATACATGCCTTACCAAACTCTAGTTATGGACTTAACTCAACCACTAGTATTAACTAATAACTTAAATCGTTTTGACATTGACGTTCAAGTTTATGGTGGAGGATTCTCTGGACAAACTGGAGCTATTCGTCTAGGTATTACTAGAGCTCTATTAAAATTTGATGCTAACACTGATCAAACTAGAGATGATAGTTATAGACACATTTTAAAAACTGCTGGATTTGTTACAAGAGACCCAAGAGTTAAAGAAAGAAAGAAATACGGTCTTAAAAAAGCTCGTAGAGCACCACAATTTAGTAAACGTTAAAAAATTACCAATATTGGTACAAAATTACGTATTTCAATGTTTCGAAAAGTCCGTATTTACGGGCTTTTTTGATTGGATAAAATATATAAATTACACGGTTTTTAAGCTGTAGGCTACAAATAGGCTACAGGTAGGCTACATAATATGTCGAAATCCCTTTATTTATCTTAGGATAGTAGAACCGGCTAGGTGAACAAAATAGATTTTGAACAAAAAAAGAACGATTTAATCATTCTTATTATCTGAATCTATTGGAGTAAATAATTCTCTTATATCAATAGTTAATACTTCAGCAAATTTCCATAATGTTCCTAAGCTAAAAGTCTGATAATATTTTTCACTTTCTATATTCATAATAAAACCATCACTATAATTACATAGCTCTGCAAATTCAGCTTGAGTTAATCCTTTAAGTTTTCTTTGCTTTTTAAGATTTTTAGCTACAAGATAATAAATATAGTTTTCATCTTTTTTATTTACCATGGTAGCATACAATCCTTTCTAATAATATTTTCTCACTTATTCGGTGAAAATATACTCACCCATTCGGTGAGATGTGTGTTATAATTAAAATTGAAAGGAGGATTAACTTATGAAGAAATGTAAATATTGCCAAACAGAAATAGATAAGAAAGCTAAAATATGTCCTAATTGTCATAAAAAACAATCTCATATTGTGAGATGGGTTATTTTAGGTTTATTAGCTATTATTGTCGTTGGAGTTATTGCTGGTGGAAGCGGAGAAGAGGATAAGTTCCAAAAAGAATATAATCAAAATGATATGGTAACTTACAAAGATGTAAATTATTCAATAATCAGTGTTGATAAAACAAAAGGATCTAATCAATACTTTCAAGCAAAAGATGGTTACGAATTTGTTAAAGTTAAAATAAAAATTGAAAACAAAAGTGATAAAAAGATTTCTTACAACGCTTTAGATTTCCAAATGGTTAATGGTGATGGAGTAGAAGCTTCAGTTTATAGTATTACTGCTGAAGATGACGTTCAATTGCACAGCGGAGAATTAGATGCTGGGGGTAAAATTGAAGGCGTTATTATTTGGGAGCAAAAACAAAATGATACTAATTTAAAAGTAAGATACTATGAAAATGTTTTATTTGATGATGATTATACTTTTCAATGGACTTTGGATTAAATAAGATTATTTATGTGTTATAAAAATATGTAAAAAATTACTAAGATATCTTAGAGTCAGTTGTAGTCAGTTTGGGTAGGCTACAAGTAGGCTACAAAAACGCTGTAAAACCGCATAAACAAAGGGAAGCTAATTTAGTAAACGTTAGAAAATTACCAATATTGGTACAAAATTACGAATTTCAATGTTTCGAAAAGTCCGTATTTACGGGCTTTTTTGCTGCAATAAAATACAAAAAATAGGCTTATTTTGCCCTAAAGATAACACACAGCATACATACAGCATACACGAGATTGAGCAAAGCGTTATAAAATCTTGAAGATAGTAGTTCTCGCGTTCTAATTTTTGGCAAATTTATGATATAATATAAATTAATAAATGGGTGGTTTTATGGTAAAAGATTTATGTTTTGAAATAATTGAATCATGTCCAAATGAATGTAAGTTTTGTTCTTCAAATTCTTGTATTGATAAAAAACAAATTATTTCATTTGATGATTTTAAAAGAGTTATAGATTACTTTATAAGTGAGGGCGGAATAGAAGAATTATCTTTAAGTGGTGGAGAACCTTTTTTACATCCTGATTTATTAAAGATGGTTGAATACGCTAAATCATTTGGAATAAGGACAGTAATATTCACAAGTGGTATAAAAAAATCTTTACCTCTAACTGCTGAAGCAATAGATTTTTATATAAAAGAAATGAACCTTAAATTAGCTGAAATAGAAAAACACGAATCTTGGAACGAAAGATTAAAAAATAACGTAAAAAATTATTATGAAAGAATAATACATCCACCTGTATTCAGCCCTATAACCCAAGAAGAGCTAAATTTGCTAAAATCAATGGGATTAGATAAAATAGTTTTTGATTATCAAGCATATGAACATGAAACTGATGAATATTTAATGGGAAGAAATAGACAAAAGCATGCTTGCTTATTGGATTCATTATTGAATGCTTCAATTGTTGGATTAGAAACGGATGTTCATTTTATTCCGATGAAACCAAATTATAGAGAAATCCCAGATATATTAGAAATGTTAGAAATTGCTGGAATAAATACTATTAGCATACTTAATTTTGTACCTCAAGGTAGAGGGTTGAAAAATTCAAATAATTTAATGTTAAGTGATAGTGAATTAGTAGAATTTATGAAACTTTTAAATAATTCACGAAATTTATATGGTGGTCATATAAGAATTGGAATACCATTGATGGGAGATGCTTCACATAAATGTAATGCGGGATTAGAAAAACTAGATATAAAATTTGATGGAACAGTATTACCGTGTCCAGCATTCAAAGAATTGGATATAGCAACAATGAAAAAATATGGAATTAAACATTATAGTATTTATGAAAATTTAGAAGAAGTAAAAACACCTGGTGGAAAAAGAGTGGAACCTCTTTGTAGAAAAATATATAAGAAAGATAATTATTAAGGAGTAGATATTATGGAAGCAAAAGACTGGATATTATTAATAATTCCTATTATATTTAATGGAGTTATTGTTTTGATTATACAAATCATTTTTGAAAATAAAAAGTTAAAAAGGGAAGTAAAATTTCCTTATTATCAGAATTTATCAAAATTGTTGAAGGAAGTAAATGCAACATTTATCCAAGAAAACATTGATGTTCAAAGCAAGAGAAGAGATGTTAATGAGACAATAATTTTTTTAGAAAATTCAATAGTTGAAATTATTAAATATTATGATTCTAATCAATTATACTTATCCAAGATAAGGCCAGAATATCAATTGCTATTGCATTCTTGGGATTCTTTTATAAATGCTGCTAAAATGGTTAGTAATCCATTAACCGAAATAGATAAGATGGAGTTAGGTGTGAAAGTACAGGATATAAAAAACAATTTGGATAAATTAATTTTATCTTTAGATAATTTGATGTTAAAAATTTAAGCACTTGTTAAGAACAGTAGTGTAGCATACACACAGCATACAAAAACGCTGAAAACCCACATAAATAAAGGGAAGCTAATTTAGTAAACGTTAAAAAATTACCAATATTGGTACAAAAAATATTTCGAAAAGCTCAAATATGGGCTTTTTTTGTTTGCCCGAATAATGAAAAATAAGCAATTTTTGACCTGAAGATAACACACAGCATACATACTATATGATATGTTGTAAACCATTATAAGAGCTAGGAACCAGTCGTTCTAGCATTCTAATTTTTTTTGCAAATATGATATAATGTATTTAACAGATAAATAGTAATTAGTCTAGTTGGAGGTGTTCTTATGTCTAAAACAGAAGCCATATTAGAAATAAAAAAATTAAAAAAATATTATGGTGATATTCGTGGAGTTGAAGATATTAATATGAAGATTAAAGAAGGTGAAGTATACGGGTTCATTGGACCTAATGGTTCAGGAAAGTCTACTACTATTAAAACTATAATGAGTTTGATTAATGCTACTAGCGGAAATGTTTATATCAATGGTAAAGAGTTAGATAAAAATGACTTAGAAATCAAAAAAGTAATTGGTTATTTGCCAAGTGAGATCAAATTATATGATGATTTAACTGCCAAGGAGATATTGGATTTTCATGAGAGTTTTTATGATAAGAATCTTAGTAAGAGAAGAAAAGATTTGGTTAACTTATTAAAGTTAGATGAATCTAAGAATATAGAAGAATTATCTTTAGGTAATTTAAAGAAATTAGGTATTGTTTTAGCGTTAATGCATGAACCTAAAATATTAATATTAGATGAACCTACCAGTGGGCTTGATCCCATTATTCAAAACATTTTCTATGAGTTATTATTAGAAGAGAAGAAGAAGGGGACAACTATACTTTATTCCACTCATATACTTAGTGAAGTATCAAAGATTTGTGATAGAATTGGATTTATTAAAGATGGTGTCATTATTAAAGAAGATAATATTAAAAATATAGAAGAAAATAGTATGACATATTTAACTATAGAATCAGATGAGGTTGATAAGATTAAGAAGGAATTAAATATGAAAATCATTGCTGAAACTGATAATCTTGTTAAATTTATTAATACTTTAAAACCTAATGAATTATTAGAAATATTATCTAAATATAAAATAAGTAAATTATTAGTAGAGGAAGTTTCTATTGAAGATTTATTTATAGAGTATTATAAGTAGGAGGATTTATGATATTAAAAAGAGAATTAAAAGTTAATTTTAAAAGTTTTTTGATATGGACTGGAATTTTAATAGTTTTATTTTTAGCGGTGTTTTTAGTATATCCTTCTATTATGTCTAGTGAGAATGTCGAGATGTTGAATGAGATGATGAAAGTGTTTCCTGAGGAGATGCTTAAAGCATTTAATATGGATATTGCTACTATGGATTCAGCATTTGGATATTTGAAGACAGAAGGTATGGTCTTTATAGCGTTATTAGTAGGAATATATGCTGCTACTTTAGGTGGTTCTATTTTACTTAAAGAAGAAGATGATAAGACTATTGAATATTTAAATACATTACCTATTAAAAGAAGAAGTGTTTTATTACAAAAAGTAGTATGTTCATTAATTTATATTATTTTACTTGTTGTGTGTGT
>JAFSGC010000006.1 GCA_017434825.1 Bacilli bacterium | reverse complement strand
GAAAAAGAAACCATCAAAAATAGGTATGATCATTCAATGGAAAGGGGTGTAAGTAAAGAAACAAGAAAGAAGCAACAGATGTTTAGAGAATTAGGATTAGGATTTGTCAAAGTAAAACCTGAATTTAAGGCAAGGGATTTAACTCAATATGAAGAACGTAAATTTAGTAAGGATGCTATATTACTTTCTTCTAAAAGTTTAACAGATGAATTATTGAATAATTTATAATTATATTTTTTATGTTGTTTAAGTTGTTAAATTTTTTTTATATTAATCGTTTACTAGTGTAAACAAAATAAAAAAGAAAAGGAGAAAAAAATATGAAGAAAAAGAATTTGGCAGTTGGAATTAAGCAGTTATGTAAAAAAGTAGTTAGTTTATTTAATGTAGTTTTTTGTGGATTTATTTTAAGTATGAATAGTGTTTATGCACAAGGTAGTAATACAAGTAGTATAGATGGCTTTATCACATTTGTTTGTGATTGGCTATTAAAGATTGGTGGAGTTGTTGCGTTAATTGGAGCTGTTATGTTTGCTTTAGGATGGCAACGTGATGACGCTGAAGGTAAAAGTAGAGGTTTAATGACTATGATGGCAGGTTTCATGGTTATAGCTATTAGTCAGTCAAAAGGTTTATTTGGATTATAAGAGGAGGGCTAATAGATGGCAGGATTAATTGAAAAGATTTTTCAAATATCCTTTAAAATATTAGGTTTTAAAATTGACATTAGTGATTTTGTTGGAACAATTCGTAATTTATGTAATTGGAATTCAGTCACAAAAACCACTATATGGTCATTAGCATCTAATATCCATTCAATTATTGTACCAATAGGATTAAGTTTATTAACATTATTCTTTTTATTAGATGTGACTAAAAAAGTTATGGATTATGAAAGGTTTAGTTGGGAACGGATGGTATTCACTTTCATCCGTTTTCTTATCTTTAAAATGTTAATAGAAAATTCATTTGAATTACTTTCATCTATAATGAGCATCTCAAATAACATTCTTACTCAAGTCACAGGTTCATTAGCATCTTCATCATCTATACCAGATCTTGCTGTTCAAATGGGAGATTTAGTTAGAAATGCAGGTAATATTGTTGAAAGAGGATTTATGGGAATTATTATATTAATTCTTTATATACCATTTATGGGTACTTTAATTGGAGTATTAGTTCAAGTTTTCTTGCGTATAGGAAAATTAATTTTAAGTTTTGCATTTTCTCCTATACCTATTGCAATAGGTACTTGGGAAGATGGACAAAGTGTTTGCAAAAGATTCATAATGTCTACTATTGCTCTTGGAATTGAAGCGTCAATGATAGTAGTAGCAACAGCAATATATTCACTTGCATTATCTACATTAACTGATGCAGGTTCAATTAGTTCTATGGTAGCGATAATGTTTTTAAATGGATTTTTAATGGCAATGATTTCTATGACTAGTACAATGGCAGAAAGGTGGGTAGGTGCATAATGGATAGGATAGAACCTAGAATACATGATGAAATAAAGGATTATAAAGAAAAATTTTATAACTTCACTTTAAGACAATGGTTATTTGGAATTCTTATTATTATAACTACTGTACCATTATATTTATTTTTAACACCAAAAATAGGTAGTGATCTTACTGGATGGATAGTTATTATTGTAGCTATACCAATTGGCTTTTTTGGATTCATACCTATTCAAGGATTAAACGCTGAACGTATAATATTTTACTGGAAACGTAATTATATAAACTTTGCAAAACCTGTTTTATATAAAACGGAAGCAGAGTTATTAGAAGAAAAAAATAAGAAAAAGAAAACTAAAAAACCACATACAAAAGTGGATAAGAAGGAAATTAAAAAAAATAAAAAACAAGAAAAATTAAGATTGAAGGAATTGAAGAAGGAACGTAGTAAACAAAGAGAACTAGCACGTGCTAAGAAGAAATTTGGTATTAATACGTTAGAGAATACTACCAGCAATTTTTCGTTAAGTCAGGAAGAAGCACAAGTGCTATTAAAACTCGCTAAACAAGTTGTTGGAAAGGATAATAGTGTGATAAATGAAAAAAGCAAAGAAGGTATTGAAAAAGAATCATACGAAGAAAAAGAAAAGTAATATTTTACCTACAACATTTATTCCTAAAACTAATCAAGAAATAATTTCTTATATGTTTAAGGAAGTAGATGAAAGAACAGGCATATTTAGAATTGATGATGATACCTATTCTATTTGTATTGAATATTCTGATGTATCATTTGCTAAAGCTAATGATGAGGAAGCCGAAAATATTTTCTTTAAATGGTTAGAGTATTTACATTCTTTTAGAGAAGATACTCATATACAGGTTATCAATGCAGGTACTCCTATTAAAACAGAAAAATATAAAGAAAGATTTATCTTTGAAAAAGAACATTTGAAGGATGAACGGCAAATTCAAATTGCTGATGAATTAAATACTCTTATAACTAATTCACTTGGTACAAATGAAGACACATTACAAACAAAAAGATTT